>CANJCB010000001.1 GCA_947473305.1 Rhodospirillales bacterium
ACTGGTTCAACAACAGGCGTCTGCTGGAGCCTATCGGAAACATTCCTCCCGCCGAAGCCGAGGAACGCTACTACGCCATGCTCGACGACATACAAGCGGCAGCATAACTTAAACTAAACGGCCTCCACGAATCCCGGGGCGGTTCAGATCGCCGTCGCGGGAGAGATCGAGGGTATGGCCGACGTGGACGCCGTTCTAACGGCTTTCGGCAAGATCTCCTCCTTGACCGGACTGAGCTACTGGTCGGTCACGGATCAGCGGTGGGAGGCGCTCATCACCGCGGCGACGGCCCTAGATCCAACGTCGCGGCGGCCGCGCGTGGATTTTACGCCGAGCGAATTTCGTGAAGGTCATGACCTCATATTCGCCCAGCGTGAAAATCGTTTGGCCGCCGACATCGTCTATCGCCTCCGGCCCGTTGAAGTGACACCGCGACGGGTCGTTATCCAAGCGGAGAACGTGACAGGCGCTCAGCGGTTTTTGATGACGGCCATCGCGCCAGGCGATCTTCAGCTCGTTTATTTCTTTGATGCCGCACCGGAGCCAGGACGCTGGAAGGTCTACATTCTCACAAGAGTGGGAACCGGAGGGTCCATCCTATCGGCGCTGATTTCCGAGAGCTCCTACATCAATCGCGCGGTAGCCTTCTACCGCCACGTCGCCGCCATCCCGTCCGACATGGATCCTCCGGCGGCGGCTCGCTGACATTAAGCCCGAGGATGTGCGGGCGCCGTCCGGTACCCACCCAGCTTCTCCTATGACCGCTTCCCGAGCTAACCCGATAGCTGAGTGCCGGAATGGGTCGGTTTGTGCCCGTCCGCTCTATAGGCAATGAACCTGGCTCAGCATAAAAGCCGTATTTCCTGCTGACTTTGTCCACTTAGCGCGCAACGTGAATCTCGTTCTGAGCGAGTTTTGTCGCACGTCTGACACTCACGCCACTATCGTCTCAGAAGAGGATCGATACCGTGGCGCAGACATAGCTCCAGCAGCCTCGGCAATCAGTTCGAAGGAGCGCAGTCGCGCCGCATGATCATAGACATCGGATACGACGATAAGTTCATCGGCGCCGGTCTCCGCGACCAGCGCGTCGATGCCCGAACGGATCGTCTCGGGGGATCCGACGATGGAGCGCGCCTGCTTGCGCATCACCTCGGCCTTTTCCGTTGGCGACCAGTAGCTTTCGATATCGTCGATCGGCGGCCGGCTCAGGCCCCGCGAACCCCGGAGAATGTCCGTGGACGACATCTGCTTGGTCGTCGCCAAGCGGCGTGCCTCGGCGTCTGTCTCGGCGGCGATGATGTTGACGCCAACCATCGCATAGGACTGGGCGAGTTGTTCGGAAGGCTTGAAGCGGTCGCGGTAGATCTGCAATGCCGGAAGGAGCAATTCCGGCGCGAAATGCGAGGCGAAGGCATAGGGCAAGCCGAGTTCCCCAGCGAGCATGGCCCCGAAATGGCTCGAACCGAGGATCCACAGCGGCACTTCCGTTCCCGCCGCGGGCACCGCCTGGATTCGCTGGTTCGCAACGGCCGGAGCGAGGAACGCTTGCAACTCGAGCACGTCTTGCGGAAAGTTTTCGGCGTCCTCGTAGGTGCGGCGAAGGGCTCGCAGCGTCATCTGGTCGGTTCCAGGCGCCCGGCCGAGCCCAAGGTCGATGCGACCCGGAAACAGCCGCGCCAGCGTGCCGAATTGCTCGGCGATGACATAGGGCGAGTGGTTGGGCAGCATGATCCCGCCAGAGCCCACCCGGATGCTTTTCGTGCCCGCGGCGATATGGGCGATCACGATCGATGTCGCGGCGCTGGCGATACCGGCCATGTTGTGATGCTCCGCCACCCAGATGCGGCGATAGCCCCAGATTTCGGCATGCGCCGCCAGGTCTCGGGCGTTGTCGAGCGCGCCCTTCGCGTCGGTCTCCTCCGTGATGCGGACAAGATCGAGGATGGAAAGTGGAGTCACGGTCTCTCCTAATCGACTGAATGCGGCGCGAGGCTGCGAAGCCGGCTGCGTCCACGACGGCGAAACCGGAAACAGCCTCCATTTAACTCACATCATATGGAGCCTGCTAGGTAATCGACCAACAGTGGTCAGAAGCCCTCGGTGTTGGCCTGCTCGTGGGCGGCTATATGCTCGGCGGGCGAAAGAGCTAACGCGTAGGCGCTCGGCGCGATATGGCGTGCCGAGCGCCTTTAGCTAACCAATGCCAGCCCAGGTTTTAGCACTTGTGTCGATTTCTAAGGCGAGCCCAGATCCGCACCGGCGCTTTCCCGGGTTGAGTCAATCTAGACCCCTATCAAATTTCCCTGATGCTTTGACTTTACGATATAAATCGTTGGCGGAACGGGGTCCCATCCGGGGCCGATCGGGACCCTGTGACTGGTTCAAATTTTCTATGAAGTTCAAATCGTTAGAGTCGTTTTAAAGAAAGTTTCAGTCTGGGGCCGAAGCACAGCAAGACATCGCAAGGTTATCGAAAGACGTAAAGCTGGGAGGTAGATGATGCCGAATTGGTCGCGACGGAGCGTTCTGGGCCTTTTGGGAGCAGGAGGCACTGGGCTACTCCGGCATCCCGCGGCTGCCCAAACCGGCGATGGCGTGCTTGCCCGCGCTCGCAAGGCCGGCATCATCAAGGTCGGGATCGTCAATGCTGCATCATATGGGGCGCTCAAACCCGATGGCACTGTCGACGGGCTCGCGCCGACCATTGTGCGGCTTGTCATGGAACGTCTCGGTATCCCCAAAATAGAAGCGTTTGTCGCCAGCTATGGCGAACTGATCCCCGGTCTCAATGCAGGACGTTGGGATATGATTGGCGCTGCTCTGGGGGTCACTAAGTCCCGGTGTGACCAGGTCGCCTATACCGATCCCTTTGGCGATGACTATTCCGCCTGGATCTATCTCCCGTCGGAACTGCCGAACCCGCCCCAGTCGATCAAGGAGATGGCCGGGCGAAACCTCAAGGTTGGCGTAAGTGCCGGCGCCTATGGAGTTTCGCTGCTCCAAGCGGCCTACTCCGATCGTAGCAGCATCAGTATTTTTCCAGACAGCACGACAACCATAGAAGCGGTACTTACTAAACGGGTGCAGATAGGATCGGCGGGCATCGTGCTTGCCAGGCAACGGCTGGCGGCCAAGCCTGGTTCCTTTGCCCATGTGGGGCCACTCCCCGACGACGTCATCGTTCCTCTTAGCGGCGCGTTCCGCCCGCGCGACACGGATATCCTGGACGCATTCCAGGCTGAATTCCGCAAGATGAAACTATCGGGTGAATGGGAGAAGATCGTTGTGGGTTTTGGGTTCGATGTACTGGCCGGTGCGAAGGAGATGACAGCCGATAAAGCGTGCCGGGAGGCAGTTTAAGAGCGGGATCGACGAGCCAGACCGAGTGGGTTTGCTGGCGGGGCGGGATCTGGACCAACCACGAATCACACAGAGTAGAATCTCCCCAGTTTGCGCCGGTTTCGCCGGGCATATTGCAATGGAGAGACCTTCGATGGACAATAGTTAATTCGTGCGGCGGGATAACGACTCTTCCTTGAGAAGGTGGTGGATTGATGAGCGCAACCCAAGAGGTGGCGTCTTGCCCAGACGACGAAATCGAAATACCCGAGACTCCCCTATCCGATCCGGCCTGCTGGATGGGGAACGAGCTTCAGCAATCGATTGAATGGCAATATCGTCTGACGCCGTCCGATCTCGCTGAATTGAATTCCGCCTCGTCCAGATCAGGACCCGTGGTCTTGATCTCATAGAGATCACCAAGCTGGATTTTCCTCTACCGACTTTCGGCGCAAGGCTTTTGGAACTGCGGCGTGACGTGCTCGACGGGCGCGGGTTCGTCCTGCTGCGAGGGTTGCCCGTCGATCGTTATTCCCGCGAGGATGTCGCGGTGCTCTATTGGGGCATGGGCGTACATCTGGGCTACCCGGTCGTACAGAACAGCAAGGGCCATCTCCTCGGCCACGTCACCAACCTCGGGGATAACGCCGCCGAGGCACCCAGGGAAGAGACATCCGAAAAGCCACGCATCTTCCTGCATCCACAGCGCCGCGGCTACAGCACCCGCGGCAGGGCGTACTTTCATGTAGACCCCTGTGACATCGTTGGCTTGCTGTGCCTGCACCCGGCGCGGAGTGGCGGCCAAAGCCTTGTTGTCAGTTCAGTCGCGATACACAACGAGATCATGAAACGACGGCCCGATCTTCTTCGCGTCCTTTATCAGCCATTCTGGACAAGCCGCCAGAACGAGATACCGGCAGGCGCGAAGCCTTATTTCCAAATGCCTATGTTTAGTTACCACCAGGGCAAGCTGACCACATTCTTCACGCCGGGCTTTGTCCGGAATTCCGAAAACTTTCCGGAACTGCCGCGCCTGACGGACGATCAGCGGGCGGCATTAGATCTCGTCGAGGAGATCTCCAATGAGCCTATGTTCCACCTGAGCATGATGCTTGAAAAGGGCGATATACAGTTCCTTCACAATCACGTGCTGCTCCATACGCGAACGGAATATGAAGACTTCGACGGGGTGGACCGCAGGCGTCATCTGGCTCGGCTGTGGTTAGTCACGCCGGAGAGCCGTCCCCTTCCGCATTGGATTTACGATTGCACCGGTGGGGGGCGTCGCGGCGGGATCTATGTGCCTGGCGTGAAGGAAATAGCTTCGATCCATCCATAATAAATAGGGAGCGTTGTCTCGAAGATCGGAACAGGGCTCTAGAACCCGAAATTGAATAGGCCGCTAGGCATCAAACGTCGCCTTGATTGACGTGAGCCCGTAACCCTCCTCCAGTTTTGAGTAGAGTCCGTTGAGCTGAGGGAGACGGACGATGAAGGGCAGCCGGTTCACCGAGGAAGAGATCATTGCGATCCTGGCTGGTCGCAGGAGACCCAGGTCGAATGGCACTACATCGCTCCGGGCAAGCCGACGCAGAACGCCTTCGCGGAAAGCCTCAACGGGCGTCTACGCGACGAACTCCTGAACGAGACGCTGTTCACCCTCGCTGGCTCACGCCAGAGCGGCCCTGGCGGCCTGGAAAGACGACTACAACACCATCAGGCCTCATAGCCGTCTCGGCAACCTGCCGCCGGCCATCTACGCCAAGCTCAGCCCTCCGACGATGCAATGGGACGGGGCGCTGCGCTCGATCAGGGGCTCAGCCCTATCCCGTTGCGCCACCGAGCCTAATGGGCTCAAATGACCAACAGACTCTCCTTATCCCTGGATGAGACGATGGGCTCACGTCAAGTGGCGGAGGGGATGGGAAAAGAAGCCTACCTTCAAAAATCCGCAGAAACCTAGCATTTCTGGGCTGTCACTGTATTGAGTGTGTAGCAGGCCTATGTAGCAGGGTAAAGTGGTAGCGATACCGCTTGATTGCAGAATGCCCCGGTGGGCGTAGATTCGAATGATTTTTGGGTAGCTTTAGGTGGCTCCTGTGGAACTGGGACAAGCCGTAAATTCCGATTAGCTGATTTCCCCAAATCTCACGGGCGCTCGCTCGCCTCGCCCAACAGTTTTATGTAGACCAATCGCAACTGGGAGGGAATTAGGCAATGAAGATGTTGCGATCCGGGCTCGCGGTAATCGGTTTGATGATTTTTTCCGGTCTGTCCACCTTGGCCGCGGAGAGTACCGTCACCGTAGCACTCACCGCCGATGTTCCGACACTCGATCCAACGATCGACGTAGCCCCCATCAGTCTTCATGTCCGGCTCAATGTCTTCGACGCGCTGACCGAGATCGCGGCGGACGGGTCGGTGGCGCCCCGCCTTGCGACTGAATGGACCGTCTCGCCCGACGCCGTTACCTGGACCTTCAGGCTCCGCAAGGGCGCCAAATTCCATGACGGCCAGCCAGTCACGCTCGACGATGTTATCTGGACCTATCAGAAGATCCTAGCCGATGCCCGGGCGCCGATCCGCACGTTCGTATCCAACATCAAGACCGTGGAGAAAGTTGGCGACGATCAGGTGCGATTTACCTTGAGCGAGCCCCTATCGGTATTCCCCCGGCCGGTCTCGCTGATCTATATCGTGCCGCACAAGGCATATGAGGCGATGGGCGCCACGCAATTCGGACAGACGCCGGTCGGTTCCGGTCCCTATCGCGTCATCCGCTGGGTGAAGGACGAAAGCATCGAGTTGGAAGCCTTTCCCGGCTTCTGGGGTAGCGCACCCCGGCTCAAGACCGCCATCCTGAAGCCGGTGCCCGAGGAATCGAGCCGGGTCGCCGCCCTGATCTCTGGCCAGGTCGATATCGTTCCGGCCCTGCCGCCCGCCATGGTTGACCGGCTCTCGACGCAGCCTGGCATCCGGGCTGAGCGTGCCGACGGATACCGCGTCGTCTATCTCGGCTTCAACACCGTCGATCCCCTTTTGAGCGACGTGAAGCTGCGGCTCGCCATCGACACTGCGGTGGACCGAGAGACGATCACGACAAAGCTCCTGCGGGGTATGGGAACGCCGGCCGGCCAGATCGTCTCGCCGGTGACTTTCGGCTACGACGCCTCGGTCAAGCCCACCGCCTACGATGTGGCGAAAGCCCGCGCCCTGCTAGCGGAGTCGCGCTACAAGGGCGAAACGATCCCCTTCCATTACCCAAGCAACAACCTCGCTTCGGCGGCGAATGTCGCCCAAGCCATATCGGGCTACCTCGGCGCGATAGGCATCAAGACCGAGCTTATCGGGATGGAATACAATGGCTTCTTCCCACTCTGGTCAGCCCGGAAGCTGCCCGGAATGCATATGTTCGCGAACGGTGCGATCATGATGGACGGCAATTCCCAATTGACCGCGCTCTATGAAACCGGCTCGAGAGGCTATTGGACCGATCCTCGCGTGGACGAACTCATCCGCAAGCAACGAGCCGAAACCGATTCGGGCAAGCGGCTACAGCTAATGAGCGAGATCTGGCGAATCAGCAAGGACAACGCTCCCTATGCGCTGCTCTACAACGAGCGGCAGGCCTACGGCCTGAGCGACGGGGTAAGCTGGTCGCCGCGCCCGGACGGCGTGCTGCGTTTCACCGAGATCGCGCCACCCGCCCGATGAGCTTTCCTTCCTTGAGGGCAACGAAATTCCCCGACCTCACGCTCTTAGCAAAGCCAGAACGGCTGATCGTCGTCGGCGCTTCAGAAAACACGGGGAGCGCCGGCTTTCGGGGCGTTCAGAACCTCATCGTCCATAAGCCCTTTCGCGGAAAGATGGTCTTCGTGAACCCCGCCGAGGCACAGGTCTTCGGCTATCGGTGCTGGCCGGGCATCGCGGAAGCGCCAGTCGAGGATTTCGACGTAGCGCTCCTGCTAATACCGGCTAGTGAGGTGATGCAGGCGCTCCGTGACTGCGCGGCCCAGCGCGTCAAATTCGCCATCGTTTGGACGCCAGGCTTTAGCGAGATCGTAGAGACCAGGGCCACACAGGAAGCGGAGATGTTGGCTATCGCCGAAGCCAGCGGGATGCGGATCTATGGGCCGAACTGCCCTGGAGTCTCGAATCTCTACGACGGCATTGGCATGACGCCCTCGGCGGCCTTCAAAAATACGCTGCGCTCGGGCCCGATCGGGCTTGCGACCCAGGGGGGCGGTCTCGGCCGGACGATCATGGAAAGCATGGAACGCGGCGTTGGCATCGCGCTCTGGCTTTCAGCCGGCAACGAGGCGGATCTCGAAATCAGTGACCTCATCGTCCACATGATCCGCCACGAAGAGATCAAGGTGATCGCGGCTGTGATCGAAGGCGTCCGCAACGGCCCGCGATTCCTGGCCGCGCTGAAGCTCGCGGCTGAGGCGGGGAAACCGGTGGTGATCTTGAAGACCGGGCGCTCGACTGTCGGCACGGTGGCAACGCGATCCCATACGGCGGCGCTCTCCGGCGACGCTGCGGTGAACAGCGCGGTCTTCTCGCAATACGGCGCTGTCGAAGTTTTCGATGCAGACGAACTCACGGAGACGGCAGCACTGCTCGCGCGCCGCAAGGCGACCATCACCGGCCAAGTATGCGTCTATTCCTTCTCCGGCGGTACCAACGCATTGTCAGCGGATAAGGTGACCGAGGCCGGCATGGTTATGAGCACCTTGAGGCTTGAGACGGTCGCCGCGTTGAAGCCCTATCTTCTAGAATATTCGCCCCCGATCAATCCGCTCGATCTGAGCGCGGAGGCCCTATCGCGTATGGAAACCGCCGAGGGCTCGCTGCGGGTGCTGTTAGCCGCCGACAATATCGACGTGGTCCTAGCGCCGATCCCCATGGAATACGGCCAGGTCACGGCAGACTTCGCTGCGATGCTGGTCCGGGTGCAAGGGGATGTCGAAAAACCCATCGTGCCGGTCTGGATGACCGATATCCGCGGCGAGGGCTGCTTGATCCTCGAAGCGGGCGGTCTCCTTCCTTTCCGCACTGTGGGCAAGGCAGCCTCGGCACTACGCCGGATCGTCGACTACGACGCCTGGAGGAAGCGGCGACGGCAGCACAGTCATGACATCCCACCATCGAGAGGGATTCTATCGCCGGGACCGATCACCGAGGCAGGAGCGAAACGACTACTGAGCGCCCACGGCATTCCGGTGCCGGAAGGCGCACTCGCGACAACCGCGGTTGAGGCTCGAATGATCGCCGAGCAGATCGGCTATCCCGTCGCACTCAAGATTAGTGATGCCTCCATCCTCCATAAAATGGATATCGGTGGTGTGGCGCTCGACCTTGTCGACGGGATCACGGTCGAAGCAGCTTTCGAGCGGGTCGCCCAGGCCGCGGATGGGCCGCCGAGGCCCGTGCTGGTGGAGCGCATGGCGCCGAGGGGGGGCCTCGAGGTCCTTGTCGGCATCCGGCGCGATCCCACCTTCGGGCCGGTGATGACCGTCGGTCTTGGCGGCATCCATGCGGAAGTCCTGAAGGATGTTGTCCATCGGCTGATGCCGATCGACGACGAAGAAGCGGCCCTCATGCTGAGGAGCCTGCGCGGCGCCCCGTTGTTCGAAAGTTTGCGGGGAAGGGCTCCCCGTGACATAGACGCGCTCTCTCGAATGCTCGCCGCTTTGTCGGACTTCGCGGTGGCCACGGGCCAGGCTCTGGCGGAACTCGAGATCAACCCAGTTTGGGTAGGCGCGCGAGGCGAGGGCGTGCTGGCGCTCGACGCGGTGATCTTGGTCGACCCTCGAGGATACCCATCGACAATTGACGGGTGACCAGCACGTTCCTATTGTCCCAGCGGTCAGCCTCGCGCGCGAAAATGAGGGTATAGATGGAGAACGTCTGGGCTGCTCATCTGGCGCAGTTGAGGGACAGCGATCAGGCGCGCAGCCTAGGTATCACGCTGGCGCTCGCCGCCGAGGTCTTGACACTCAAGGCCGAGGTCAAGCGGCTCCAGATCGCACTTGGCGAAACGGGCGTGCTGAGCCACGCTGCGGAGCTCGACGCCGGTGAGGGCGATGCCTTCCGCAAGTGGCTTCAACGTGAGCAGAGCGAATTTGCGAAGGCCTTGCTGAAGGCTTGGATAGAAACCGACGAAGCGCCCGATGTAAGTGCGATCGTGCAGGCAGAGGCCGCGATCAAGAGTTGAGCTATTTCCTGCCGGCGGTGACGTAGAGGAACCGCAGAATGCCGTCCGGGCGTGGTGTCCAGTTGACGCGCTCGCTCAGGCCCTGCGCCTGGATTTCGCTGTAGAGCGGCACGAAGGCGGCGCTCTCCTGGCTGAGGCGCCAGATCTTGCCGATGATCGCCTTGCGCTTCTCAGGGTCGCGTTCGGCGCGCTGCTGCCGGCTCAAGGCATCAACCTCGTCACTGATCCAATAACCCCGCGAGCCTTTCTCGTAGAGCGCCGTCAGGGTCGAATCCGCATCGAGAATCGAGGAACCGAAGGCGAAGAGATAGAGCGCTGTCACCTTGCGCTGCGCCCACATGGCGAGGAAGGCGTTGTAGTCCATCCCCTGCATGTCGGTATTGATCCCGACAGCCGTCAGATAGCCCGCCACTGCCTGGGCCACCTCGTTGCTGGAGGAGAGGCCGGTAGTCGGATATTGGAACGGGATCATCTCGCCCTTGTAGCCCGACTCCGCCACGAGCCGCTTGGCGCGAGCGACATCCTGCTCGGTCGGCTTGATGGAGGGATCAAAGCCGAAGCTCGCCGGGCTCAGCATCTGGCCGGAGGGTCGTCCCAGTCCGCGCAAGAGTTTGGACGTAATTACATTACGGTCGACGGCGAGATCGATCGCCTGCCGCAGCTTGATGTTGGCAAGGGCTGAATGCTCGACGTTAAAGCCGAGAAAGACTTCCCGGTAGCCCTCAGCCGTTTCGACCTTGATGCCTTTCACCGAGCCTAGCCGTTCGACCAGCGTCACAGGTAGCGCCGGCACGATGTCGATCTCACCCGAAATGAGCGCATTGGCTCGGCTCGGCTCCGCCGGGATCGGCCGCAGTATCGCGGTCTTTATCTTCGGAGCCCCGCCCCAATAACCATCGAAGGCTTCCATCTCGATGTGGTCGTCCTTGACCCATTTGACGAGCTTGAAAGGTCCCGAACCCACCGGAGTGATGCCGAACTGGGTCGCGCCCATGGCCTCATAAGCCTTGCGGGGAAGGATGTAGATGAGCGCCAATTGCCGGTCGAAAAGCGAATAAGGCTCGACCAGGGTGAAGCGGATCTTATCCGCGGCCACCACCTCGACGGTCTTCACCTTGGAAGCATAGGTACGGACCGGGGATTTCGTGTCAGCGAGGATCTTATGGAAGGTCCAAACTATGTCGTCCGGCGTGAGCGCGCTTCCGTCATGAAACTTGACACCCTGGCGGATGGTGAAGGTCCAGGTGACCGCGTCTGGCGAAGATTCCCAGGAGGTCGCTAGCTTTGGGGCGAGCGAGCCGTCGGCCGCGATCTCCGTCAGCTGGTCGTAGATGTTGAGGCGGTAGTTATGCCCATTGGGAGAGCTGTCGACGCTCGCATCAAGGCTCGGCATGTCGGATTGCAAGGCCGCCGTCACGGTGCCCTCTGCCGCGTACCCCACGAGAGGAGCCAAGGCCAGGAGAGCCGCGCCAAAAATGGTCTTAAAAATGCGTGTCCCCATCAGAAATCCCTCTCTCCTGTCGTGCGCCTAGGTCCAGGGCGATCATTCGTGCCACCCGCTCGTATCGGACGATGACAAGATCGCCGGCCCAGCGAGCTAAGCAAACTTCTCGTCCGGGAGGATAAAGTTCTTTTTCAAGGTTCGCGGGGAGCGAACCCGTCCTCCGCAGCCATGAAATGCAGCATATGTTCCGCGCAGGCAGCCGGCGCGATAACCCAAACCATATGATAGTGGCTGGGCATCCGCACGAGCCTCATATGTGGGATGCCCTTGCGCAACTCCTCGTCCTGGCCGCTGGTGCTGGTGACGAACTTATGAAGCGCCGGATATATGCCGAGCACGGGAGCCTTGATGCGGGGAAGATAAGACGCGGCATCCGAGTTCGAGGCGAGTTGCGCGAGCGCGCAAAGCACCTCTACATCGGATTTCGCAAACTCCTCCGCATACCATTCCTGCAACCCCGGGTCGGCGTCGGGTGGGAAACGGGCAGCGGTATTGATTGCATCGGCCCAGGCCCGGACACCCATGGCACGCATAGCCTCCTGCCAGCTTCCATAGGTCAGCGCGAAAGTCTTCTGTGTCTGTTCCGTGAGGCGGATCGGAGTTGCCAGGAGCGAAAGGCTTCGGACCCGCTCAGGATGCTCCGCCGACAGCACCATGCCGAGGATACCGCCGAAAGACTCGCCCGCATAGTGGAAGGTCGCAGCGTTCATATCGTCCGCTATGGTCAGGATATCCACCACATAATTTGGGATAGTCGGCCCGGCCTCGAGATCGAACTCTTTGGACGATTGCCCGAAACCCCTGAGATCGGGGCAGACGACCCGGTAGAAGCGCGCGAGATAGGGGATGAGGTTGAACCAGAAGCGCGCAGAGCGACCGAAGCCATGCTGCAGGATGAGAACCGGTGCCTTGCGCCAAGGATCGGTATAGTCGTGCAGCTCGTAATGGAGCCGAACACCATCACGGGAAGCAACGATCGGCATGGGCCAAGCCTCCTTAAAAAGCGAATGCGGCGATCTCTGAGCGCTCGCCGCCGTTTAACTGTCGAATGGCAATATTACAACCCAGTCATCGTCGCGAAGAAGTTCTAGCGGAACACGTCGTCGTATTGGTGCGGGAAGGTCGTCTTCGCGCCCAGCGCCTTCGCTGCATGCCATACCCAGCGCGGGTCCCACAGGAGAGCCCGACCCAAGGCCACGAAATCGGCCTTTCTCTCGGCGATGATGTTCTCTGCGTCCTGCGGTTCGGTGATTAGCCCGACCGCCGCTGTCGCGATCCCGACCTCGCGACGGATCCGTTCCGCGAAGGGGATCTGGTAATGAGGCTCGACCGGGATCTGCTGGTCCGGCGTGGTCCCGCCGCTCGAGGCGCAGATATAGTCGCAGCCGCGCTTTTTCAGCTCAGCGCACAAGACCAGCGTCTCCTCCTCCGTCCAGCCGCCAGCCGCCCAGTCGGTGGTCGAAACCCGCACCCCGATGGGCTTGCCGACAGGCCAAGCGGCGCGCGTTGCCTCGAAAACTTCAAGCGGAAAGCGCATACGATTTTCGAGGCTGCCGCCGTAGCGGTCACCTCGATTGTTAGAGAGGGGCGAGAGGAAGCTATGGAGTAAGTAGCCATGCGCAGCATGGATCTCAATCAAGTCGAGCCCGCCGTCATGGGCCTGGCGCGCGGCATTGGCGAAATCGGCCGCGAGATCCTTCAACCGGTCGGGCGTAAATGGCACAGGTGCTACACGTCCCGGATAGCCGATGGTGGAGGCACCCTCGACGACCCAGCCGCCATCCTCGACGCTTACCGGCTTTGACCGTTCCCAGCGCTTCATCACCGACCCCTTGCGGCCGCAGTGATTGAGCTGGATGCCGAATTTGGCACTACCGTACCGGTCAAAAAAGTCTCGGATGCGGGCGAAGCCTTTCGCATGCTCCGGCCCCCAGATGCCGAGGCAGCCCTGGCTGATCCGTGCAGAGGGCGAGACCGCTGCCGCCTCCGTAATGACACAGCCGACGCCCGAGACCGCGTATTGCCCGAGATGCATGAGGTGCCAATCGCTCGGCACGCCCTCATCCGCGGAATGCTGTCCCATGGGCGACAGAAGCACGCGGTTGGGAATCGTTAGATCGCGCAGGGCAAAAGGCGTGAAAAGCTGTGGCTTGCTATTGCCGACCATGAGGGCTTGCCCTGTCCTTCCATCTGTCCAGAAGGACCATAGAAGGCTGACCGTCATCGTTCAACTGTTGACGGGTTATCAGGGGCATCTCATTCTGGTGGCGAGCCTCGGTGGCGCATCCTTGTCACGCACACGCGACAGCTCGAATGCGCATGTCGAGGCGTTCCGGCGCACCCTCTGACCCTGAAGGAAGGCATCCCGATGTCCGATATCCAGGCGCGGCCGAATGCCGAAGGCGCTTTTGCGCTTGAAGTCCTATCACGGGACGAGGCTTTCACGCTCGGCACCTACCAGGCTTTCATTGCCGGGGTCAAAGGCTACTGGCGCTCCGATCTCTATAGCCGGGTGAAAGCTCGCGCCGGAGGCCTTACCAACGTCCCCATCGAGGACATCGAGCGGGAGATGTCGTCACATCCTGACTACTTCCTCTATTCCTGGCTTGAGCGCCGGTTACAGCAGTTCAAATACAGCGGCCGCTGGGGCCTCGAAGCAATGGCCCTTGCCCATGAAGCCGAAATCGACCGGCTGCTTCCGTTGGATGGCAGGCCTGACATCCCGGTGGAGCAACTCCCAACCTATGTGCGGGATCCCGATATCCATCAGCACCCCAAGGGTCTCTGGTCGGCGGCGGCCAACGTGGTCGCTCATGAATGGTACCAGACCGGCGCATCCTTCTCCGGCGTAAGCTCCGATGTGGTCGTGCAGCATCATATCGGAAAGCTCCTGCCGCTCGTCCCTCATATTGGCAAGATCCTCGACCTCGCTTGCACGCTTGGCCGTGTCTCCATCGCTCTGAAACGGGCGCTGCCGAAAGCTGAGATAGTCGGTGTCGATGTCTGCGAACCGGCGGTGCGGATGTCTCGCGCCAAGGCCAAGGCACGCGGCCTCGAAATCGAGTTCCGTCAGGCTGACGGCGAGGCGCTGCCCTTCGCCGACGGGACCTTCGATGGGGTGAGCGCCCATTGGCTCTTTCATGAATTGCCGAAACAATCTATCAGCAATGTGCTCGATGAACTCCGCCGGGTTCTGAAACCGGGAGGAGCGCTCGTCATTTGCGACATGGTGCATATCCCCGGCGGGCGGCTCGCCCAATGGTTCCATGTGGGTCATGCCCATCGGAACAACGAACCCTACGCCATCGGCTTAAGCGAACTCGATTTTAAGGTCGCTCTCGAAAGTCATGGGTTCCGGGGCGTCGAGATGTCCGACTTCAATCCCGAGGATCGATCGACGGAATGGGTTGAGGAACTGCCGGAAAAGCGCACCCACTACATGACCATGGTGGTCGCGACAAGGGCCTAAGGGGACGAGTATGGTTAGTCAGTTAGGAAGTGTCATCGGGGCCTTAGCCTTGATGCTGACGGTTTCGGGGCCGGTCCTGGCGCGAGATAACGCTGTAATCGCGGGTCTGGCCTCAGATGTGGCAACACTCGATCCCAGTATCGATCAGGCTGTCATCAGCCTACATGCCCGCCTCAATATCTTCGATGCTCTGACCGAGATCGGGCGTGACGGTTCCGCGGCCCCCCGGCTTGCCACCTCTTGGGAGGCGTCGCCCGACGCCACACTCTGGACTTTCACAATTCGCACCAATGCGAAGTTTCACAACGGCCAGCCCGTCACCATCGAGGATGTGATCTGGACCTATAAGAAGATATTGGCCGATGCCAAATCCCCGGTTCGGACCTTTATCGCCAAGGTGAAAGCGGTGGAGCGGGTGGCTGACGACAAGGTGCGCTTCACCTTGAGTGATCCGGTCGCCCCGTTTCAGCGGCAGGTCTCCCTGATCTCTATCCTCCCGCAGAAGGCATACGAAGAAATGGGTGCCGCCCAATTCGGTCAGAGCCCCATTGGGTCGGGACCCTATAAGCTTGTTCGTTGGGTGAAGGACGATCGCATCGAACTTTCCGCCTTCGCGGATTATTGGGACGGTGCGCCGAAGATCGCCTCGGCCGTGCTGAAGCCCATTCCGGCCGAGGCGAGCCGAGCGGCGGCCCTGCTCTCCGGTGAGATTGACATCGTGCCATCGCTGCCGCCGGCCATGGTGGATCGGTTCTCCGCCCGATCCAGCATCAAGGTCGAGAAGTCGGAGAGCTATAAGGTCGTCTACCTCGGCTTCAACGAGACGGCGACGCCTCTCGATAGCCTGAAGTTACGCCAGGCCATTGATCGGGCGATTGACAGGGAGATGATCACCACGAAGCTTTTGCGCGGTCTTGGCAAACCCATAGGCCAAATTGTGGCGCCTATGAGCTTCGGCTATGACCCGGCGATCAAACCCACAACCTACGACGTCGTCGGCGCGAAGCAACTCGTGGCTGAATCGGGCTATCAGGGCGAGAAGATACTCTTCCAATATCCCAACAACTTCATCTCTTCGAGCGAGGAAGTAGCCCAGGCCATCGCCGGTTATCTCGGCGCCGTCGGGGTGAACCTGGAACTCCAAGGCATGGACTACAACGCCTTCTACGCGCTGTGGTCGGGCCGCAAACTTTCGGGAATGCATATGTTCGTCTTCGGGCCGATCCTGATGGACGCCGATGCGCCGCTCACCAGCATCTATTCGAGCGCGGGGCAGAGAGGCTATTGGTCCGATCCCAAGATCGATGCCCTCATCACCGAGCAGCGCGCGACCGGGGACCTCGCAAAGCGCCGCGCCCTCATCGGCGAGGTCTGGCGGTTAAGCCGCGAAAACCTGCCCTATGCGATGCTCTATAACGAGATGCAGGCCTCAGGTCTGCGCGACGGCGTCACCTGGGCGCCGCGCGCGGACGGCATCCTGCGTCTGCGCGAAGTTACCGTCCGGTAATAGGTGAATAGTCAGGGGTTGCAGCGAATGACGAAGTCTTGGGATGTGATCGTGGTCGGCGGCGGCACGGTCGGGATGACAGCGGCGATCTTCGCGTCGCGTCGCGGCGGCAGGGTGCTGGTGCTGGAAGCCGCGTCGGAGATCGGCGGCACGCTGCATATCTCCAGCGGCCGGATGAGCGCCGCCGGTACCAAGCTGCAAGCCAAGAAGGGCATCGAGGATACCGCCGACGAGCATTACGACGATGTGATGCGGATCTGCCGCAACACCGCCGATCCGGCTCTCGTGCGGCTTGCCGTGGATCACTCGGCGGAGACCTTCGACTGGCTTTGCGACCTAGGTCTTCCCCTGGTGCCCTCGAGCCCAGTTTATGACCACCCAGGGTCCCACGAGCCCTATTTAAAACCGCGTTACGCCTGGGGCGTGGAACTCGGCCGTTCGATCCTCCGGGTCCTGCGGCCGCAATTCTACGCGGAGGTCGCGACCGGCAATGTGGCGGTGAAAACCCGGACTCGCGTCCACTCGCTAATCCAGGATCCCCAGATCCGAGCCGTAAGCGGCGTCCGGGCCAAAGGCGCGGATGGCGGCGAGAGCGACTATTTCGGCTCGAATGTGCTGCTCGCCACTGGCGGTTTCGCTGCAAGCCCCGCCATGGTCGCGGAGATTCACGGCTCGCCGCTCTATTCCATCGGCGCCTGGCCGCAGGCCCAGGGCGATGGGCTCCGGCTCGGCAGAGCGGTCGGCGGCTATGTAAGGGGTGGCGAGCATTTCCACGCCAATTTCGGCGTCGTCCTGGAGAGCTACGATTATCCCGCCGAAACCATGGGACGCGCCATCACCATGCCCGAGGTGCGGCCGCCCTGGGAGATCTATGTGGATAGCCGGGGCGACCGCTTCGTTGCGGAGGACGAACGGTCGATCGATGCGCGCGAGCGCGAGCTGATCGCCCTCCCCGACCGGCGCTATTGGATCGTCTTCGACGAGCGGGCGCTGCGCGAGGCGCCGCCGCTCATGGAATTCTGGTCACGCGACCAGATGGTTCGCACCCTCGGCAATCATGTGATGTTCCAGAAAGGCGCTTCGCTGGAGGAACTCGCCCATCGTACCGGCATGGACCCTGCCCGGCTCACGGCGACGGTCACGGCCTATAATGGCGCTTTCAACGGCGAAGATCCGATGGGTCGCAAGCACCGTCCTGCGCCCATCCTCGAAGGGCCTTTCTACGCGGTACGTCAACATTCGACCCTGATCGTCTCGACCGCGGGGCTCGTCGCCGATGCGGGACTGCGAGTGGTGGACAAACATGGCCGCCCGATTCCCAATCTCTACGCGGCTGGCGAGGTCCTAGGCAGCGTCGCCACGATGGGAGACGCGGCCGCCAATGGGATGCTGGTCACGCCGGCGCTCACCTTCGGCAGGCTGCTGGGAGAGAAGTTGCTGACCTGGCCTTCCCTCTGAGAAGTGGTCCGTTTTGAGACTGGCTATTTTGCGCTTGGAGAAACGAGGAATGGTCCGGAAGAACCAAATAGCGGGGCGGAAGGCTTCGCATGAAGGACATCGGAGACCCGAAGATCGCCGAACGGGTTCGACAGACCTGCAAGCTGATGGACGGCGAGCACCTTCGGCTTACACCGGCATTCAACGCGGTTAAGCGCCAGCGTCGGATCGCCAAGGTCCTTACTGTTGTCATAGATCGCGACCTGCCCCGTTGGCGATGCGGCCGAGGTAATGGGTCTCGAAGTCGCCCTTGCGTCGAATACGGGTGCAAGAGGTGTTTAAGCAGGAATGGCGGAGGGATGGGAAAGGAAACCGACCTTCGAAAATCCGCAGAAACCTGCCATTTATGGGCTATCACTGTATCGAGTGTGTAGCAGGCCTATGTAGCAGGGTAAAGGTATAGAAATACCGCTTGATTGCAGAATGTACCGGTGCGCAATAGGTCTGAAGAATTTTCGAGAAGCTTTTAGGCGGCCCCTGCCAAGCTGGAAAATCCCGAAAATTCCGATTGGCTAATTCTCCCATTATATAGCTTCGCTAGAACCGAACCACAAAAGGCAGCCTATCCCCTACAAGGTCGCGCAACAGGGAATTTATTGGTCACTTGGCGAGGTTCGTTTCCCCGACCAGCAGCGCCCGCAAATTCTGCGGCGTTACAGGCAGGCATGTTATCGCGCCGGGAAAGCCGATAGCGTTGTCGATGGCGGCAGCGATAGCGGCGCCCACGCCGGTCACACCCGCCTCTCCGACCCCCTTCATGCCCAAGGGATTGAGAGGGCTCGGCGCATCTTCGGTCAGCAGAACGTCGATCTTCGGCATTTCCCGCATCGTCGGCATCAGATAGTCCATGAAGCTTGCGGAGAGCGGCTGGCCGCGCTCGTCGTAACGGAACTCTTCCATGAGACTGCCGCCGATCCCTTGGACGACACCGCCGACGATTTGCGCTTCGCAGAGCATCGGGTTGATCGCCCGACCGATGTCATGGGAGGCGAGGAAGCGTTCCACCGTCGCCGCCCCGGTCTCGCGGTCGACCCGCACGACCGCCACGTGGACGCCATAGGGATAGACCTTGTTGGTGGTGACGAACCAGCCCTCCGCATCAAGGCCCGGCTCGCGCTCGCCCAGGGTGGCGGAAGTCGGCGCCAGATGGCCGGCGATCTCCGCCAGCGTCAGAGTCGAACCCGCCGGGTTCTCCTTGTGGAAGACGACGCCGTCGCGGATGTCGAGCCTCTCGGGCGAGGATTGCATCAACTGCGCCGCCATATCGAGCGCTTTTGCGCGCAGCTTCAGCGCCGCGACCCGCGTGGCGGAGCCGGTCATGACCGTGGCGCGAGCGGCATGCGCCCCGATCCCGAAAGGGATCCGGTCGGTATGCCCGTGGATCACACGGATCCGGCTGTACTCCGCGCCAAGGGTTTCTGCGCAGACCTGAGCCATGACGGTCTCGAAGCCCTGGCCGATGGAGGCGCCGCCGGTAACCACCTCGACGGATCCGGTTGCGTCCACCGCAATCCGCACCCCGTCGCGCGGCCCGTCGCCGCCCCATTCGATATAGATGGCGACGCCCGCGCCGACCATTTCGCCGGCGGCGCGGCGGGCTTTCAGTTCCGCTTGCAGCTCGAGCCACCCGACCCGGTCGAGCGTCTTGTCCAACAACTCCTGGTAACGCCCGGAATCGTAGCGGATGTTGAGATTGCCCACCGGCAACGGCATTTCGTAGGGCATCTGCGAGGGCGGGATCAGGTTGCGCCGGCGCAGTTCCAGAGGATCGATTCCAAGCCGCGCGGCGACCGCATCCAGCAGCCGCTCCCGCGCGAAAGTGCCCTCGAAAAAACCTGGGGAGCGATAGGTTCCTCCCGGCGTCTTGTTGGTCATCCGGAAATGTCCGGCCGCGCGATAGGCGGGTAGCCGATAGGGGCCGGGGACGATGGCGCAGGTGACTTCCACCACACGCTTCTCGACTGTGCGCACATAAGCGCCCTGATCGTGGAAGAAGGTGTTGTCGATGGCGAGCAGCAGACCTTGCTCGTCAACCGCCGCCCGGATCAGGAAATGCTGGTCGCGGGCGTGATTGGCGGCGATCAGATGCTCGAAGCGGTCCTCGATCCATTTCACCGGCCGCCCGAGGCGCTTTGCGGCGATCATCACCAGGATGTCTTCGGGGTAAAGCTCGCCGCGTACGCCGAAGCCGCCACCCACATGACCTTCGTGAAGCTGCACGGAGTTGATAGGCCTGTCGAAATAGCGAGCAAGATGCTCGCGGTTGCGATGCGGCACCTTGGCGGCGCCGTGCAACTCCATGATGTCCTGGGCCTTGTCGTAACGGCCGATGGCGCCCCGCGTCTCCAGCGGCACGCCGGAATGGCGCCCGACATTGAGATCGAGTTCGACCACCGCATGGGCCCGCGCGAAAGCCTCGTCCACCTCGCCATAGCCCACGCGGACGACGGCGGCTTCGGTCGAATGGCCGGGACTATAATCGGTGGGCCCGGCATCGGCGGCCAGGACGGGTGGCAGTTCCTCGACCTCGATGGTCACGAGATCGGCGGCATCCTCCGCGAGATAGGGATCCTCCGCGAAGATCGCGGCGAAGGGCTCCCCCACATAGCGCAGGAAATTTCCCGCCAGGATTGGCTGATAATAGGGCTCGAGCTTCTCGATCCTGTCGCCCCTGGGGAAGATCGGCGGCAGGTCGGCAATGTCGCCGTTCGTCCAGATGGCGATAACCCCTGGCGCCCGCGCCGCCGCCTCGATGTCGATGTTCAGGATGCGGGCGTAGGCGTAAGGCGAGCGCACCACCCGCATATGGAGCTGCTGGGGGAAGGACATGTCCCCGACGTACCGGCCTTGGCCCAGCAGGAGGGGTGGATCCTCCAGCCTGGGGACTGAACGCCCCACCAGGGCCTCAGACGAAACCGCCGCAGGTTTCAGCATGAAATTCCTCCGGATGCCTTTAGCCGACCCTACTTGGCCCGCCAGGCATCGCGCCAAGTGGCGAGGAAGATTTCGTTCTCCAGGCCCATGACCTTTTTCGAGGCGGCGTCGTAGGGCACTTTCTCGTGAAGATTGAAGACCGGCAGATCCTCGGCGAGGATCGCCTGCGCCTTTTGATAGAAGGGCGCCCGCTGAGCGTTGCCGGTTGCGGATTCGCCCTTCAGAAAGAGGTCGTCGACCACCGGATTGGAATAGCCAGAGCCATTGCCCAGCGTCTTGTTGAGAGAGGAAGTGGCCGCGATGCGCGCCATGCCGAGCGCCGGGTCGCTGTAGCCGTTGTAACCGCCGAGCGCGGTATCGTAGTCACGGTCGAGGTACATCCGCTTATAGGCAACTGTCCGGTCGCCCGGCTCAACGCTCGCATCTACGCCGATGGCGGTCCACATGCTCTTGATCGCCGCGGCCGCCGAGCCGTAGTCAGCCTGATCTGCCGCATAGACGATGTTGACCTTGAAGCGGATCCCGCCGGCGCCGCGCTTCACGCCCGCCTCCTCGAGCAGGGCATTGGCGCGGGCGGGATCGAACTTATACATGACGCGATAGTCGACCTTGGGATCGAGCGCCCAGGGAATGCCGTTGGTGAAGGGCGCTATCCCGACCTCGCCCGTGCCGAAGAAGGCGTTCTTCATGAGATAGTCGCGATCGATGGCGATGAGCAACGCCTGACGCACCCGTTTGTCGTCGAGCGGCTTGCGCCCGACATTGAGGATCATGGAGTCGATCCCGGCCGGCAGCCGCGCCGGCGTGAGGCTAAGCTGGCTATTCGCCTTCACGGCGTCATAGCTGTTCGTCGGCATGTAGAAATAGCTGACGTAGTCGATCTCACCCGCCTGGAGCGCCTGGACGCGGGAAGTGGCCTGAGGAATGATCTTGCCGATCAATTCATCAAGATAGGGCTTGCCGGGCTCCCGGTAATCCGGATTGCGCGCCATACGGATAAGGTCGCCGCGCTTCCATTCCGTCATCATGAAGGGGCCTAGTCCGATCGGCTTGTCCGCCGAGGCGGGGTTCTGCAAAGGGTTCGTGCCGCGAAAGATATGAGCCGGCAGGATGGCGCCGCCGTGGGTGCAGGTCTGCGACATCAGGAAGGGTCCATAGGGCTCCTTCAAATGTATGACCGCCCGGTCCGGAGACGGTGTGTCGATCCGGTCGATGGCCTTCCCCGCGCCGATATAGACCGCGCCATACTTCGGGTTGACCTCGGTCAGGGAAAATTTCACGTCCTCTGAAGTGAAGGGCTTGCCGTCGGACCAATTCGCTTTGTTGAGCTCGAAGGTATAGATTTTGCCGTCGTCGGAGATCGTCCAGGACTTCGCCAGCATCGGATGAACTTCCCAATCAGGCGTGGTGATCGCCAGACCCTGGTAGAGCATGCAGCCGATGAGCCCTTCGGCGACGCCGCTGGAGAGTACCGGGTTGGTCATCACAGGATCGCCGCCCATGGCGAAGATCACAGTGCCGCCCCGCACGGGTTGCTGGATTTGAGCTTGGCCAACCCCCATGGAAATACCCAGGGAAGTCGACGCTAAGGCGGCGATCAGTCCAAGTCTCTGAAACCGAGTTCTCATCCGCTTTCCCCCTGTTTTGTTTGAAGTTGACGTGTTCTCCGTCAATCCGCCATCGAGTGGACGTCGAGAGGCGCCTTGAGCTTTACTCCCTTGAGCGCCACGCCCTGGCCCGTGCGGCCCTGGCGCTTGACATCCGAGATCGGCCGCCCCGTGGGGTCGTAGAGCCAGAGCCGCAACAGGTGTCGTTTGCGGTCGTCTTCCGGCCAGTCTTCGTATTCCCGGCGGGTGTGCAGCATCACGTGGTTGTTCAGGAACTGGATGTCCCCGGGCTCGAAGGGGATGTCCACCGCACAGTCTTGGATAACCTCGCGGTAAACCTTCACCGCTTCCTTCTGAGCCTCTGTCCAAGGCGGCACGTCGGGCAGCGCCGGAGCTTTCTCGACGCCGGCGCCGATACCTCCGGCGCTGAAATAACCGTCGGTGAAACTGAAGATCGGTTGCTTGAACCAGGGCAACTCGTCCGGGTTCTTTTCGCCGGTGCGGCTGAAATACCAGTCCTCGGCCAGAACCTTCGCCAGGTCCGGCCGCTGCGCCAGCATCCGGTTGTAAACCGTCACCGAACTCGCGATCCGGCTCTCGCCGCCATGCTTGGAGGATCTCAGGCAGAGGAGGCCGACGTATTCGGTCGGATCCACGTGGAACAGGAGTTCGGCTCGCGACATATAGCCCCGGCTGTTGGGCTCCCAATAGTCGGCGCCGAGATCCTTGACGTGACCCAGGATGTGGCCCTTGCCGTTCTGCGACACGGGCTTGCCGATATATGACCCCAAACCCAGGAAAGCGATGGCCCGTTCCTCGCGGTCGAAACGGTCGACCGGGAACCCCCGGAGCATGACCACGCCGCGTCCGTCCGCAAGCTCGCGGCGCACGTCCCGCATCAAATCGCCGAATGCCTGGAGTGGGAAGTCGCGTTGGCCGATATCCACAATGTCGACGCCATTGCGCCGAACGGTGGCGATGGCTTCGCATAATTCATCGATATCCTGAGGGGAGATCCGGTAGCTCCAGCTCGAAACATCCGCCAAAGCCGCAGCGTCCCATCCCGCCGGATCCATCACCGGCTCCAAAAGTCGGGCTGGCCGACGCTCGGCCCGGTGGAAGGTGCGGAAGTCGCTTGCGGAGAATTGTCCAAGGGACATGGTCGCTATCCTTAGCTCCGGAATCGCTGAATTCAGGCTATCACTCTCCGTGTTGGCGCAGCAACGGAGTCTCTTGCCTATGCGCCAATACGAATTTTGACCCGATACATCAAATGCTCGAAGAGCTTCCGTTTACTGGTTCTCCAGCATTGAAGCGGGTCGATCCCCTCATGCACCGCGCAGATATTGCAGGAAACGCAATCGACCACTCCGCGCCGGCCTGCCTTTACCTGATTGGGAAAGTCGGGCTCGCGGATATAAGGGCGGGCCATGGAGACGAAGTCCACGATGCCGTCGCCCACGAGCTTTTCCATCATCTCAGTGGACCGGATTCCGCCGACGAGCATCATCGGGGTGGTCTTCATCCGCGCCCTCAACGCCTCCGCGCCGGGCAGGAAATAGGCTTGGGGCGAGGACGGATAGATCGCCCGATGGACGACCCAATCTTCGAGCGCGCGGCGCGGGGTGACAGCGACGAACCTGCCGATGCTGCTATTGGTGGAGACATGCATGATCCCGACAGAAACTTCGATCGCATCCGCCCCCGCCTCCGCCAGGGCCAAGGCACGCTCCACGCTTTCCGGGATCTCAAGGCCGCCCGGCATTGAATCGGCCATGCCGAGCTTTATGGTCACGGGGAAGTCGGGTCCTACAGCAGCCCGGATCTCGCGATAGACCGCCATGATGAAATTCGAGCGCCGGTCCGCGTCGCCGCCCCAATGGTCGGTCCGCTCGTTGCTGTGGGGCGAACTAAACTCGCTGATGAGATAGCCGTGGCCCGCGTGCACATGGATGCCGTCGAATCTAGCCTCTCGTGCCCGGCGAGCACCTTGGCCAAAGGCCTTAATGACTTCTTGAATATCGGCCTCGGAGGCCTCCTGCGGCATCCGCTTCGAGATGAAATTCTCGATGGGCGAAGGGGCCAGGGGCGCGATGGATTCGACGCGGCATTGGCTTCCCGCGTGACTCAATTCGGCGAAGATCGTGCCGCCGTCCTCGTGGACTTCCTTGGTCAGGCGACTGAGGCCCGGGATCATCGCGTCGTCGTGTATCCCGGCCTGTCTCTTCTGATACCGTCCCCGAGGGTGCACGAACATATGCCCGGTGAGGATAAGCCCCGCCCCGCCCCGCGCCAGGGTCCTATAGAGGCCGATGTAATCGTCACTGGCAATGCCATCCGGATTGCACATCGTTTCCGATGTGGAGGCCCGGACGAAGCGGTTGCGGATGGTCAGCTTGCCGATTCGATGCGGCTCGAAGAGAACTTCAGTGCCCACGAATATCCCCCATAAATTTACCGGAAAATTCCGCTTCGCTACGCCTCGTTCGATTTGAGAAATTGCATCGCTGCGAAGACGATCAGGGCGAGCGCGATCAAAAGGGTGGAGATCGCGGCAATAGTCGGATCGATGCTGTTTCTGAGCTGGTTGAACATTTGCCGGGGGAGCGTCGCGTTGGATCCTCCGGAGATGAAGAGCGCGATGACCACCTCGTCGAAGGAGGCGATGAAGGTCAGGAAACCGGCGGACATCACCGAGAATTTTATCTGCGGCAGGGTAACGGTCATAAAAGCCTTGAGGCGATTGGCGCCGAGACTGCGGGCGACCATCTCCTGGTTCCGGTCGAAGCGCCTCAAGCCGGCCGCGATCATCGTGATGGCTAGGGGCAGCGTGTACATCGTATGCGCTGCCACGAGACCAACCATGGTGTTGATGAGGCCGAGACGCGCATAGAGAAAATAGATTCCGATGGCGACCAGGATGAGAGGCACGATCAGCGGCAGCATGAGCGTCGCGGAGATGAACTTCCCCAATCCCGTCCTGATCGAATTCAGGCCATAGGCGGCCATGATGCCCAGGGGAATGGTGCAGCAGACGGTAAGGAGAGCCGCAAGCATCGAGTTATAGGCGGAAGATTGCCACCGGGCCGAAGAGAACAATCTCACGTACCACTGCAACGACAGGGATTCCGGCGGGAATTGCAACGTCGAGGTGTTGGAGAAGGACACCGGGATAACGACAAAGATCGGCGCGGCCAGAAACGCCAGCAGTAAAGCGAGCAGGATATAGAGCCAAGCCCTATGCCAATGGGGAATGTAGTTGGTGTCCTGCGACATCAGAGTTCGACCTGATTGGCTTTTACGCCGACCAAGGTGCGTGCGAGGACCAGCACCGCCACGGTGGCGCCGAGCAGGAGGAGGCCAGCCGCCGCCGCAGGCCCCCATTGCGTATTGAAGGAGACGGTCTGCTCCAGGAAGATCGCCCAGACGATCACCTTGCCGCCGCCCAGGATGGAAGGGGTCACGTAATAGCCGAGCGACAGCACGAAGACCAAGGTCGCGCCGGCAAAGAGCCCCGGTAGCGTCAACGGAAAGAAAATATCCCGGAAGGCAGTGCTCGGTGTGGCTCCAAGGCTCGACGCCGCGCGCACCAGATCCCCGTCGATCGACTTCATCGCCGCATAGAGCGGCAGGACGATCATCGGCATCATGACGTGGACCATGCCGAGCACGGTGCAGAAGTAGTTGTAGACGAGGTTCAGTGGCTCGTCGATGACGCCGAGATTGGCGAGGACGTTGT
Source organism: Rhodospirillales bacterium (assembly GCA_947473305.1). GTDB lineage: Bacteria > Pseudomonadota > Alphaproteobacteria > ATCC43930 > CGMCC-115725 > CANJCB01. Next base: position 25,820 of record CANJCB010000001.1, read on the forward strand.
TCACGATGCCACGTCGGCCCAGGATGATGAGCCAGGCATAGGTTCTGACAAGCACCGAGGTCAGCAGCGGGACGACCACGAAGAACATGCAGAACTTCCGCAATCGCTCAGGCAAGACGGTAAGCGCGAAAGCAAGGGGATAGGCAAGCAGGCTGCAGATCACCGTCACTTCGGCGGACAGCAGAAACGTATTTTGCAGATAAGAGAGGCGCTTCGGCTCACTGAAGAGCGAGAGGTAGTGGTGAAGGGTAAAATGTCCTTCGCCATCGACCAACGATTGCCAGATCAGCCATCCGACCGGCGAGAGCAGAACGGCAGCCACGACGAAGAGCCCCGGAAGGGCGAGGCCAATCATAAGTGAGCGCTCACGGCGTGCGTCTTTCGCAAGCGCCGGAGCGATACCGCTGTCGCGTCGAAGCGGGGGAACCGCGATCTCGTTCATGTCGGCCTGACGATCACACTGTCCTCCGGATGGAAGGCGATGTCGATGCGCTCCCCCGGTTTGCAGATCTCTTCCACAGCGCGGTGGTGGACCCCACAACGGATCGATATTTCGGTCCCGTCGGTCAGTATCGCGTAGACCGTCAGTTCGTCTCCCCGGTAGATGACTTCCTGCGCCGTCGCCGAGAGCCGGTTGAGATCGCTTCCATCATGGGTTTTGACGATTTGGATGCGTTCAGGACGGATCACCAGAAAACCTTGCCCGGAGGAATCCGTATCGATACGGCCCCCTACTTTCAAATCCGCGCCGGCGCCGATGACCGTCGATCCCGTGACGCTCACGGGAATGAGGTTCGATTCGCCGATGAACTGGGCGACAAAGCGGCTTTCCGGCGTCTCGTAGAGGTCGCGGGGCTTGCCCATCTGGATGATCCGGCCATTGTCCATGACCGCGACCCGATCCGACATGGCGATGGCCTCGCCCTGGTCGTGGGTGACGTAAACTGTGGTCATCTTCAACGACTGATGCAGACGCTTCAATTCCACCTGCATCTGCTCGCGCAAATTCTTGTCCAGGGCAGACAGGGGCTCGTCCATGAGCAGGACCTTGGGCGCGAAGACCACTGCCCTTGCCAGCGCCACCCGTTGCCTCTGGCCACCGGAAAGCTCCTGCACCCGGCGATGACCAAGGCCGTCGAGGCGCACCAGTTTCAGTGCCTCTTCGACCTTCACGCGCCGCTCGGCGGCCGGGACATGCCGGAGCTTCAGCGGGTAGGCGATATTCTCCGAAACGTCCATATGCGGAAAGAGCGCGTAGTTCTGAAAAACCACCCCGACATCCCGCCGGTGGGGCGGCATCCGGATCACTTCGGTGTCGCCGAATTTGAGGCTGCCCCCATCGGCCCGGATAAAGCCCGCGATGACCATCAAGAGGGTCGTCTTGCCCGATCCCGACGGCCCCAGAAGCGTAAAGAACTCGCCATCTCTTATATCGAGGTCGATATGGTCCAGCGCGATGACCGAACCATAGGATTTTCGCACGCCACGCATCGAGATGGACTGTGTCACCCGTCCTCGCTTGTCTTAAGCATGAAGATGAATTGGCTTAGAGGCCGCCGCACGACGTCGGCGCCCTCTCGCGCAAGGCCCGCCTAGTTGGAGATGGCGGCGGTATAGACCTGCGACAGCCGATCGAGGTTCGGGCCCCACCATTCCTGATTGAGATAAACAAGCCGGGTCTTGTTCTCAGGATTGGTCGTGAGCGTCTTGCGCCGCGCCTCGGAAATATTCGGCCAGGCCTTCTGATTTATCGGCGCAACGTCCGTCAGCTCCGCGATCTTGCCGTTGATTTCGGGCGAGACCATTCCCCCGATGAATTTCATCGCGAGATCCTTATGCTTCGATCCCTTGGGGATGACATAGCAATCGATGTCCACGACGCTCTGATCGGTGATGATACCGTAGTCGGCGCCGTCCTTGATCGCGTCCTGGGCACGATTGGTGAAGATGGCGACCAGATCGGCTTCGCCATCGCGGATGAGTTGCGTGCCCTGGCCGCCGGTCGTGTAGAATACCTTCACGGCAGGCTTCAACTCCTTGATCTTGCGGAGTGCGCGTTCCTCGTCGATGGGATAGAGCTTGTCGCCGGCCACGCCATCCGCCAGAAGCGCCGTTTCCAACGAGAAATTGGGTTTGTTCAGCATCGCCCGAGTGCCGGGAAACTTCTTCACATCCCAGAAATCAGCCCAATTCTGCGGCGGATTGCTGCCGTACTTCTTCTTACTATAGGCGATGGACATCGTGTATTCGTCCGATCCCACATAGTAATCCTTCACGACCTGAGCACGGATGCCGTCGGTTTTAATGACGTTGTAGTCGAGCTTCTCGGCGAGCTTGCCGTCCGAAACCAATCCGCAAGAATAGCCACCGAGTTGAAGAACATCCCAGGAGACGTTACCTGATTCGACCATCGTGCGGAGTTCCGCCGCCTTTTGTTGGGAATCCTCGGCGATGGTGATACCGAGTTGCTTAGCCACGGGATCCCACCAGGCCTTCTTCATGCTTTCCTGGAACTGGCCTCCGGACGCCACCAATGTGAGGTCCGCCGCCGCCGCACCGCCGACATAAGTCATCGCCAGTAACGCCCCGCCAATCACAATCTTAGATCCGCGCATATCGTCCCCCTTCCTGTGAAGCCAATTCTTCGCCTGCCGTTCTGACGGACTTTGCTTTATTTGATTTTCTCGACCCGCTGCCAGATGTCCTCGAACATGGTCCAAAGCGTCTCAACGCAATCCCGGACGGACTTGATGACGAGATTGACCTCATGGTCGGTCGGAGCGAATCTTTGCAGGAATTCGAGCCCGCCGCCGGAATGGTCCGAATCCGCGATCTCATGAACCGAGTAGAACATCGCCTGCTCTGTCGTGAGCCCATAATACTTCATGAAGCCTTCGGAAACCTTGCCCGCGATGCCCGGAGCCTGGGCCTCGCCGCCTAGGGACAGGGCCGAGTAGCCCTCCAGGAAGCTCGTGCGGCAGATGTTCTCCAGGTAATGCCGGACAGCGAGCGCGCCGCCGCAATATTCGGTGGAGTACATTTCCTCCCGAGACACGCCGAAAGCCTCGGCCATGCGGAGATAGAGCTCGTAGTGGGCGACGCCGTCGGAATAGATCCCGCCCGTGCCTTCCTCATAGACCACCTCAGCCATATGTCGGCGCCAGATGGGGTCCGGGCAGCTCACATAGAGCGGGCCATGATAAAAATGGTTATAGAGCGGGATCACCGCGAACTGACGAAGGAACTCCGCGATCTGGGGACGCGACAGCTTACCCGTCATCATGCCGATCCAAAGCGGATGGTTCTTGCGCGACTTCGCGGCGTGGATCTTGTTCAGCTCTTCGATGACCGACTCATGGCTCCTGGTGAGCTTGTCCGATCCGTCCATACAATTGTCCTTTCAAAACGCTGTGTGATGCCTCAGGCCGCTAGCTTGTAGAATTCGATTTGCATCCCGTCGGGGTCCGTCAAAACGATCCCCTGGCGCCCGTCGTCCTCAATATTTTCGATCGGGCCAACGCCCTTGGATTGGAGCCGCTTCTTCGCGGTGTCGAGGTCGGTGCCGCTCTCCAGAACCATGGCGAAGCGCCGGTAGCCAGTAGGCTGCCCCTGGGCAACCTCTTGGAGCACCAAGTCCCTGTTTCCGTGGGTTCCCTCGTAAACCGCCCGACGGAGGCCGCCCTGGGTTTTTTCCGAAACTTTTCGAAGACCGATTACGTCGGTGATGAAACCCGTCATCGCCTCGAAATTGGTTGTCTGGAATAAGGCCCCCGCCGTATGCCGCGGATGGAGCGGGGCTTCCGCGACCTGCCGGATCGGTGGCGCCTCGGTATAGAAGGGTTGCGTATTCGGACGGCTCTCGGCGAGGGGATCCCATTGGCTGGTCATGAGCTCCCGACGCTCCAGGTTCATCAGGCTGCGCCAGTCTTTTGTCGTATCGGCATAGAATTCATGAGCGTTGCCATCGGGGTCGGTGATGTAGATCGCATGGGAAATGCGATGGTCGAAGAGCGCAGCCGTACCGAAACCGGCGGCTTTCAAGCGCTTGTAGGCGTCGACGAGTTGGGCCTCGTTTTCCATCTCCCAACCCAAATGGTTCAGGCCCGGCTTGATACCCCGCGTTTTGGGCACCTGGATCTTGCCATCGCGGCCGATGCGATCCACGCCCTTAGACGTCTCGACGATCCCGATGTCGTGATGGGTGTTGCCGTTCGAATGGAAACCCGCCTTGAGCTGGTCCTCGATACAGACGAGTTCGATGCCGCAAACCTTCTCGTAGAAATCCATCGAGCGCTGAAGTTCGTCGGCATAGATGTTCACATGCCCCAATCGGCGGGGCTTGAAGTTGACCTTGTCCATGAACCCTCCGTTACGAGGCAACGAGTGTGCGGTGGAAAAACACCGCAACCCGGCTGTTTGCCAATTGCGATGCAAAGCGGTGATAGACCGCCCTGGCGCTGTCGCTGTCGAAAGCGTGTCCCGCCCCCGGATAGACGAAGCACTCGACGTCTTTTCGGTTTTTGAAACGCTCGATGACCTTGGCCGTCGCATCGGGGCTTTCGAGTACGTCACGCTCGGGGAAGTGAAGGCTCATCGGGCATTTCACTTGATCCGCCTTGTCGAGGCAGCGCTCCACCCAGGTGGGATAGAAACCGGCTGCCGCATCGATGTCGCCATTCGCTGCCGCTAGAAAGGCCATCCGCCCGCCGAAGCAATAGCCCATGGCGCCGATCTTGCCGGTCACTTCCGGCATCTGCCGGAAGGCCTTCGCGATCACTCGCATATCGGAGGCGCCTTCCGCGTCGGTGTGGCGATTCATCAGCCCTTCGGCTCGGCCGAGTCCTTCCTTCGTGTAGTCGTTTTCAGCAACCGGATCGAGCCGCCAGAACATATTCGGTGCCAGGACCACGTAGCCGAGGCCCGCATAGAAATCCGCCGCCGCGCGCAGATGGAAATTGATGCCGGCAATTTCGTGAATCAGGATAACCCCGGGTCCCCGGCCTGATTCCGGGAGGGCAAGATAGGCTCTGGATTCTCCGCCTAGCATTTGCAGAAAAATGTCTTTGCCCATCGACTCCCCTCGTCCCGATATGCACGATCAGCCGATTTTTTGGCTGTGCTGTATACGGTACTCAGGCTACGGTAGCGTCCACACAGGTCAACGACAATCTTCTTTTTGGGCCTTCGTATCGGTAATCTCTGATATCCTCGTGCCGGTCGGGCGGGATAGCGGACGTGCGGAGATAGGCCAAGCACTGGCTTTCCGGGGCTATCGTCAGCTGCAAGGGGATGGCATTGGTTGACAGCCGCTTCGCTCGCAGACTATCCAGCGAAACTATTTCGCCCTTAGATGCTATGAGATCGCCCGCATGATTGGACGCCCCCTTGTTCTGCAAATTGACATGGGCGATGGGCTGGCGCGCAAAAGTCTTGCGGAGCAGGTCTACGAGCTTCTCGAACGCGCGGTCGTCCAAGGCCAAATACCCCCCGGAACCCGGCTCAGCGAAGAGGCCATTGGAGCCGCCTTCGCGGTAAGCCGCTCTCCGGCGCGGGAGGCGATCGCCGAACTGGAATTAAAGGGACTGGCGGAACGTCTGCCCAATCGGGAGAGGCGCGTAACCGTGCCATCTGAGATTTTTATACGCGACACTTATGGCGTCTGGATCCTTTTGGAAAGCGAGCGGCTTTTCATGGCGAGCACCGTCGCCGAGCCCGAACTGGTCGCGAGCCTCGAAGAGCAGGTGGACCGCATCGAGGCGTTGACGCCGCGAGGAAGCGCCGCAGAAATTTCAGCGGCCGTGACCGCGTTTCACACCGATCTGCAGCGCGGCTGCCCCAACAAGCAACTCCATCGGATCACCGGCGACTGGAATCTCTACATAAGATGGCTCCGACGCCTCTATTTCGATTACGACGCGGAAGCGACGGAGAGGGGGATTTCGGATCACCGCAGCATCGTCGAATGCTTCAAGCAGCGCAGCCGTCCCAAACTTTTCAAGGCGATGCGTAAGCACGTCGAATGGCAGCGCGATCTTGTGCTCGAGGGATGGCGCAAAAGTAACGCGGCTTGGTTGGTCGAGACAGGCGGAATGCTCGAGTTCAGATTGACTGGCCGCGCCGATATCCCGGTAGGTCCGTTGGGCTGAGAACCTGTGCCACAGATTTAGTAGAAGTCACTACCGACACCATACGACCAAGCGACTGCAGACCGTTTGTGCTATGTGCCGGGGCAGGCTGTACGTAAACGTTTCAGGAGCCCGCACGCTTTCCAGAGGCGATTGTGGCGGGTATCTGCTTATAAGCCGCAAGCGCCGCGTCGGTACCTAATGCCCGCTCAAAGCTAGAGAACTTTAATATAGCGACAAGGGACTGCATAGAGATCGGTAAAGCCTCTTCGCCTTGGCAGAGAATGATTTAGCGCGACTCGGTTGCGGCGCGAACTATCGGCGCCACGAGCGTCCGGACTTCATCGTATACGGCAATCTGGCGAGCGTTGGCGGCGGGATCGCTTCACACATGATCTAGTTGTGGAAGGCATCCGCCTCGTTCTTGAAGCCTGGGCCCCGGATGGCGACGGTACCGTGCCCGAAACCTTCCCCGCAACGAAGGCGCTCGAGCACTCTCCGCTTCGTGACCGTGTTCGCGAGGCCCTCATACGAGACCTCCGCAAAAGCCGGCGGAGCACCCTCGTCACTCTCGCTAGGTCTTCAGTGCTGAACGCGGTCAGGCAAATCGACGCCGCCATTGAAGATCCTGGGGATCGAGAACCGGACGACGCGAAGAAGGTCTATCGCACCATTTCCGAATTGCTGGGACCTAGTAAAAGACCCCCGGTCTTGCTTGACGAATCAGAGAGAAAGGGACCCGAGAGATGAGCACCGGCGGTCACGTTCGAAAGCGCGGCGAAGGCACCTGGGAGTTGAAATTCGATCTCGGAACCGATCCCCTCACCGGCAAGCGGAAGACGCGCTACCACAACTTCAAAGGGACGAAACCAGAGGCGTGAAGCATCTGCGGGAACTGATGAAGTCAGCGGACGATGGCGCTTACGTCGATCCGACGAAGACGACGCTATCCGAATTCCTAACTCGCTGGGAAACGTGGGTATCGACCCAGGTAAGCGGGAAGACGCTGGAGCGCTATAAGGAATTGGCCACGCACCACGTGCGCCCTCACATCGGCGCCTCGCGCATGCAGAAACTCCAGACGGTCCATTTCGCGGAGCTATACGGCAAGTTGCAAAAGGCCAAGGCCAATGGAGGATCCGGCCTCGCCCCACGAACGGTCGGTCACGTCCACCGCCTCTTGCACCAGGTCTTTGGGCACGCTGTGAAATGGCAAGTCATTACGATCAATCCGGTAGCATTGGCTGACCCACCCCGCGTCGAGCGTACCGAAGTTGAGATCCTGTCGCCCGATCAGATAAAGAAACTGCTTACGGAACTCCGCACTCAAACCCTCTATCCCGATCTCTACCCTGTGGCGGTGATGGGCATTTCAACGGGGATGCGACGCGGCGAGATGCTGGCGCTCCGATGGGGCGACGTCGACCTGGATGGCGGCAAACTTCGTGTCGAACGATCGATTGAACAGACGAACGCCGGCATATCGTTCAAGGCACCTAAGACGAAAGCCGGCCGCCGCACGGTTACCATTCCGCCCTCGATCGTTGCCGAACTGCGGAAGCATTGGACCGAGCAGCAGAAACGGCGGCTCATCCTCGGCCTGGGCAAGGCCGGCGTGGACGATCTCGTGCTCTCGCGTGCTGATGCAAGCACATGGCCGCCCGATTCCCTCACGATGGAATGGGCGCGGGCGATCCACGTCCTCAAGCTACCGAAGGTTACGCTGCACGCTCTACGCCATACCCATGTCAGCCAGCTCATTGCCGCCGGAATGGACGTGGTGACGGTGAGCCACCGGATCGGACATAGCAACCCGACCGTGACCCTTGGGGTCTACTCGCATCTTTTCGGTAATACCGACGAGCGGGCCGCCGCCGTGGTCGAGGCCGCCCTTGGATCTGTTCTCGCGTAGCAGAACCCTCCGCGAACGTCTCGAAAACAGGTTCGGTGGCAATCCGGTGGCAAACGGCGCAAAAGCCTGCACGGCGGCAGCGGTTCCACCACTTTGAAAACGCGAAAGTATCAAGCTTTTCAAGACGGTGGCGGAGGGGATGAGATTCGAACTCACGATAGGGTTTAACCCCTATAACGGTTTAGCAAACCGCCGCCTTCAGCCACTCGGCCACCCCTCCACCGGGAGGGTTTCCCCTCAACGGCTTGGGGCTGTTCTAAAGGTGGGCATGGGGCCTGTCAACGCGGGGTTCCAATCAGGCAGGAAAATAAAACGCAATTGCCAAATAATTTATTTGCATTTTATTGAAATTAACATAATCATTAGCCCCAGGACCAACCCAGGGGGAACATCATGAGCCTCTCAAAGCGTTCCATCGAAACCCTTCTCGATCTCGTCGAAATCAAGATCAGCTATATGGACGTCCAGGACCGCGAGGACGCCCGCGAGCTTCAGACTCTGGAGCGTTGCCGGGACGAATTGCGCGCCGTCGAGGGCGGCCATAGCGCCGAAGTGATGGCTTTCGCAGCCCCGGTTCGCCGCCGCGTCGGCCGGCCGCCGCGGGTCGCCCTCAGCGCCTGAGTTCCCGCTTCAGGGAACTTTCATGCCCCGCTGCACAGCGGGGCGGGCGCCGATCGCGTCGTACCAGCGTTTGACCGACGGAAAGTCTTCGAGCGCCACCTGGTGCCACTCGTGGCGCGACACCCAGGGCCAGGTCGCGATGTCGGCGATGGAATAAGCGTCGGCAAGGAATTCGCGGTCTTTCAGGCGGCTCTCGAGCACGCCGTAGAGCCGGCGAGTTTCCTTGGTGTAGCGCTCGATGCCATAGGGCACCTTTTCCGACGCCGCGCGCAGGAAATGATGGGCCTGGCCGAACATCGGCCCGACGCCGCCCATCTGAAACATGAGCCAAGCCAGCGTCTCGTAGCGCTCGCCCGGCTTTGACGACATCAGCTTCCCGGTCTTCTCCGCGAGATAAATCAGGATGGCGCCCGATTCGAAGAGGCTGATCGGCTCGCCCTCCGGCCCCTCGGGGTCGGTAATCGCCGGGATCTTGCCATTGGGGTTGAGCGCCAGAAACTCCGGCGTGAATTGCGCGCCCTTCGTGATGTCGACGGGATGGACCCGATAGGGCAGCGCGAGTTCCTCCAGCATGATCGAGACCTTGCGGCCGTTCGGGGTTCCCCAGGTATAGAGTTCGATCATCGCCAGTCCTTTCGCCGTTAGCCCGCAACAGGCTTAACTCAATCGGCCTGTTCCAGGAAGAACAGCCGTCCTTCCATAACTCCCTATTTATCCTGCTTGACCGCTCGTCGCCGCGAGCGCGCGTGCTAAACTATTGTTGAGATCACGACGATGGCGACGACGGGCAAGCAAATGAGCACAGGCGAGATTTCGGCGAAGATCCATCCGGTGATCCTATCCGGCGGTTCCGGCACACGGCTTTGGCCGATGTCCCGCGCCATGCAGCCCAAGCAACTCCTGCCGCTGCTGTCGGAGCAAAGCCTGCTGCAGGAGACTGCGCTGCGTGTGGCCGATGCCCGGCGCTTCACCCCTCCCCTCATCGTCTCCAACGACCAGCATCGCTTCCAGGTCGCGGAACAGATTCGGCTCGCCGGCGCCACGCCCCGCTCCATCGTCTTGGAGCCCATGGGACGCAACACCGCACCTGCGATCTGCGTGGCGGCGCTGATCCTGCTCCAGGACGATCCCGAGGCCTTGATGCTGGTCATGCCCTCGGACCATGCGATCGGGGACACCGCGGCCTTTCGCCAAGCGATCGACCGGGCCGCCACGGCAGCCAAAGGCGGCGCGCTGGTGACCTTCGGCATTACCGCAGACCGGCCGGAGACCGGCTATGGCTATATCCGCCGAGGGGCCGCGCTCAAGGGACAGGACGGGTGCTTCGAGGTCGCAGGCTTCGTGGAGAAGCCCGACCGGGACCGCGCCCAGGGCTATGTCGCGGATGGCGGCTACTATTGGAACAGCGGGATCTTCCTGTTTCCCGCCGCCGGCTTCCTGGCGGAACTGGAGCAGCATGATGCGGCGACCGTGGCCGCCTGCCGCGAAGCGTTGGAAAAGGGCGCGCGCGATCTCGACTTCCTCCGCCTCGACAAGGAGGCTTTCGCCAAGGCCCAGAATATCTCGGTCGACTATGCGGTGATGGAACGCACCAAGCATGCGGCCGTGGTGCCGGTCAGCATGGGCTGGAGCGATGCCGGGACCTGGGATTCGCTCTGGCAGATCGGGGCCAAGGACGAGAACGGCAACGTCACCCAGGGCGATGTGATCGCCGAGGATGCGCGCAACTCCTATCTCCGGGCGGAAAGCGGCCTGCTGGCGGTCCTGGGCGTGGAGGACCTGGTCGTGGTTTCCACCTCGGACACGGTGATGGTGGCCCATCGCGACCGGGCGCAGGATATCAAAAAGCTCGTGACGCGCCTCGAACGCGACGGCCGCAGCGAACTTCAGAGCCACCCCGTGGTCCACCGTCCCTGGGGCTCCTTCCACTCGATCCACAGCGGCGAGCGGGTCCAGGTGAAGCACATCATGGTGAAGCCGGGCGGGAAGCTATCCCTCCAGATGCATCATCACCGGGCGGAGCATTGGGTGGTGGTCAACGGCACCGCCAAGGTGACGCGGGGCAACGAGGAGATCCTTCTCTACGAGGACCAGTCGACCTATATCCCGATGGGCACCACGCACCGGCTGGAGAACCCCGGTAAGATCCCGCTCCACCTTATCGAAGTGCAGTCCGGCGGCTATCTCGGGGAGGACGATATCGTGCGCTACGAGGATACCTACGGGCGGAGTTGAACCTCAGCCCGCCAGCTTCTTGCGCAGGATATCGTTGACCACGCCCGGGTTGGCCTTGCCCTGGGTGGCCTTCATCACCTGGCCAACGAAGAAGCCGAAGAGCTTGTCCTTGCCCGAGCGGTATTCCGCGACCTTGTCGGCATTGGCCGCCATAACCGCGTCGATCGAGCTTTCGATCGCGCCGGTATCGGTGACCTGACGAAGGCCCTGCTCTTCCACGATCTCGGCCGGGGCCTTGCCGGTCTTGACCATGGCGGCGAAAACATCCTTGGCGAGCTTGCCCGAGAGCGTTCCATCGCCCATGAGATCGAGAAGTTCGCCAAGCGCTTGTGCTGAAACCGGCGATTGCTCGATGCCCAACCCTTCCCGGTTCAGCGTGCCGAACAGTTCCCCCGTCACCCAATTGGCCGCGATCTTCGGGTCGCGGCCCTTGGCGACCGTCTCGAAGAATTCGGCAGTAATGCGCTCGTCCACCAGCACGCCGGCATCGTAGGGGCTGAGCTTGTAGTCGGCGATGAAGCGCGCCTTCTTCTTGTCGGGAAGTTCCGGCAGGTTGCGCTTCAGATCCTCGACCATCTTAGGATCGAGCACGAGCGGCAGGAGATCCGGGTCGGGGAAATAGCGATAGTCATGCGCCTGTTCCTTCGACCGCATGGGTCGGGTTTCGCCCCGGTTCGGATCGAAGAGACGGGTCTGCTGGATCACCGCGCCGCCGTCCTCGATCAGTTCGACCTGGCGGCGGGCCTCGATCTCGATGGCCTGCATGACGAAGCGGACGGAATTGACGTTCTTGATCTCGCAGCGCGTGCCGAAGGGGTCGCCGGGACGGCGCACGGAGACATTGCAGTCGCAGCGCATGGAGCCCTCCTCCATGTTCCCGTCGCAGGTCCCGAGATAGCGCAGGATCGACCGCAGCTTGCGCAGATAGGCCCCCGCCTCCTCCGCCGTGCGCAGATCGGGTTCCGACACGATCTCCATGAGCGCGACGCCTGCCCGGTTCAAATCCACATAGGTCATGGTCGGGTTCTGGTCGTGGAGGCTCTTGCCCGCATCCTGTTCCAGATGAAGGCGCGTGATGCCGATCTCGCGGGTGGAGCCGTCGTCCATGTCGAGGGTGATCTTGCCCTCGCCCACGACGGGCTTCGTGAATTGCGAGATCTGATAGCCCGCCGGCAGGTCGGCGTAGAAATAGTTCTTCCGGTCGAAGACCGAGACCATGTTGATCTGCGCTTCCAGGCCGAGGCCCGTACGCACCGCCTGCTCGACGCAATGGCGGTTGATGACCGGCAGCATGCCCGGAAAAGCCGCATCGACCGGCGAGACATGGGTATTGGGCTCGGCGCCGAAAGCAGCCGAAGCACCGGAGAAAAGCTTGGCCTCGGAGACCACCTGGGCGTGGACTTCCAGCCCGATCACGATCTCCCAGGAACCGGTGCGTCCTTCGATGAGGCTCATGGCCGGCTCCCCTGCGCGCGATGGGTGAATTGGGCCGCCTGCTCCACCACGCCCGCGACCCGGAACATGGTCTCCTCGTCGAAGGCCTTGCCAATCACCTGCAGGCCGAGCGGCAAGCCATCCGACGACAGCCCCGCCGGGACCGAAATGCCTGGCAAGCCGGCCAGGTTCACCGGCACGGTGAAGACGTCGTTCAGATACATCGCAAGCGGATCGTCCGCCTTCTCGCCGATGGCGAAGGCCGCCGAGGGCGCGGTCGGCGTGAGGATGCAGTCAACCTCCGCGAACGCCTTGGCGAAATCCTTCGCGATCAGTGTCCGGACCTGCTGCGCCTTGATGTAATAGGCATCGTAATAGCCCGCCGACAGAACATAGGTGCCGATCAGAACCCGGCGCTTCACCTCTTCGCCGAAGCCTTCGGCGCGAGTGTTTTCATACATCTCGTCGAGGGTTGCCCCGGGAACGCGGAGCCCGAACCGGACGCCGTCATAACGGGCGAGGTTCGAAGACGCTTCGGCCGGAGCGATGATGTAATAGGTCGGCAACGCGTATTTGGTCATGGGCAGGCTGATCTCGACGGCCTTGGCCCCGGCCTGCTCCAGCCAGTCGATGCCCTGTTTCCACAGCGCTTCGATTTCGGCAGGCATGCCGTCCACCCGGTATTCGCGGGGAATGCCGATCCTGAGCCCCCGGATATCCCCGGTGAGAGCGGCCTCGAAATCCGGCACGGCGAGGGGGGCGGAAGTCGAATCCTTCGGATCGTGTCCCGCCATCACCCCGAGCATGATCGCCGAATCCCGCACCGTGCGCGTCATCGGCCCCGCTTGATCGAGTGAGGAGGCAAAGGCGACGATCCCCCAACGGGAGCACCGCCCATAGGTCGGCTTCAGTCCGACGATGCCGCAGAACCCGGCCGGCTGGCGGATCGAGCCACCCGTATCCGTCGCTGTCGCCGCGAGCGCCGCATAGGCCGCGACCGCCGCCGCCGACCCGCCCGAAGACCCGCCCGGCACAAGCGGCCGGTTGTCGCCAGCCCGCCTCCAGGGGTTTTCGACCGGCCCGAAGGCGCTGGTCATATTGGAAGAACCCATGGCGAATTCGTCGAGGTTGGTCTTGCCGAGCATGACCGCACCGGCATTCAAGAGATTCTCGGTCACGGTCGATTCGTAAGGCGGCTTGAAGCCCTTGAGGATCCGCGAGGCCGCCGTGGTCTGAACCCCCTTGGTGCAGAAGAGGTCCTTGATCGCGAGCGGCAGCCCGTCGAGCGGCAATCCCTCCCCTCGCCCGAGCCGCACGTCGGCGCTCGCCGCAGCGGCAAGCGCCTGCTCCGGCGTCTCGACGATGAAGGCGTTCAAGGGCCGGATGGCTTCGACGGCCGCGATATGGGCCTCGGTCAACTCCCGAGCGGAGAAGTCGCGCTTGCGCAACCCGTCGCGGGCGTCCGAGAGTGTCAGATCGGTAAAAACGCCCATCACTCGACGACCTTGGGAACGGTGAAGAAGGCCCCGCGCGCGGGGCTCGTCGCATTGGCCAGGATATCGTCGCGGCGATTGCCGTCCGTCACCTTGTCCTCGCGCATGAAAAGCGTCATCTCGGCGACGCTCGTCATGGGTTCGACGCCGGTGGTGTCGACTTCCGAAAGCTGCTCGATCCAGGTGACGATCGTCGAAAGATCGGCCGCCAGACGTTCCTGGTCCGCCTCGGGCACCTTGATCCGCGCCAGGGTGGCGATACGCGCCACGGTGGCCTTGTCCAACGCCATGATATAAATGTCTCCTGCCGCGTCACGCGGGGCCTCGAAAAGTATCATTGCGACATGGCGATCTGCAACCCTAGCGACTTGAAGGCCCAGCTTCAGCCTGGCGCCCGGCTCATGGGCCTCGACGTCGGCACCAAGACAATCGGCTTGGCGCTGTCCGATACGCGGTTGTCGATTGCTTCGCCCCTTCGCACCATCGCCCGGAAACGCTTCCGCGAAGATGCCGCCGATCTCTTCATGGAGATCACCAAGCATCAGGTCGCTGCCCTGGTCGTCGGCCTGCCGATTGCCATGGATGGCACCGAGGGACCGCGCTGCCAGTCGGTACGGCAATTCACGAAGAATCTGCTGGAACTTTACGACCTTCCCATCGCCTTTTGGGACGAGCGGCTTTCGACCGCGGCCGTGACGCGCGGCATGCTGGAGGCCGATCTTTCCCGAAAACGGCGCGCCGAGATCGTCGACAAGTCCGCAGCGGCCTATATCCTCCAGGGACTGCTCGATCGGCTCTCCCATCTAGACGTAGTGGCTTGCGACCCCAAAGGACCCACCCTATAGTGACGCTTTAATGACTTCCGCCGAACAAATCAGCTTCCCTCATCGCCATCTCCTGGGCATCGAGGGCCTCAAATCCGACGAGATCACCCTCTTGCTCGATAGGGCCGAGGGCTATGTCGACCAGAACCGCCAAGCCGACAAGAAGCGGTCGTTGCTGCGCGGTCGGACGATCATCAATCTCTTCTTCGAGAATTCGACCCGCACCCGCACTTCTTTCGAGCTGGCGGGCAAGCGGCTGGGCGGCGACGTGATCAACATGTCGGTGGCCGCAAGCTCGATCAAGAAGGGCGAGACGCTGATCGATACAGCGATGACGCTCACCGCTATGCATCCCGACGTGCTGATCGTGCGACATCCCGAATCGGGGGCGGTCCGGCTCCTTGCCGAGAAGGTCGATTGCGCCGTCATCAATGCCGGGGACGGCAGCCACGAACACCCGACCCAGGCGATCCTCGACGCGCTCACCATCCGGCGGCGTAAGGGCAAGCTGGCGGGGCTGGAGGTCGCGATCTGCGGCGACGTGTTGCACAGCCGCGTCGCCCGCTCCAATATCGCGCTGCTCAACACGATGGGGGCTCGCGTCCGTGTGGTGGCGCCGCGCACCCTCCTTCCCGCCGAGATCGGGCGGCTCGGCGTCGAGGTCTTCCACAATATGGCCGACGGGCTCAAGGGCGCCGACATCGTCATGATGCTGCGGCTGCAAACCGAGCGGATGCACGGCAGCTTTGTGCCTTCCATCCGGGAATATTTCCATTTCTTCGGACTCGACTACGCGAAGCTCGCCGCCGCCAAGCCCGATGCGATGGTGATGCATCCGGGTCCGATGAACCGGGGGATCGAGATCGACACCGTGCTTGCCGACGATATCGACCGCAGCATGATCCGCCAGCAGGTAGAAATGGGCGTCGCCGTGCGGATGGCCTGCCTCGACGTGCTGACCCGCGACCTCGGCAACGGACCGCCGATCCAATGAGCAGCACTCTCTTCCGCAACGCGCGCCTGATCGATCCCGAGACCGGGCGCGACGAAAAGGGCGATCTCCTCGTCGAAAACGGCAAGATCGCGTCTGTCGGGACCAGCCTTCCTCAACCCTCCGGCGAAGTCGAGATCGTCGATTGCGCGGGCGCCTGTCTTGCGCCCGGCCTCGTCGACATGCGCGTTCAGCTCCGCGAGCCGGGCGCAGAACATATGGAATCGATCGAGTCGGGCGCAACCGCGGCGGCGGCGGGCGGCATCACGACTCTCGTCATGCTGCCCAATACCGAGCCGGTGATCGACGACGTGGCTCTGGTCGAATTCATCGCCCGGCGGTCCCGCGACGTCCGCCGGACCATTGTCCGTACCTATGCCGCGGCGACCAAGGGCCTCGGTGGCCGGGAACTCACCGAGATGGGGCTTCTCTCGGCAGCGGGCGCCCTAGCCTTCACCGACGGGGTCAAGGCGATCTCCGACGCGCTCGTCATGCGGCGGGCGCTTTCCTATGCCCGGACTTTCGACCTCCTGTTGATCCAGCATCCGGAGGAGCCGAGCCTGTCCTCCAGCGGCGGGATGAACGAGGGAGAGATCGCAACCCGCCTCGGCCTCCCCGGCATCAATCCGGTTGCCGAGACCATCATGGTGGAGCGCGACCTGCGGCTCGTCGAGGTCACGGGCGGGCGGTACCACGCCGCCCATGTAACGACGCGCGGCTCCATCGAGGCGATCCGCAAGGCGAAGGCCCAGGGCCTGCCTGTGACCTGCGATACCGCGCCGCCCTATTTCGGTCTCAACGAGACGGCCGTGGGCGATTACCGGACCTTCGCCAAGCTCTCGCCGCCCTTGCGGTCGGAAATGGACCGCCGCGCTGTGATCGAGGGACTGCAGGACGGGACGATCGACGCCATCGCCAGCGATCATTCGCCTCACGACCAGGATTCGAAGCGCCTGCCCTTCGCCTCCGCCGCCAGCGGCATAGTCGGTCTCGAGACCCTGCTGCCGCTGTCTCTGGAGCTCTTCCACAACGGCCAGATGACCCTGCCCAAGCTTTTGAAAGCGCTGAGCCGCAATCCGGCCCGCATCCTTCGGTTGCCCGGCGGGCAACTTCAGGCGGGGACTCCGGCCGACCTCGTCCTCTTCGATCCGGACAAACCCTGGCGCATCAAGGTCGAGACCTTCAAGTCCAAGACCAAGAACTCACCCTTCGACGGACGGCCCGTGCAGGGCTTCGTGTTGCGGACCCTGGTTTCCGGCCTCACGGTTTACCGGCACGATGGTTAGCCTGCTGCTGGCGGCGGAGGTCTTCGCCGCCGCCTATCTCCTGGGCTCTATCCCCTTTGGCCTGCTGCTGACCAGGATCGCGGGCCTGGGCGATATCCGGAAGGTGGGTTCCGGGAGCATCGGCGCTACAAATGTGCTGCGGACCGGCAACAAGAGCCTTGCGGCCTTGACCATGTTGCTCGATCTAGGCAAGGGGTCTTTGGCGGTACTTTTGGCGGAGCACTTCGTCCCGGACCTCGTTCTGATCGCCGCGGCAGGCGCCATCCTCGGCCATGTCTTCACGGTCTGGCTACGCTTCCAAGGTGGCAAGGGGGTGGCGACAGCTGCCGGCATCCTATTGGCGCTCAGCTGGCCCGTTGGCGTCGGGGCCATCGTGACCTGGCTTGTGACGGTGGTGGCGACCCGCATTTCCTCGGCCGGTGCCTTGCTCGCATCGCTGATGGCGCCCGTCTATGCCTGGCTCGCGACGGGCGACGCGGGCACCACGCTCTTCGCCGCCGCCATATCGCTGCTGGTCATTTTGCGCCACCACGCCAATATCCGGCGATTGCTCGCGGGCGAGGAACCCCGGATCAAGCTCGGCAAGTCCTGATTCATCCTGCGATTGACGACGCGGCGAAGCCGCGCGCATGGTTCTCAATCCATGTCCCAACGCGTCCTCAACCCTTCTGAAAAGCTCGACTGGCTGCGGCTCATCCGCACGGAACGGGTCGGGCCGGTCACTTTCTACCAGCTCCTCTCCCGTTTCGGCTCGGCCGCCGCCGCGCTTGAAGCGCTGCCGGAGCTTGCCGTGCGAGGCGGTCAGGCAAAGGGGATATCGATCTATCCCCGCGCCTCCGCCGAGCGGGAGCTGGCCGGATTCCATAAGGCCGGGGTCGAGCTGCTCGCCTGGGGCGAACCCGATTATCCTCAGGCCCTGACCGCCGTTGAGGACGCCCCGCCCCTCCTCACCATGATAGGCGACAAGCGGCTTCTCACACGGCATGCGGTCGCCCTGGTCGGCGCGCGCAACGCCTCGGCAAACGGCCGGCGGCTCGCCCGGGAGATCGCGGCCGAACTCGGGCAGCGGGGGGTTCTCGTCGTTTCGGGCTTCGCGCGCGGGATAGATGCCGCCGCTCACGACGGCTCGCTCGACACCGGGACCCTGGCGGTGCTGGCCGGCGGCATCGATGTCGTCTATCCCGAGGAGAATCGGAGCCTCTATGACGCGATCGTGAAGCGCGGCGCCCTGGTGGCGGAAATGCCTCTCGGCACGGAGCCCCAGGCGCGTCATTTCCCCCGCCGCAACCGGATCATCTCCGGCATCTCCCTCGGCGTCGTCGTGGTGGAAGCGGCCTTGCGATCGGGATCGCTGATCACCGCGCGTTTCGCGCTCGACCAGGGACGGGAAGTCTTCGCCGTTCCAGGCTCGCCGCTCGACCCGCGCTGCCGGGGCGGCAACGACCTCATCCGGCGCGGCGCCATCCTCACAGAGGGAGCGGAGGACATCTTGCGCGAGCTCGGCGACCGGCTCTCCGGCTCGCTGATGGATTCCCGCAAAGATGGATTCAAAGGCCCGACGCCTACTATTCCGGGCGATAAAGAGCTTCAGCCGGCTCGTGTCATGATCGAGGAAAGACTGAGCCCGACACCGGTGCCGGTTGACGAACTGATCAGGCAGTGCCAATTGTCACCCGCCATCGTGGTCACGGTCCTGCTCGAGCTTGAGTTGGCCGGACGGTTGGAGCGTCATCCGGGCAACCAGGTCTCGCTGCTCTAGATCACTGGGCGCCCCTGGTCCCGAACGCCGGACAAGCTCCTTCATGAAGGTCGTCATCGTCGAATCGCCTGCCAAGGCGAAAACCATCAACAAGTATCTTGGCAGCGATTATTCCGTCTACGCCAGCTACGGCCATGTCCGGGACCTCCCGGCCAAGGACGGATCGGTGCGTCCCGAAGAAGACTTCGCCATGTCCTGGGAAGTGGACAGCAAGGCCGAGAAGCGGATGCGCGAGATCGCCGCCGCGGTCAAAGGCGCCGACCAGCTCTTCCTCGCCACCGATCCCGACCGCGAAGGAGAGGCCATCTCCTGGCACGTCCAGGAGGTCCTGAACCAGCGCCACGTCTTGAAGGGCGTGGACGTGAAGCGCGTCGTCTTCAACGAAGTCACCAAATCCGCCGTCCAGGAGGCCTTCCGCCATCCCCGCGAGGTCAATAAGGAACTCGTCGACGCCTATCTGGCCCGCCGAGCGCTCGATTACCTCGTCGGCTTTACCCTGTCGCCGGTGCTCTGGCGCAAGTTGCCGGGCAGCCGCTCAGCCGGCCGCGTGCAATCCGTGGCGCTCCGCCTCATCTGCGAGCGCGAAGCCGAGATCGAGGCCTTCAAAGCCCGCGAATACTGGAGCATCGAGGCCGAGTTCCGCACCGCGGCAGGCGACACCTTCACCGCACGCTTGACCCATATCGACGGCAAGAAGCTGGAACGCTACGACCTGCCCAACGAGGCGGCGGCCAAGACGGCGCTGGAAAAGATCCAGCGCGAGACCGACTTCGCGATCTCGTCGCTCGAAAAAAAGCAGGTCCGTCGGCATCCCCAGCCGCCCTTCACCACCTCGACCCTTCAGCAGGAAGCCTCTCGCAAGCTCGGATTCGGCGCGAGCAACACCATGCGCACCGCCCAGCGGCTCTACGAAGGCGTCGATATCGGCGGCGAGACGGTCGGCCTCATCACCTATATGCGAACGGACAGCGTGACGCTGTCCAATGAGGCTCTGGGTTCGACGCGCAGCCTGATCGAGCGCAATTTCGGCAACGACTACCGGCCCGAAGCCCCGCGCATCTACAAGAGCCAGGCGAAGAACGCCCAGGAAGCCCATGAGGCGATCCGGCCGACCGACCTTTTCCGCAAGCCTGCCGACCTCACGCGCCAGCTTGAGCCGGAACAGCTGCGTCTCTACGAGCTGATCTGGAAGCGCACGGTCGCGAGCCAGATGGCTTCCGCCGTCCTCGATCAGGTCACGGTCGACGTGGCGGCACCCGGCGGCAGTGTCGTCTTCCGCGCGACCGGCACGACCATCGCTTTCGACGGCTTCCTGAAACTCTACCAGGAAGACCGCGACGACGCCGAGGAGGACGAGGAGAACCGCCGCCTGCCCCCCATGCGCCAGGGCGAGACCGCGACCCGTGGCGTCCTTAAGCCCGACCAGCATTTCACGCAGCCACCGCCGCGCTATACCGAGGCGAGCCTCGTCAAGAAATTGGAAGAGCTCGGCATCGGGCGGCCTTCGACCTATGCCTCCATCATCCAGGTCCTGCAAGACCGAGACTACGTGAAGATCGAGAAGAAGCGCTTCGTGCCAGAGGATCGGGGGCGGCTCGTCACCTCATTCCTGACGAGCTTCTTCGACCGCTATGTCCAATATAATTTCACCGCCGATCTCGAAAACCAGCTCGACCAGATCTCCGACGGGCAGATCGACTGGAAGAAAGTGCTGGCGGATTTCTGGCGGGACTTCTCGGCTTCGGTTGCTGGCACCAAGGAACTGACGATCTCCCAGGTGGTCACCGAGCTCGACGAGCAGCTCGGTCCCCATTTCTTCCCCGATGACGGCAGCGACCGCGACCCGCGCCTCTGCCCGGTTTGCGGTGAGGGCCGGCTCTCGATCAAGCTCGGCAAGTTCGGGGCCTTCATCGGCTGCTCCAACTATCCCACCTGCCGCAACACACGGCCGCTCTCGGTGGAAGGCGCTTCGCCGATCGACGGGGGTGAGAATCCGGCCGACAACGGGCCGAAGCTCCTCGGCAACGATCCCGACACGGGCCTGACGGTCACTGTCCGCAAGGGCCCCTATGGCAATTATATCCAGCTCGGCGAAGGCGGCGAGGGCGAAAAACCCAAGCGGGTCTCCCTTCCGAAGGACATCAAACCCAGCGAGATCGACCTCGACACGGCGCTGAAGCTCCTGTCCCTGCCGCGCGACATCGGCGCACATCCCGAGACCGGCGAGATGATCACCGCGGGCATCGGACGCTTTGGTCCCTATGTAAAGCTCGGCAAGACTTTCAAGTCGCTCCAGGCGGGCGACGACGTGCTGGCGGTCGGTCTCAACCGCGCGGTCATGCTGCTGGCGGAACCGTCGAAGGGCGGACGCTCCGCGCCAACCCCGATCCGCGTGCTCGGCAATCATCCCGCCGATGGCGAACCCATCGGGGTCTTCAAGGGACGTTATGGCCCCTATGTGAGCCATGACGGGGTCTTCGCGACCTTGCCGCGAACCTCGTCGCCCGAGACCATCACCCTCGAAGAAGCCCTTCCCCTCCTCGCCGCCCAGGCGGAGAAGAGCAAGGGCAAGCGCAAGACCAAAGCGAAGACGGCGGCGCCCGCCAAGAAAACCGCCCCCGCCAAAGCGAAAGCCGCCCCTGCAAAGGCCAAGGCCGCACCGAAGAAGAAAGCCGCCGCCAAGGCGAAGAAGCCCGCCGCCAAGCCTCAAGCAAAAGCCGGCTGAGCCCCTTGGCCCCGACCAAGCCCAAGCGCAAGAAGGCTCCTCTCCCGACCCGGGAGGAGCTCCTCCGTTTCATCGCGGAAAGCCCCACTCCGGTCGGCAAGCGCGAAATCTCCCGCGCCTTCAAGGTCGCACCCGCCGACAGGGTGGCTCTCAAAGGCCTGCTCAAGGACATCGAACGCTCGGGCCCCGTCGAACGGGGACCGAAGCGCCGGCTCGCTCCCCTCAACGGCCTGCCGGAGGTCGGAGTTGTCGAGATCATCGGCACGGATATCGACGGCGAACTTTTGGCAAAACCGCTGGCTTGGCGTCACGAGGAACCACCGCCCAAGATCTACGTCATTGCCGAAGAAGGCGCGCCGGCCCTGGGGGCGGGCGAACGCGCGGCGGTGAACTTCCGCCGGGTCGATCCCGAAACCTATGAGGCGCGGGTCATCCGTTCCCTCGGCGGCGAGCCCGACCGGGTGATGGGTGTGTTCCGCGCCACCGGCGAAGGCGGACGGATCGAACCCAGCGACCGCAAGGTCAAGGTCGAGTTCCGCGTGCTGCTGCAAGATGCCGGCGGCGCGCAGGATGGCGAGATCGTCTGGGCCGAGGTCCTGCCGGCCCGCCGCATGGGGATGCCCCGGGCGCGCATCGTCGAGCGGATCGGCGACAGCGGCGACCCCCGGTCCATAAGCCTCATCGCAATCCATGCCCAAGGCATACCGACCACCTTTCCGCCCGAGGCGATCAAACAGGCGGAAGCCGCGAAGCCCGTCAGCCTGCGCCATCGCACCGACCTTCGCGATATCCCGCTGGTCACCATCGACGGGTCGGATGCCCGAGACTTCGACGACGCGGTCTGGGCCGAGCCCGATCCCGAGAATGAGGGCGGCTGGCATCTCCTGGTCGCCATCGCCGACGTCGCCTGGTACGTGCGTCCCGGCGACGCGCTCGACCGGGAAGCCTTCGAACGCGGGAATTCGGTCTATTTCCCGGATCGGGTCGTGCCCATGCTGCCCGAAGCGCTATCCAACGAGCTTTGCTCCTTGAAGCCCAATGTCCCTCGCGCCTGCCTGGCGGTCCATATGTGGATCGACGGCGACGGGCAGTTGAAGCGGCATCGTTTCGTGCGGGGCCTCATGCGATCGGCCGCCCGCCTCACCTACGAACAGGCCCAGGCCGCCATCGACGGCCGCCCGGACGATACGACCGGACCCCTGGTCGATACGG
Organism: Rhodospirillales bacterium; assembly: GCA_947473305.1. GTDB lineage: Bacteria > Pseudomonadota > Alphaproteobacteria > ATCC43930 > CGMCC-115725 > CANJCB01. The sequence continues at coordinate 48,437 of CANJCB010000001.1, forward strand.
TCATCAAGCCGCTCTACGAGGCCTATAAGGTGTTGGACCGGGCGCGGCGGAAGCGCGGAGCCCTCGATCTCGATCTGCCGGAACGCCGTATCGTCCTCGACGAGACCGGCAAGGTCGCCAGCATCGAACCGCGTGAGCGTCTCGACAGCCACAAGCTGATCGAGGAATTCATGATCACCGCCAATGTAGCGGCGGCGGAGGCTTTGGAGCTGGCGCATCAGCCCTGCATGTACCGTGTCCACGACCGGCCCGATCCCGCCAAGATCGCGGCGCTGCACGACTTCCTGAACGGGATCGGGATCCCGGGCCTGACGATTGCCAAGGGTCAGGCTCCGAAGCCGAGCCAATTCAACGAAATCCTGCGCAAGGCCGTCGGCAGTCCCTATGCGCCGCTGATCAACGAACTCGTGCTGCGCTCCCAGGCCCAGGCGGTCTATAGCCCCGAGAACCTCGGCCACTTCGGATTGGCGCTCCGGCGCTATGCGCATTTCACCTCGCCGATCCGGCGCTATTCCGACCTTCTGGTTCACCGGGCGCTGATCGCCGCGAATCCGAGCTTCGGCGAAGGCGGTCTGCCGCCGACCGAGCCCAAGGAATTCGCCGGGACGGGCGAACATATCTCCGGAACCGAACGCCGCGCGGCCCTGGCCGAACGCAATGCCGGCGATCGCTATGCCGCCGCCTTCCTGGCGGAGCGCGTCGGCGCCCAATTCGCGGGACGGGTGAACGGCGTGACCCGCGCCGGGCTTTTCGTCGTGCTCTCCGAAACGGGTGCCAGCGGACTTTTGCCCATGGGTAACCTGCCCACCGACTACTACGTCCACGACGAGCCCGGCCATCGCCTTGTCGGCCGCCGCTGGGGACGGGTTTTCACGCTGGGCGACCGTCTCACCGTCCGGCTGGCAGAAGCCAACCCCGCCACTGGCAGCCTGCTCTTCGAGCTTGTCGCCCGGGAGGGCGAAGAGGCTATGGCGACCGCCCCCTCCGGGCGCAGCGGCCTGCGTCCAAATGGTTCAGGGAAAGACAGCCGCAGGAAGCCTATATTCTCCAGACGGAGGTGATCATGATCACGATCGCGTCGGAAAAACAGGATCGGCTTCGGACCTTGCTGCGCGGCCTGCTGGGACGCTGTCCGTGCTGTGGTGAAGGCCGATTGTTCCGAAGCTACCTCAAGCCTCACGCGTCCTGCGAGGCCTGCGGCTTGCGGCTCGATCAATTCCGCGCCGACGATGCCCCCGCCTATTTCACGATCCTGATCGTGGGACATGTCGTGGTGCCGGCGATGCTCTCTGTGGAGGTCGCCTATCACCCCTCGGCGCTTGTCCAATGCTCGATCTGGCTGCCGTTGACGCTGGGAATGACCTTGGGTCTGTTGCCACGGATAAAAGGCGCGCTGATCGCGCTCATGTGGTCGCTCAAGGCTCCTTCCTGAAGATGACGCTCTCTTCCCGGCTCCTTGCGCTGCCTCTGCTGGCCGCGCTCGCGGGCTGCGGAACGATGGAGAGCGATCAGGCGACATCCCCGCAGCAGCGGCTCTATCGCGACGCCTACCGCCAAATCTCTGAGACCTATATCGATCCGGTTTCGCCCGAGACCCTGGCGACGGCGGGCCTGAAGCGGCTTTCCCGCCTCGATCCCGCCTTCACTGCCGAGCGGCGCGGATCCGAGATCGCTCTGCTGCGCGGCGGCGTCGACCTTCACCGCATGGCGGCGCCCCCTTCCGACGATGCGCGGGGATGGAGTGCGGTCACGGCGCAGTTCATCGCCATGGCCAAGACGGCCTCCGCCGATATGGCCGCGAAATCCGACGAACAAATCGACGAAATCGTCCTCAACGGAGCGCTGACCGCGCTCGACCGGTTTTCCCAATACGCAAAGCCCGATACGGCTCGCGAACGGCGGGCCGAACGTAACGGTTTCAGCGGGATCGGGATTGGCCTCGATGCCCGGGGTGCCGATATCCGGATCACCTCCGTCATGGCCGATAGTCCGGCGGGGCGCGCGGGGCTCAGAAAGGACGACCGGATTCTGTCGATCGATGGCAAGCCGGCGATGAATCTCCCCACGAGCGAGCTGGCCGGCCTTCTTCGCGGCACGCCCGGTACGACGGTGGCCCTGACGCTACTGAGGCCGCCCGCATCGCAACCCTTTTCCGTAACCATGCCGAGGGCCTTCCTGGTCGTCCCCACGGTGACCTCGACCCACGATCAGCACAACGCCGTCTTCCATGTCACGAGCTTCAACCACCTGACGGCGAGCAGTCTTGCCGAACAGCTCAGGAAGGTGCGAAGCGAAATGGGTCCGGAACTCAAGGGCATCATCCTCGATCTCCGGGGCAACCGGGGCGGATTGCTCGATCAGGCTGTCGATATGGCGAGCCTTTTCCTCGACAGCGGGACGGTGATCTCGATAACGGGTCGTCATCCCGAAATGATCCGACGCTTCGAGACGACGCCGCGCGGCCTGGCGGACGGCTTGCCCATGGCCGTCCTTGTCAATGGCGGTTCCGCCTCCTCGGCCGAGGTCGTCGCCGCCGCCCTTCAGGACACCGGCCGGGCGGTGGTGATCGGGTCCTCGTCTTTCGGCAAGGGCACGGCGCAAACCGTCTTGCGGCTTCCCAACGATGGCGAACTGACGATCACTTCCGCACGCATGGTCACGCCGGGAGGCTATCCGCTCAACGAGCATGGGGTGGTTCCCACCATCTGCACGGCCGATCTCAACGATCAGCCGGCCGGCGTGACACCCGCGCTCCGCCGCGCGCTTGCAGACCTTGGAGGCGGCCTCGCCGCCCGCCCCCGCGCCATGCTGGACGAGGCGGGCTGGAGCGAGTTGCGGCGGCGATGCCCAACCCAGCGAGCCGAGCCGTCGCTGGATTTCCGCGTGGCGAGCCGCGTCCTCGGCGACGCCGCGCTCTATCGGCAGACGATGGGGCCGGCGAATACCGCCGTGGCGGTAGCGCCCTAGACGATGCCTGCGCTGCAGAACTTCGAGTCGCGCCCGGAGCGGCTATAGAGCAGCATGTAGCGATCCTTGCCCGAATGGTCGATCAAGACGGTGAAGCGTTCCCCGAGGCAGGGGCTGGCCGCCTTGTCCGGCACACTCAGCTTCTTGGTCGTGGCACAAGTCGCGGCCGTCTTCGGCAAGGTCGCCGGAACCGGCTTCAATTTCTGGCCGTTGAAGGTGATGAAGTAATCCTGGGGCTCGCCGCTCTTCACGGTCGCCTTCACCTCGATCTTGCCATAGGGCGACTTGTAGATGCCGGCGTCCGCCACTCCATCCGACTGGCCCGAGGGCACGGCTCGAAAGGTGATCGCCGCACAGGCCGGAGGATCTTTCTGGGCAGCCACCGCCAATGTCGGAATGCAGGTCCAGGCAACGGCGATCGCCGCGCCTCCCAGTCCCAGGATACCCAGAGTCTTCATGCTGATCGTCTCCTTTAAAGGACGCGCTGTCTTTGCCGATTATCGGGGCCGATTATCGGGCGGGGGCTCTGCCGCCTCAAGCGCCATCGAAAAGCCGCAACAGATGCTCATGATGGCCGAACCCTGCGATTTTGCGAGTCCTCGATGCGGATAGTTGCGCTTGCTTTTTTCTTGTTCTCGCTCGCGGCCATGCCGGCGCGCGCAGCCTCTGGCGACATGGCGCTGGTTCTCGCCGTCGATGTGTCGGAGAGCGTCGATGCGGGCCGCTACGAGTTGCAGCACGAGGGCATCGCCCGGGCGTTCGAGAACCCGCAATTGACCGCCGCCATACGCGGAGGCACGCATGGGGCGATCGATGTGCTGGTGCTGGAATGGTCCGACCGCGACCAGCAGGCCATCACGGTCGACTGGACCTCCGTCAGGGACAAGGCCTCGGCGGAGGCTTTCGCGACAAAGGTCCGGGCGACGAGGCGGACCTCAGCCGGACGCACCGCCATCGGAGATGCTCTGGCGGCGGCGAAGCTTGCATTCGACCGGTTGCCCGACAAGGCGGATCGTCACGTGATCGATCTTTCCGGGGACGGGATCGCGAATATCGGCCGCGACCCTGGGGACGTGCGCGACGAACTCGTCGCGGAAGGCATCGTCATCAACGGGCTGGCGATCCTGGAGACCGAGCCCTGGCTCGACCAGTATTACAACGCCTATGTCGTGGGAGGCCCCGGGGGCTTCCTGATGCAGGTCGACAGCTTCGACAATTTCGGCACGGCCATGCTGAACAAGCTGCTGACCGAGATCGTCATGAACGTGCCGGCAGCACGGCGTCACGCCGCGCTGCCGGTCCCTGTCGGTCAGATGCAGTAGGTCTTGATCGGCGAGAAGCCGTTGAAGGCCACCGAGGCATAGCTCGAGGTATAGGCGCCGGTCGAAAGGACCTCGACCTTGTCGCCAACCTTCAAGTCGAGCGGCAGCTTGTAGCCCGCCTTCTCGTAGAGGATGTCCGCGCTGTCGCAGGTCGGACCCGCGAGCACCACCGGCCCCACCTCGCCGCCGTCGTGCGGCGTGCGGATGCGGTACTTGATGCTCTCGTCCATCGTCTCCGCGAGGCCGTTGAACTTGCCCACGTCGAGATAGACCCAGCGGGTGTCCTCGTTGGACCCCTTCTGGGAGATCAGCACGACCTCGCTCTGGATCACGCCGCTGTCGCCCACGATGGAGCGGCCGGGCTCGACGATGATCTCGGGCAGATAGTTACCGTAATGCTTGGTGATCGCCTTCATGACCGCGGCCGCATAGCGCTCCACGCCGGGGACGTCGTCCCGGTAATGCGCCGGGAAGCCGCCGCCGATGTTGACCATGCGCAGGTTGATGTCCGACGCCGCCAGGACGGAGAACATCTTCGCGGCCTGGCCGACAGCGGTGTCCCACTGATGCAGGTCGGTCTGCTGCGAGCCGACATGGAAGGAGACGCCATAGGGATCGAGGCCGAGCTTCCGCGACTGCTGCAACAGCTTCGCCGCCATCTCGGGCGAGCAGCCGAACTTCCGGGAGAGCGGCCATTCGGCGCCCTTGCAATCGACGAGGATGCGGCAGAAGACCTTCGCGCCGGGTGCTACCCGCGCGAGCTTCTCCATCTCCGCCTCGCTGTCGAAGGCGAAGAGCCGCACGCCCCGCTCATAGGCATAGGCAATGTCGCGCTCTTTCTTGATGGTATTGCCGAAGGAGATGCGGTCGGCGCAGACCGAGAGACCCATGCAAAGGTCGATCTCGCCGCGGCTCGCCACGTCGAAGCTGGAGCCGCGCTTGGCCAGCATGCTCACGACCTCGGGGGCCGGATTGGCCTTCACCGCGTAGAAGACACGGGCAAGCGGGAGATATCGTCGGAGCATGTCGTAGCTTTCGCCGACGACATCGAGATCGATGACGATGCAGGGGGTTTCGGGTTGGCGCTCGGCGAGAAAGCGGTCGATCTTCGCGGTCATTTCGGATGTCCTTCCTCGGCGACGGGAAGAGCGCGAAACGGAGCACCTAGCCTCTCGCGAGCCGCCCATCTCTTGGAGATGGCGCTTCGGCGTGGCGGGTTTTCCGGATGCGTCTTCTCGCTGCCGACCCAAATCGGTGGCAATTGCAAGAGACGATGTCCTGGGCATAGCGACTTTAGTCGCGAGCCGTCCGACGATTTTAGGGTTAGGTTAGACTACTCGGGTCTATCGACCCTCGTCCGCCGCTTCCGCGGGCGACCCGAAGACGCCAAGGATTGGCATCGGGCCAGGGCTCTTCGGCCCTGTAGCAAGCTGCAACCATATCGACCTCCCTCTCGGGACCGGCCCACTAGACCGGATCTGCCAAAAAGGACGCTGGACGTCGTTGCATAACCACAAGGGCCATAGGCACGTGCGAGTGCGTCGCGAAACGGATAAATACGCTCAATCATCCCAGATGCAAGGGCTTATTTGTGATCGTTTTTGATTTTTTTGGGGCGAGACTAAGACGACACGGCCGCGAAGTCTGTAGAATGGCGGAAACCTGCCCTTCCAATGCGATCCCTAGTCTTGAAAGAAGGGGGCTTTCGACAGTCCCCGTGACAGTAATCGCCTTATCCGAAGCTTAAGTCTTCCCGTGCCGACGCGCAGAGGCGACGAAGCCCTCGATATCCGATTCCCGGGTATTGAAGGCGGTCACCAACCGAATGCTCGGCTTGGCGCCGTCCCTCCGGTAGAAGCGATAGCCCTCCTTCTCCAGCCCTTGAAGAACCGACTCGGGAAGCTCGACAAAGAGCTCGTTTGCCTCCACGGGATGGATAAGACGGATATCGGGGACCTGTCCCAACCCCCGGGCAAGGCGCGCCGCCATCGTGTTCGCCTGCGTCGCGTTGCGCAGCCACAGATCGTTCTCTAGATAGGCTTCCAATTGCGCCGACAGAAACCGCATCTTCGAAAAGAGATGCCCTCCGCGCTTCCGGCGGAAGGCGAAGTCCACAGCCTTCGCCGGATCGAAGAAGACCACGGCTTCCACGCCGAGCGCACCGTTCTTGGTGGCTCCGAAGGAGAGAACATCCACCCCGGCCCGCCAGGTGATATCCGCCGGATGGCAACCGAGCGACGCCACCGCATTGGCAAAGCGCGACCCGTCCATATGGAGACCCAGGTGGTGGCTTCGGGCGATCTCGGCGATTGCGGCGATCTCTGCCGGGCGATAGATGGTGCCCGCCTCGCTCGCCTGGGTGATGCTGATCGCGGCAGGCTGCATATGGTGGACCACCCCCTGACCGCCTGAAGCCACCGCCCCCATCAGGTCTTCGGCCTGCAACTTTCCATCGGCTCCGTCGAGCGGCGCCAGCCTGGCGCCGCCGCAGTAGAACTCCGGCGCGCCGCATTCGTCGATTTCGATATGAGCAAGGCGATGGCAATAGATCACGCCCCAGGGCGGCGTGATCGCAGCAAGGGAGAGCGCATTGGCCGCTGTGCCGGTGGCCACCGGGAAGACCGCCACGTCGTGCTCGAAAAGATCGGCGAAACGCTTCGTCAGCCTCTCCGTGATCTCGTCCGCGCCATAGGAGGAAACGGAGCCCTCGCTGGCCGCCACCACGGCCGCCATGATCTCGGGCGCCACGCCGGTGACGTTGTCGCTGCGAAAATCCATAACCGACCGTCTCCTGCTAGGGCTTTGCCGGGCGCAACTCTATCGTTCCCAGCGGCTGGCCGGAACCGGGATCGAGCACCAGCAGGCGCTCCGCGCCATCGGGCATGAGGAGCCGCAGCACCAATCGCTCGCCGGCCGCCGCCATCTCTTGGATCTTGGCGCCCTGGGGGAGATCGACAGCCACGTTGCCGAACATCTTGCCCGGCGCTGCCAGCGCGGGGGCCGTCACGGCACTCGTCCGCGCGCCCCCTCTGGCGGCCCGGTCGATGATCGCGCCGGCGACGACACCGACGCCAATGACGATCAGCACCCCCATTATAATGACCAGGGTCTTGAGACCTCGCATGCTTCCGTCCAATGTTGCCGGGATGACAGCCACCGACAAAGCCGATGCCGATATCCGGGAAGTGACGACCGGCGCGACCGATGCGGGCCAGAGGCTCGACCGGCTCCTGGCCGGCCGGCTTGCCGACCTGTCGCGCACCCGCCTCAAGGCCCTTATCGAAGACGGCAGGGTGACGACGGGCGGCGCGACGATATCGGACGCATCCTTGAGGGTCAAACCTGGCCAGCTTTTTCGGATCGCCATACCGGATGCGACACCGGACCGTCCGCAGCCCCAGGCGATGGATCTCGTCATCGTTCACGAAGACGAGGACCTGCTGGTGATTGACAAGCCGGCTGGCTTGGTGGTCCATCCGGCGCCGGGCAACCCCGACCATACGCTGGTCAATGCGCTGCTCGCTCATTGCGGCGATACCCTCACGGGCATCGGCGGCGTGAGACGGCCGGGCATCGTCCATCGCCTCGACAAGGACACAAGCGGTCTCATGGTCGTCGCCAAGACGGAGCGCGCCCATGCCTCGCTCTCGGCGGCCTTCGCGAACCATACGCTGACCCGTGCCTACCAAGCCGTGGTCTGGGGCGTGCCCCTGCCCCGTGCCGGCGAAATAGCCGGCCGCATCGGACGCAGCCCGCGCAACCGAAAGAAGATGGCCGTCGTCCAGTCGGGTGGGAAAGATGCCTTGACGCGTTATCGGGTGCTGCGCGAATTCGGGGGCATGGCGGCTCTGGTCGAATGCCGGCTCGCCACCGGTCGGACCCATCAGATCCGCGTGCATATGACAGAGACCGGACACCCCCTGATCGGCGACCAGACCTATGGCTCGACCCGCCGCGCGGGAAGATTGTCGGCCCTGCCGGAGGAGGCCAAAGCGGCGATCCGGGAGTTCCCGCGCCAGGCGCTCCACGCGGTCGTGATCGGATTTGACCATCCCGCGACTGGCGCATATCTGGAATTCGTCAGTACGTTACCTAACGATATCGGACAATTGATCCATTACTTAGAGCCGCTCTAGACTGGACAAAATCCGACTTCTCTGGTAGGTTATTGAGGTTTCCAGTCAGGAGCCTCAGGCTTATGGCAAGCGTTTCCTCGGTCCCCAGCATCTCCTCCGAAGGCGGCCTTTCCCGCTATCTCCAGGAGATTCGCAAATTCCCCATGTTGCAGCCCGAGCAGGAATACATGCTCGCAAAGCGTTGGCGCGAACATGCCGACCCCGACGCCGCGCAGCAGCTCGTGACGAGCCATCTCAGGCTCGTCGCGAAGATCGCCATGGGATATCGTGGCTACGGACTGCCTCTCTCGGAACTCATCTCCGAAGGCAATGTCGGGATGATGCAGGCGGTGAAGCGCTTCGAGCCCGACCGCGGCTTCCGCCTCGCGACCTACGCCATGTGGTGGATTCGGGCCTCGATCCAGGAATACATCCTGCATTCCTGGTCGCTCGTGAAGATGGGCACCACGGCGGCCCAAAAGAAGCTCTTTTTCAACCTGCGCCGTCTCAAGGGACAGCTTCAGGCGATCGAGGACGGCGATCTCTCGCCGGAGAACGTGCGCAAGATCGCGACCGAGCTGGAAGTGCCCGAATCCGACGTCATCAGCATGAACCGGCGGCTGGCCAGCCCGGACCATTCCCTGAACGCGCCGCTTCGCGCCGACAGCGAGGGCGAATGGCAGGATTGGCTGATCGACGACGAGGAAAGCCAGGAAAAGAAGCTCGGCGACCGGCAGGAGCTGGGCCTGCGTCACGACCTTCTCAAAAAGGCGATGACCCATCTCAACGAGCGCGAGCGCCATATCCTGATGGAAAGGCGGCTGCGCGAGGAACCGACGACGCTTGAGGATCTCTCCCAGCATTACGGTATCTCTCGCGAGCGCGTCCGGCAGATCGAAGTGCGCGCCTTCGAAAAAATTCAGAAGGCGATCAAGGCCGGGGCATTGGAACGACGGCTGCTGACCAACTGAACCGGCTTCAGCGCGATTCGCCGGTCACGTCGTCGCCCCACTCCTCCTTCAGCTTCTTGGCGCGCTCGCGCAGTTGTTTCTGCAGTTTGTCGGCGCGGGCGTCGACCATCTTCCGAGCGATAGGCGGCGTGCTGTAGAAGATCAGCCAGCCGATGCCCGCGGCTCCATACATCAGGAGCCAGCTGAAGGGATTGCTCAGGGCTTCGATCGCTCGATCGAAGCTGATGCCGCCCGTCCAGAGCCCGCTCAAAAGAGCGATCACCCCTGCGAAATTCATCCAAACGATGGTGCGCGTGAGATAGCGGGCGGGTTGACGGTCGGCGATAAAGGCGGCGAGGCTGGGCAAGAGGCCTGCCAACAGCACCATGGCCAAAGGCGGAGCCAGGATGGACAGGATCGTCGCGACCAGGATCGCGAGCGTCGCATAGGTGCTGCCCTTCTTCTGGACACTCCCGGCGCCGCCCTTGGCTTTCTTCGCTGCTTTCGCCATGGCGTCAGCGCATGATTACGATAGCGGCGAGCATGACCACCCAGGACAGGAAACTCGCCGTCACCGTCGCCATCTGACCGCCCAGTTCGGCCGCTTTCATCGGCCGGGTCGGCCCTTCGGCCTGGAGCGCTTCCAGCAGACGCTGGACCATCCCGTATTCGCGCAGGGCCTCGGCGAAAGCGGCTGTGTCCTGGTAACGCTCGTTGGCATTGTCCACGAGTTGCAGCATTTCCGTCAGATTGCCGCGGGAGGCGATCTTCGGCAGCTGGGCGTAGATATAGGTTCGATGCGGACGATGACGGAAACGATCAACGGCGGGCGCGAGCTGCTTGATCAGTCTTTGCGCGAGGTTCGGGACGGCTCGCGGGCCGCTGCCGGCCTGCAGTCGCGACAGCATCTGCACGATGGCGACACAGCGCATGGCCGCGTCGGAACTCGCTAGCCCTTCGATCCAGTCATGGCTCGCAAAGCGGGAGCGCGCCGCCACAAAAGCCGCGAAATGCCGATCGACCACCAGATCGTCCGGACGCGACTGAAGGACCTGTTCCAATGCGCGCAGCAGATCGCCAGGCTCGGTCACATATTCCGGCTCGAGCAGAGGCGAGAGACAATGGAGCTTGGGATTGAGTTCGTAGACCACCCTTTCGATGCCGAAACCCGCCTTCTTGTCGTCGAGGTGGCGGCGCATCTTTTCGAAAGTCTTGGTGATCTGCAGGTACTCGGGCGTCTGCTTCTCCTGAATGGCGCACCAGAACTGGGCAAGGCGCGCCTGGATGATTTCCGAGATGACGGCGATCGACCCCACCCCATAAAAGGCCCCGGCCAGGGCGGTGCCGATACCGTCGGGCATGGCGGCGAATGCCTTGAAGCGGATCGGCGCCACGGGATCGAGCGCGATCGCGATCCGGGCGGTGAGCCTTTCGTCGTCGGGGATGCCGCCTTCCTGGTTCTCGCTGACGGCCTGACGCAGCGCCTTCTGGCGGGGCTCGTCCTGGAGGCTGCGCTCCATCCAGGCCTCGAACTCGGGACTGCGGGCCACGCGCGCCGCGCCTATGGGATCCCGGGTGAAAGCTTCGGAGATCGGCCTTACAGAAAAATAGCCCTGCCCGTTGAACTCGAATTCACGGGCCGCCCGCTTAGGGCTGCCGCCTTGGCGGGGCGGCATGTGGCGGCCTTGCACCCAAAGATCCAGGTCCTGGAGGCTCCAACGATCGTTGGGATCGTCGATCAGCAGACCGCGCACCGCTTCCGCCATATTGAGCGAGACGCGATCTCCCCCCATCACGGCGGCAAAAGAGCCCCGGTTCATCTTCTCCCGCAGGATGTCGCTGTCGCTCATCTGCGCCGTCGGACTGCGGCCCAGGACAAGATGAACAAGCGCCACGCCAAGCGCATAGAGATCGTGCGAGGGATCGCCCTTGCCCCGCGCCGTCGGACTCGTCATGGCACTTTCGATGGTTTCATAGACGGCGGGCTGAAGAGCCCCCGGCGGGGCCGTGCAACAGTCTCCGATGGTCATCAGCCGGCGCGTGCTGTCGCGATAGAAGAAGTTGGTGGCGCGGATGGCCCGATGCGTATGGTCGGCGAGCAAAAACTCCCGCAAGGACACGATGATGGGCGGCAGGACGAAATGGATGATGTCGTCCTCGTTGATCGGCGCGATCGGCTGGGTAAGCGACGTCATCACCCTGCCCCCACCGGGGCGGGGATATATGATCGCGAAGCAATGCCGACCGGCGATGGGCCAGAAGACGGAGCCCCATTCCAAAGGTCCCCAGATGGAATCGAGCCGGATTTCCTTCATCGCTTCCAGCGTCGCGATCCGCGGCGGGAGGGAAACGTCGCAGACCAGCGCGAACACGGACTCCGTAGGGCGTTCCCGATCGACGGCGGCGAAGGCTCCCGCATTGGGCGACCGCAGGTCCGGCAAAGCCCGGTCCGGATAGATGTCGTAGCGGCCCGCCAGCCGCGACGGCGCCGCAGGACCTATGGCGACTTCTGCCTCGCCCTGCGCCATTTCCGCAAATGCTCCTCGGCTGAACCAATTTCGAAGATGGTTAACCTTAACTGGGGATAGTCAATAAAAGGTCAATTTTTCCCCGAGAAGAACATGCCACCGGTAATAGGGGATGATACGCCGGTCGTGCCGGGAAAACTTAGCGGCAAATCCAGGACCGACCGCACCGCGAGATAGGCAAAAGCCTGGGCTTCGAGGGCATCGCCATCCCAGCCGACGTCTTCGACAGGCCCTACCGGCACGTCAAGACGCCGGCTCAACTCGGCCATGAGCGTCAAATTGCGCCGCCCCCCGCCGGTAACGATCCAGCGAAAGGCCGGTTCAGAAAAATATCTGGCGCCGGAGGCGACGGCCGCCGCCGTCATCGCCGCAAGAGTGGCCGCGCCGTCGGCCACGGAGAGTCCATCCGGGCGAAACCGCGCGAAATCATCCCGGTCGAGCGATTTGGGCGGCCGCGCCTCGAAATACGGATGGCGCAGAAAATTCTCGATGAAGGCCGAATCCGGTCGCCCCGAAGCCGCCATCGAACCCTCCCGATCGAGGGGTTCGCCGGTGTGGCGCAACATCCAATCGTCGATGAGCGCATTGCCCGGCCCCGTGTCGAAGGCCAAAAGCGCGTGCTCTCCGGGACCGATCCAGGTCACATTGGCGACCCCGCCCAGATTGAGCACCGCTATCGGACGCCCCAGGTCCTGCGCCAAGGCCCGATGGTAGACCGGGACAAGGGGAGCCCCCTGCCCTCCCGCCGCCACGTCCCGGCTGCGGAAATCGCAGACCACATCGATGCCGGTCATGACCGCGAGCAGGGCGCCGTCACCGATCTGCCAGGTCCGCCGTTCCTCGGGGCGGTGAAGGATCGTGTGGCCGTGAAAACCGATGAGATCCACCTCCGCGAGGCCATGCTCGCGCCGCAAGGTCTCGACGGCGACGGCATGGGCTTGCGTCATCGCGCGCTCGACTTCCGCGACCGCACCGACACCGCCCAGCACGGCGCGCAGGCTGGCCTTCAGGGCATCGCCATAGGGTATCGTGATCGACGGTCCGGTTATCACCCGGGCCGCGCCATCGGTTTCGACAAAGGCTGCGTCGATGCCGTCGAGCGAAGTGCCGCTCATCAAGCCGATCGCACGCCGCATCTCTCCGCCCATCGCAACCCCGCGAATTGTCCCGCACCCTGGAATTATGCTACAGGACGCGGCCCCTCCGCTTGGATGTTCTGCGGCATGTCCTCAAAACAGATTTTCCTCGACCTCGCCGAATCACGCGGCTTCCTGCACCAATGCACGGATCGCGAGGCTCTGACCGCCAAATTCGCCGCGGGTCCCGTCACGGCCTATATCGGCTTCGACTGCACGGCCGACAGCCTCCACGTCGGCAGCCTCATGCAGATCATGATGCTGCGGCTCCTCCAGAAGTCCGGCAACAAGCCCATCGTGCTGATGGGTGGGGGCACCACGCGGATTGGCGACCCCTCGGGCAAGGACGAAGCGCGAAAAATGCTGACCGACGAGGTCATCGCCCAGAACCTCGCCGGGATCCGCCAGGTCTTCGACAAGTTCCTGACCTTCGGCGACGGGCCGACCGATGCGGTCATGGTCAATAACGCCGATTGGCTCGACCAGCTCGCCTATATCCCCTTCCTGCGGGATTACGGCCGGCACTTCTCGGTCAACCGGATGCTGACCCAGGACAGCGTCAAGCTGCGCCTGGAGCGGGACCAGCCGCTGAGCTTCCTCGAATTCAACTACATGATCCTGCAGGCCTACGACTTCCTGGAGCTGGCGCGGCGGCGCGACTGCATCCTGCAGATCGGCGGCTCGGACCAATGGGGCAATATCATCAGCGGCGTCGAATTGGGCAGGCGGGTGGACAGCCGGTCGCTCTACGGCATGACCTCGCCGCTGATCGCCACGGCTTCAGGGGCCAAGATGGGCAAGACCGCGCAGGGCGCCGTCTGGCTCAACGAGGACCGGCTTTCGACCTACGACTATTGGCAGTTCTGGCGGAATACCGAGGACGCCGACGTGGGACGTTTCCTGCGGCTCTTCACGGAACTTCCGATCCCGGAGATCGAACGGCTGGAAAAGCTCGAAGGCAGCGGGATCAACGACGCCAAGATCGTGCTTGCCAATGAAGCGACCGCACTCCTCCATGGCCGCGCCGCGGCTGAGGGAGCGGCGGAAACGGCACGGCGGGTCTTCACCGAAGGCAGCATCGGCGGGGATCTGCCGGTCATAGAAACCGCGCGCTCCGCTCTGGAAGCCGGCAAACCGGCGATCCAGCTTTTCCACGAAGCCGGCCTCGCGACCAGCCTCGGGGAAGCGCGCCGCCTTATCCGTGGCGGCGGGGCCAAGATCAACGATCAAGTGTTGAGCGATGAGGCACGTGTGGTGACGCTCGCGGATGTCAACGGCGAGGGCGTGGTGAAACTTTCCGCCGGGAAGAAACGTCACGCTTTGGTAAGAACGGTCTAAGACCCCTCACCCTCCCATCGTTTCCCGATGGGTCCCACTCTCTCCCGCAATGCGGGAGAGAGGCTATAAGGCAAAGGTCAGAATGGCAGGGTCAGAGCCGGGTAGATCCCATCGCAATCGGTGAGATCGACGCGCTTTTGGATCATGCGGACAGCCCCATCCACCACTCGCAGATGGTGGGTATAGCGGCCGCCGTAGATGCGCCGCTCGTCGCCCAAGCGGTCCTCCATCATGATGAAGTTGGAGCGCGTGACGAAGTCGGCGGGCGCCAGCCCCTTTTCCAGGATGGTCACATTCGAGACGAGATGGATCGTCCGCGAATGGGGGATCTGGACATGGATCTTCGGGTGGCGCAGCCGCTTGATCCGCGTCTCCCGGATCTCCTTGTCGTCGAAGAACAGCGAGACGTGGTCGTAGGGATCCTTCTGATCGGGCTTGGCGGGCACCCAATAGATCCCGTCGTCGGTGAAAAGATCCGACCACTTCTCGAATTCGCGGTCGTCGAGCAGGCGAACTTCCTCATAGAGAAAGGCTTCGACGGCCCGCAGGTCCGGCGCTTTGAAATCCATCTTGAGCCGAACTCCTAGCGAACGTTCATCAGGGAGAGCCAGACTTTGTGCTGGTTGCGCTGCCCGATCTCGCTGGCGCGATCGCCGTGCATGACGCCGTTATTGTCCGTCACATCGCTGCGATGGCCGCGAGCGATAAGGCACCACGGGCTGCCTTCGGCGCTCTGCCCGATCTGGCATCGGCGGAAGGCCTCCAGATCGTCGGTCTGGACGAAAGAGCCGGCCGAATGGGTGATGTTGAGATATTTCACGATATCGCGGAAGACCTGGGGCGGTGCCCCGACCATCCGTACCGGATAAACCAGCACTTCGGTCAGGTCGGCGGCGATCGGCCGCACGATGCGGACCGCGTGCTGGGCGATCAGGATATCGACGCTCGGATAGATCGTCAGGCTGTGACGCTTCTGCTTCAGGATATCGTCGGCCTTTTCCGCCCCGTGACGAGCGGCCAGCGCCGCGCGGTATTCCTCCCAGACGCCGCCGGTCTGGCTGACGCTGGAGAACATCGAGCCTTCCGAGGTATGGCCGTTCGGAAAGGCCCAGACGCCGATCTTGGACACGAGCGGCATCCCGTCCTTGTCATAGAAGGGCGCCCGCCCCCCGGTCGAGCCCGGCCGCCGCTTGAATTGCATCCCATCCTCGTCGACGGTCGAATCATGGGCCGCGTTGGGATGATAGGTATCGGCGAGGTTCTCGAACTGGTGCTTCCAGTTGCCCCGATAGCGGTAGCGATGGACGCCGCCGGAAAGGTCGATCTTCTCTTCCGGCGAGCAAGCGATCAGCTCGTCGATGCCCATGGTCGCCGGCCCGAGCCATTCGGCAAGGCTTTGCCCGGTCGGCGAGAAGCTCGCAAAGACGAAGCCCCGGTAGTTGGCGACCCGGGGCAGGCTCGGCATGCCGCGCGCCGGATCGTCGAGATCGACGTCCGCCGGATAGTCCTCGCGCTGCGGCACGCCCGCGAGCGCCCCGTCGAGCTTGAAGGCCCAGCCATGATAGCAGCAGCGGAAGGTATGGGCATTGCCGCAGGGCTCGTTGACGACCTTTGCCCCGCGATGGCCGCAGCGGTTGAACAGCACCTTGATCGACTGATCGCGCTGGCGAACCATCACGATCGGCTGGCCGAAGAGGTCGAGCGACTGGAAGTCGCCCGGCTCCTTCACTTCGCTCTCGTGGCCGATATAGATCCAGACCCGGCGGAAAATCCGCTCCACTTCCAGATCGAAGATCTTGGGGTCGGTATAGACCGACTGGTGGATGGCGTCGTCTCGAACCAGAGAACCGATATCTATACCGTCCATGATCTCACAATCCTTGTTTTAAGAGGCCATCCACTGAGCGTAACGCTCTTCGAGTTTGGCATAGTTGACGCCCCAGGCGGGGTCGATCCGGACGCCCACCGCCAGGTTCGCCGGATAAGTCGGAAGGTCCTTGGCGACATTCTCGGGAATGAACTTGAAGGCTTCGGGGTTCGCCGGCCCGTAGGGCAGACGCTGGGCATAGTCCGCCAGCCGCTCCGGCTGGATCGATTGCTTGATATATTCCCAGGAGGCCTTGATGTCCGGCGCGCCCTTGGCGACGCCGATGTTGGTGATAAGCATCATGTTGCCTTCCCAGACCAGTTCCACGGGAACGCCCTGCTTTTGCAGGTCGGTCGCCCGCGCGTTCCAGATCATCATCATGTCGACCTCGCCGTCGCGGAGAAGTTGCTGCGACTGGGTACCTTGCGTCCAGAAGACCTTGATATGGGGTTTGAGCTCATCGAGCTTCTTGAAAGCCCGGTCAAGGTCGGGCGGATAGAGCTTGTCTTTCGCCACTCCATCGGCCTGCAGCGCCGCGAGAACCGAGGTGATGGCATCGCCGGCATTAAAGCTGCGGTTGCCTGGAAATTTCTTCACGTCCCAGAAATCCGCCCAGTTCTTAGGCCCGCCGTTCGGGAACTTGTCCTTCCGGTAGCAGAGGTTGTTCGAGAGCGTGGTGAAACCAATACCGTTGGCATAGACGGCGCCATCCCAGAGCTTGCTCTTATCGATGATGGTCCAGTCGATGGGCTCGACCAGCCCTTCCTGCTCGGCTCGGCCCCATTGGGCCTGGTTGAGCGTGGTTATGTCCCATTCGTATTGGCCCGACGTCACCTGGGCTTTCCACTTGGCGTAGGAAACCGGCGTCACAGGCTTGACCGGGATGCCCGTCGCCTTCGTGAAGGGCTTATAGAAAGCCTCGTTCTCAGCTTCGGTGAGCACGCCACCCCAGGTGTTCATCAACACCTGCTTGTTTTGCGCCTGAGCCTCTTTGGCGAGGAGGAATTGATCCGCCAGCGCGGCAGTCATAACGACGCCCGCGCCCTTCAGGAAAGTCCGTCGTGTCTGCTGCGATTTTGTCCTGGTCATTTTCTTCTTCTCCGCGCTCATGAGGACTTCCAGTTCTTCTTCTCCGCGCTCATGAGGACTTCCAGCTGGCGTAGCGTTCTTCGAGCTTGGCGAGATTGTCGGCGCCCCAGATCGGGTCGACGGACACACCGATCTCCAGGTTCTTGGGATAAGTCGGCAGGTTGCGCGCCGCCGCTTCCGGAATGAACTCATAAGCCTTTGGATTGGCTGGCCCATAATAAAGCCGTTGTGCATAATCCGCCAGCGGTCCGGGCTGCAAGCAGAATTTCACATATTCCCAGGCGAGCTTGGCATTGGGGGCCTTCTTGGCCACACCGAAGACAGTCACATTGTTGATGGCCTGATCCCAAACAAGCTCGATCTTATGCCCTTGGGCGATAAGTTCGCTGGCACGCGCGTTCCAGATCAGCATCATGTCGACCTCGCCATCGCGAAGAAGTTGCTGGGACTGGGTGCCCTCTCGCCAGAAGACCTTGATATGCGGCTTGATCTCTTCAAGCTTCTTGAAGCCTCGATCCAGGTCCAGCGGGTAAAGCTTGTCCTTGTGGACCCCATCGGCCATGAGCGCCGCCATGACGGCTTGGACCGCATCCCCGTCATAAAGGCTGCGGGTGCCGGGAAACTTCTTCACATCCCAGAAATCTGCCCAGTTGCGGGGTCCGCCGTTCGGAAACTTGTCTTTGAGATAGCAGATGTTGCTCGACAGCATTGTGCTCGCGATCCCATTCGCGAAGACCGCTCCCGGCCAGAGCCAATCCTTGCCGACGATATCCCAGTCGATGGGCTCGACCAGCCCTTCGCGCTCCGCGCGCAGCCATTGGGCCTGATTGATCGAGGTGATGTCCCATTCGTAATGGCCGCTCGTCACCTGCGCCTTCAACTTGACGTAGGACACCGGGGTCACCGGCACGACCTTGATGCCGGTCGCCTTGGTGAAGGGCTTGTAGAACGCTTCGTCCTGAGCCTGGGTGAGGCTGCCGCCCCAGGTGTTCACATACAGCGTACGGGTCTGCGCGATCGTCCGATCGGTGATGATCAACGGCCCCGCCACCGCGGCCCCAGCCACAGCACCTGCCCGTTTCAGAAAACTACGTCGGCTCTGACCCATTCTCGCGGATTGTCCCATTTGTTCCTCCCAACGCGGCACTTCGACGGCCGTTGTATTCAAAATTAGCCAAGACGCCGGCGCTGCACAAGCCGCGACCCTCTTTGGGATCGGCTATTCCTTCGACTCGGGCTCTTCGGACCTCTGGCGTGGCGCCGTGGGATCGCCGGGACCGAAGAGGAAAAGTCGCCGCAAAACGCCGGGCGCCAGGGCGCTCAAGGGGTTGACGTTAATCTTCGGGTCGGAAAGATCGCCGGCCATCCGGAAATTCGCGGCGAAGATTCCCTGCCCTTCCCCGCCCAGGAGCAGATTGCCGAGAAGCGGAATGTTCCCGAGGATGCTGTTCAGCGTATAGGCAGGGACGAGCGTACCGTTCAAATCCAGGCTGCCTTTCGCAAAATCCACGGCGCCGCTGGCATTGATCCCCATCGCCCCGCCGTAGGCCCGCGCGTCCTTGAAGGAGATGAGACCGTCCTGCAGGGTAAAATCCCCGGTCAATTTCGCGAAGGGGATGCCTCCGCCGTTGAGGAGGTTCGAAACGCCGCCGAGCGAGGCCAGGGACAGAAGTCGCGCGAAAAGCGGCGCCTTGATGACTCGATAGTCGGTGCCATCCAGACTGCCCGTGAAGCGCCTCCGGTCGCCGGAATCGACAGCCTGACCGATGATCGCAAACTCGCCGCCCACCACATTTTCCGAGACGTCGAACAGGCGGAGCGTCGCCCCCAGATCCGTGCTGCCGATGCGGAAGCTGCGATCCCCGGAGGATTCCCCGAACCGAAGGTTGATCTTGCCATTGCCCGGAAGCGTCGCATCGAAGCGCGCGGCCTGCCAATGAAGCCCGTCGCTGAACAACTGCGCCGCGACATCGCGGGCCTCCCGCTCGGACCCCAGGATCAGCCTGTCGAGCTGCGCGTCGATAAGCAGCGGATCGGTCGCGGCCGTATTGCTGTCCTTGCCGATATCCGCCATGAGCGCCGAGATATCGAGGCTTTTCCCCCGGACCTCCGCCCGCCAGCCACCCTCCTTGCGGCGATCGATCACGGCACTGACATCGGTGGCGCCGAAGGCAAGCTGCTTGACCTCGACATGCTGGGGCGCCTGCTGCGCATCCAGGGCCACGTCGAGTTGGGCGCTGAGATCGCCTGCCTTGATCGAAACATCCCGAACCCGCGAGACATGATCGTCCGTGACGTCCAACGACATCTTAGCGCTACCCGCGGCGCCGGCTCCCTTGGTCCAGCCGAGCTGCGGCAGCTGCAGGTTCGCCTCCTTGAGGTCGAGCCCGAGGCTCATCTGCGCCCGCCGGGGCCCTGCGGTGACATAGTTGAGGTCGACGCCGATCGGGCCCCAAACGAGATTCGGAAGGATGTCGACGCCGAATTTGCGGCGCATCTCTTCATCCATCACGCCTTTAAGCGTGTATCGCTTACCCGCCGGATCTTTCGCATTGAAGCTCTGCGTCCAGCTCACCGCGGCCGCGAAACCCGCAAGACGGCTTTGTCCCTCGGCCACCAGCCCCCGGTTGTCGAGCCTCAGGTCGAAAGTCCCCTCGCTCAGATCGAGACCGAAGAGCATCTTCTCGATCCCGGTTTCGGTTAGTTTGGCGTTCACCTTGAATTCGACATCCGAGGTTTTCAACCAACGCGCCAGAGGCAGCTTGAACGAAAGCTGTCCGACCGCCTTGCCCACCGTTTTGGCAGGGTCGATGCCGAATTCCCGGGCATAGCCGAGCGGCTTGCTGTCGATCACTTCCAAGGCATCGCGCAAGGGGCCATCGATCGAGACCGTGATGGCGCCCTGCTCGTCATGGGTGTCGAGCTGGGTGAGATCGATCAGCCCGGCGGAGACTTTGGTCGATTTGAGCGTCCCGATCGTCGGGCGGAGGGTGAAGCGTTTCTGATCGAAGCTCGCGGTGCCCTCGACGCCGCGAACCGGCGGCAGCGGCTTGAAATAGTCGACCGTTACTCCGCGATAGCTCATCGCCCCGATAAACTCGCGCGCAACCGTATTGACGAGCGCGCCGTCCTTGAGCTCGAGGTCGAGCCCCACGCTCACCTTCGTCTCGGTCGCAATGCCATCATGAATATTGTTCGTTACCCATTCGCGCGCATCAACCGCGACGCGCTCGGGCCAGAGACGCGGCAGGTCGTTGGCGAGCACATTCAGGATAACCACCTGCGCATCGAGCGCCAGCCGCCCGGTCAAGGTTGCCGCGACCTCGCGCAGGCCTTCGACGGCGCCGGTGATCTCCGCATGCATCTTGCCCTGATCGAGCGTCACCCGCTCCACCTTGAGGCGTCCTGTCGTCACGTCGTAAGTAGCGCCGATCTGCCCGCCGTCCAGCGCCAGGCTTCCTCCGACAAGCGCGGAGTGTTGCAGGGACCCAGGGCCGAGCTTCAAATCGGCCCTGGCGCTCTCGATCCGCAAGGCGCCGAGATCGAGGGTGAGCCCGATTTCCCCGCTGACCGGAACCCGGACCGCGGCCAAGGGAGCCAGCATCGGCGCCGCCGAGGCAAAGCGGGCGGGTTCAAGGTCTCCGATCCCCAGATCCAGCCGGAGACGCTTATCCGGCTGGGAAAAATTCAGCCTTCCCGCCAGTTCCGCATTCTCTCCGCCCGCCTCGACAGTCAGGGCTATCGTGCCGGAAATACCCGAGGGTTCGCGAACGACCGATACATTCGCACGGCGCGCCCGCCAGGTGAGGCCGAGCGCTTCGTCGGCGAATGCGATCGTCGCCCCCCGGAGCGAGAGCGTCCTGAGATAGCCGAAAGAACTTCTCGGATTGGGCGGCGCGCTCAGTTCCGCGAGAAGTTGGGTTCCGAAGTCGGGGCCTCCCTCACCCGCATCGAGGTCGACCCCAAACCGCAGCGTCCCGTCGCTGGCGCGGACAAAGCGAAGATTCGGCTCCTCCAGGACCAGGCGCGTCGGCGCGATCACGCCATTCAGGGCGGCTCGAAGGCTCAGATCGACAGCGATTTCCGGCAAGGAGAGCCTGGCCTCGCCATTGCTGCCCGAGATCCGCACGCCCCGCGCCACCAGCCCGAGCGATACCTCTTCTCGGTTCAAGGTGAGCAGGGTGTGCTCGATCTGGACGGAGAGCCCGGAATCGGGCTCAACCAGCGCGTCTTCCAGATAGGGCGTCAGGGAATCGAGAGAAATCGGGCCGCTGCTCAGGCGCCAGGCCCCAAAGGCGAGCACGATCACCGTGGCGGCGGCCAGCGCCCCCAGCAGCTCCACGAATCCTATCGCGAGTTTTCGGACGATCCTCACGGACCTCTCCCCAGCCGCCTCAACTCGACGCCGGCCGCCTCGCCGATCTTGACCCATCCATCCCGAGCGCGCAGTCTGCGCGCCCACGACCGAGACCGCCGGAACGATGCGCCAGTCCTTCTTTCTCGCCTCCGCCGCCTCTCGCATGCCATCGCCGGCCGATCCTGAGCTTGCCGCTCTGGGATTGGCCCGCTGGAGCGATGTGGCCGCCGATCTTCCAGATCAATCCTCCGCCCGGGGCGCGCGCGAACTCGCGGCATCGCCTGAAGGGCGCGTCATTCTAGAAGCGCTGTTCGGCAACAGCCCTTTCCTGACCGATAGCTGTCTCAAGGAACCCGCCTTCTTTCAGGACCTGCTTATGAACGGTCCTGAAGATACTTTCGCCGAACTCATGCGGGCGCTCAACCGCGAACTGGCGCTCGGGCCGAATGGGGCGCCGGGTCCCGATCGCGCCACCGTCATGCGGATACTGCGGATCAGCCGCCGCCGTGCTTCCCTGGTGATCGCGCTGGCCGATATCGCGGGCGCCTGGGATCTCGAAAAAGTCACGGAAGCGCTGAGCGGTTTCGCCGAAATGGCGATCGGATATGCGACTCGGCACCTGCTGGCGGCGGCCGGGGCGGCCGGAGAGCTCGAACTGTCGGAGCCCACAGCGCCCGAGCGGTTCAGCGGCCTCATCGTGCTCGGCATGGGCAAGCTCGGCGCGCGCGAACTCAATTATTCGAGCGATATCGATCTCGTCCTGCTCTTCGACACGGAAAAGGCGCGCTATACGGGCAAGCGCACGGTGCAGCAGCTCTTCGCGCAGCTCGCCCGCGACCTGGTCCAGATGCTCTCGGAGCGCACCGCCGACGGTTATGTCTTCCGGACGGATCTTCGGCTGAGGCCCGACCCGGCGTCGACGCCGCCCGCCCTGTCGGTCCTGGCGGCGCTTACCTATTACGAAAGCACGGGGCAGAATTGGGAACGAGCCGCCTTCATCAAGGCCCGCCCGGTCGCGGGGGACCGCTTGGCGGGAGCGGCCTTCCTGTCGGACCTGACCCCCTTTCTCTGGCGCAAGAACCTCGATTTCGCGGCAATCGAGGATATCCATTCGATCAAGCGCCAGATCAACGCCCATCGGGGCGGCGGCCGGATCGCGCTCCTCGGCCATAACGTGAAGCTGGGGCGCGGCGGCATCCGGGAAGTGGAATTCTTCGCCCAAACCCAGCAGCTGATCTGGGGCGGCCGCATGCCCGAACTGCGTCTCTCCGCCACCTGCGCGACGCTGGCCGCGCTGGCCGAGACCAAGCGGATCACCCCGAAGGTCGCCCAGGAATTGACCGAGGCCTACAGCTTCCTGCGCCGGGTAGAACATCGCCTCCAGATGGTGGACGACCAGCAGACCCATACGCTGCCCACGGATGAGGCGGCTTTCGCGCGCATCGCGACCTTTCTCGGTTTCCCGACGCGCGGCGCCTTCGCGCAGCGGATACTCGAAACGCTGGCCACGGTCGAACGGCGCTATGGCGAGCTTTTCGAGGAGGCGCCGACCCTTTCTGGGCCGGGCAATCTCGTGTTCACCGGCACGGACGACGATCCCGAAACGCTGGCTACCCTCGCTACCCTCGGCTTTGCCGACCCACCGACCGTCTCCGCGACCGTGCGCGGCTGGCATCATGGCCGCTATCGCGCGACACGGAGCCAACGCGCCAGGGAGCTTCTCACCGAACTCGTCCCCATGCTGTTGAAGGAACTGGGCGCCACCGCCCATCCCGATACGGCGCTGATCAGGTTCGACCAGTTCCTGGGACGCCTGCCGGCGGGGGTTCAGCTCCTCTCGCTGTTCCATGCCAATCCCGGCCTCCTCGCGTTGGTCGCGGAGATCATGGGTGCTGTCCCCAGGCTGGCGGACGAATTGGCGCGACGCCCTATCCTGCTTGACGGCGTGTTGACGGAAGGGTTCTTCGATCTCCTCCCCAACCGGGAAACGCTCGCCGCGGATCTGGAACGCGCGCTTTCGGCGGCACGGCATTACGAGGAGATATTGGATCTCTCGCGGCGCTGGACCAACGACCGCAAGTTCCAGATCGGTGTCCAACTCCTGCGGCAGCGCATCGACGGGGACCAGGCCGGGGCGGCCTTCGCGGATGTGGCGGAAACGGTGATCGCGACCCTGCTGCCCAGGGTCGAGGAGGAATTCGCCCGGTCCCATGGCAAGATCGAAGGCGGCGGCCTCGCCGTCTTCGGGCTCGGCAAGCTCGGCGGGCGGGAAATGAGCGTCGTCTCCGACCTTGACCTCATCCTGATCTATGACGCGCCGGAAGCGGTGGAAGTCTCGGATGGCGCGAGGCCGCTTGCGATCCCCACCTATTACACCCGGCTCAGCCATCGGCTGATCAACGCGCTGACCGCCTTGACCCAGGAGGGCAATCTCTACGAAGTCGATATGCGCCTGCGCCCCTCGGGAAGCGCCGGCCCCACCGCCTCGAGCCTGGAGGCTTTCCGTCGCTATCACAGCGAGCTGGCCTGGACCTGGGAGCATATGGCCCTGACCCGTGCCAGGGCGATCGCCGGTCCGGCTTCGTTGCAAGCAAGGGGCATGGCGGCGATCCACGAGGTCGTAACCCGGCCGCGCGGCCCGGACCTTTTGCTGCGGGATGTCGCGGATATGCGCCTGCGCATGGCCGAGGCCCATCGAGCACCGCCTTTCTGGGACGTGAAGCATCTGCGCGGCGGCATGGTCGATGTGGAGTTCATCGCCCAATATCTGATCCTGCGCGAGGCCGCCCGGCTGCCTCACGTCATCGCGGCGAATACCAGCGCGGCGCTCGAAAAACTCGGTGCGGGCGGCGTTCTCGATCCCAAGACCGCCGAGGCGCTCGGCGACGCCATGCGTCTCTGGCGCGGCGTCCAGGGTTTCCTGAAACTCACCCTCGACGGCGCGGCGCTCGACGAGGAGGCGCCACCTCATGGACTTCGGCAAGCGCTCGCCCAATGCGCCGGTGCGGTTGACTTCGAGGCGCTCAAGACCGCTATGATGGCGACCGCAGCGCGCGTGCGTGCGATCTATGCCGCCCTCATAGAGACGCCCGCCGCCACCGCGCGCCTGCGCCTACCCGCAGACTAAGGATTCCCCTGAATGAGTCTCGAAATTGGCAATACCGCCCCGGATTTCACCCTGCCGACCGACGGCGGCGGCAAAATCACCCTGTCCAAGCTCCGCGGCAAGAAGGTGATCGTCTACTTCTATCCCAAGGACATGACGCCGGGCTGCACCACGCAAGCCTGCTCCTTCCGGGACAACGGGCCGGATTTCTCGGGCACGGACGCGGTCGTCATCGGCATTTCCAAGGACAGCGTCGCCTCTCACGACAAGTTCAAGCAGAAGTACGAGCTGTCCTTCACGCTTGCCGCAGACACCACGGGCGAGGTTTGCGAAAGCTACGGCGTCTGGATCGAGAAGAGCCTCTATGGGCGGAAATACATGGGGATCGATCGCGCGACCTTCCTGATCGACCAGAAAGGTGTTGTCCGCGGCGTCTGGCACAAGGTGAAGGTGAAAGGCCACGTGGAAGAAGTCCTGAAGGCGGCCCAAGCGCTCTGAACCCTTCACCCGACACGCTCGCCTCGGCGGCCTTCGCCGTTCTCGCCGCCGCCGATCCCGGCGAGAAGGTCGCGCTAAGCCGCCGGACCGCCGAGATCTGGCGGGGGCGCGGTTTCCGCGCCATCGGGACCGCTCGCCCCCCGTCCCGACCGGCGCGCCCCGAAAAGCCCGATCTCCTGCCGCCGCGGGACATGCCGAGACGGCGGGCCGGCGGCTCCCATGCGGGGCGCGTCGCCCTGCTTCATGCCATCGCGCATATCGAACTCAACGCAATCGACCTCGCCTGGGATATCGTCGCCCGCTTTGCGGACCAGGATCTCCCGCATGCCTTCTTCGACGACTGGATCGCCGTCGCCGCCGAAGAGGCGGAACACTACGCCCTTCTGAGCGCCCGGCTTGGCGATTTCGGCGCGGCCTATGGCGACCTTCCCGCTCATGACGGTCTTTGGGAGGCGGCGGAACTGACCGCTCACGACCTTTTGACAAGATTGGCGGTGGTTCCCCTGGTCCTGGAAGCGCGCGGGCTCGACGTCACGCCCGACATGATCCTTCGGCTCGACCGGGTGGGCGACCCGGAGAGCGCCAATATCCTGCGGCGCATCTATGAGGATGAGATCGGCCATGTCGCCACGGGCCGGCGATGGTTCGAGGAGATCTGCGCCTTGCGCGGGCTTCCGGCCGTCGAGACCTGGCAGCGCCTGATCCGCGATCACTTCAAGGGGACGCTCAAGCCGCCCTTCAACGATGAAGCGCGCGCCAGCGCCGGCTTCGACGCCCGCTACTACCAGCCGCTCGCCGCGATGCCGGGAAATCCGTGACATGCCATGACCTTACCTTGTCGCCCATGAAGCCCACGCGTATATCCAGGGAATGATGAAAGTGGCCGTCCTCATTCGCCGGATGAGATCTCTCTGCGCTGCGGCAGTCCTCATCGCGGCCATGACCGCCCTTTTCATCGGCTGGACGAAGCCGGGCGCGGCGCAAAGCTCGCGGCAATCTTCCTCGGTCGCCGAATACATCTATACGAGCGCCCGCCCGCAGCTTCTGCAGGTCCGCACCTTGGTGATCTCGGCCGGACGCCAGTCCTCCATCGGATCGGGGTTTCTCGTCAGCGCCGACGGGCTGGCGATCACCAATTATCATGTAATCTCGCAATTCGCCCTCGAACCCAAGACCTATCGGCTCGAATACACCTCGGCGGATGGCCATATCGGCCCGCTGCAGCTCCTGGGCATCGATCTGGCTAACGACCTCGCCATGGTGAAGATCGACCGGGGGGACCAGCCTTTCCTGAAATTCGACGACCGCGCCGCCTCCGGCACCCTGCCCAATGGCGAACGGCTCTATTCCATGGGCAATCCGCTCGATCTCGGCTTCACCATCGTCGAAGGAACCTATAACGGCCTTGTCGACCGAAGCTATACCGAGCGCATCCACTTCTCCGGCGCGGTCAATCCCGGCATGAGCGGTGGCCCTACCGTCACCGGCGAAACCCGTATCGCGGGCATCAATGTCGCCAAACGCCTCGGCAGCGATCTCGTAAGCTTCCTCGTGCCGGCGCGGCATGCGGTGACGCTCCTGAAGCGCGTGCAAGACGGCAATATCCCGACCGATGGCGATTTTCGGGCGGAAATCGGCCGCCAGCTCAATGCCTGGCAGGCGGAACTCTACAAGACCATGGCCGACGACGGGTTTCGCGCCTCTTCCTTCGGTCCCTATCGGGCGGTCGAAAGCGCGGCGCCCTGGTTCACCTGCTGGGCGCAGACCAACGCCGGACGGATCCCGAAGCCCCGGGCCGACGTGAGCAGCACCACCTGCAACGGCGAGACCCAGCTCTTCATCGCCAACGATCTGACCACCGGCCTCGTCCGCATCGGCCAGACCTATCTGCAGAGCACCGATCTCAACCAGTTCCAATTCGCCTCCCTGCTTTCCGAGCAGGGCCTCACGGAATGGTCCGGCCGCTGGTCCCGCCGCTGGCAGACGCCGCAGCGCTGCACCGAGGATTTCGTCGCCGTCATGCCGTCGAGCGAGCATCCCCCCTTGCGGGTCGTCTGGTGCTCCCGGGCCTACCGCGATTTCGAGGGGATCTACGACACCTCGCTCATGGCCGTGACCCAGGACGACGGCAAGCGGGCGCTCGTCTCCCGCCTCATCCTGCAAAGCGTGAGCTACGACAACGCGGTCGCGCTCTCCAAGCGCTTCATCGAAGCGGTCCAATGGGCGAAGTGACCTGGGTCGAGATCCTGTCGCACCATCACCGCGAGGTGCTGGCGCGCCATCGCGTCGAAAAGCCCGAGTTCAGCATCGGCCGGGGTTACGACAACGAAGTCATGATCGACGACCCCTATGTGGCGGCGCGGCATCTGCTGATCCGACCCGACGACACCGGCGCGCTCGTGGCGGAAGACCTCGGCAGCGCGAACGGCACTTTCGTGGTGCGCAGCCGGCGGCGGCTCCAGCGCTTCCGCATCAACTCCGACCGGCCGATCAGGATCGGCCAAACCCATCTTCGCATCCGTCGCGCGGAGCATCCCGTCCCGCAGGAACGCCATCTGCCGACCCGGGTGCCGAGCTGGCCGGTCACGGCCTTGCTCGGAATAGCGATGATCGTGGTGCTGCTGGCCTCCCAATGGCTCCAGGAAAAGAGCGAATCGCAGCTCCATCGCTATGTGGAGACCGGGCTCCTCTGGGTCGGGATCGCCGTCGGCTGGACCGCGATCTGGGGGGTGGTCTGCCGCGTCTTCTCGCGCCGCGCCCGCTTCGAGCGCAACCTCAAGATCACCCTCGGCGGGCTGCTGATCTATTTCGTCTTCCGCGAGCTTCTGCAGCTGGGCGCCTATTCACTCGCCCTCACCGAGCTGCAAACTTATCAATTCGCCAGCATGGTGGTCCTGGTGGCGATCATCTGCCTGCTGCACCTGAGGACGATCGGCCAAAGCCTCATGTGGCTCAAGGGAGGGGCTCTGGCGGCGCTCGTCGTGGTCGTGCTGGCGGCTCAGGCCCTTACCCAGTCGGAAATGCAGCTCGGCAACAACCAGCAGGACTATGTACGCCGCGTGATGCCGCCGTCGCTTCGCCTGGCGCCCCTTCGCACGGAGGACGCCTTCTTCCAGAACGCCGCAAATCTGCGGCCCAATTTGGACGCCGACCGGAAGAAGGACCTTTCCGTGGGCGGGGGCTTTCTCTTCGGCAACGATTAGCTGTCGCGGTCAGCTCTCCGCAGTGATCGCGTCCGCGCCCTTGATGCGCTGAGCCAGCGAGGCTTCGAGGAAACGGTCGAGATCGCCGTCCAGCACGGCCGCGCTATTGCCGGTCTCCATCCCCGTCCGGAGATCCTTCACCATCTGATAGGGATGAAGGACATAGGAGCGGATCTGGTGGCCCCAGCCGATATCGGTTTTGGTGGCGTTCATGGCGTCCGTCGCCGCTTCCTGCTTTTCCAGCTCCAATTCGTAGAGCCGCGCACGGAGCATCGAGAAGGCGGTTGCCCGGTTCTTATGCTGGGAGCGCTCGCTCTGGCACTGCACGACCACATTGGTGGGCAGATGGGTGATGCGGACGGCACTGTCCGTCTTATTGATGTGCTGCCCGCCGGCGCCTGACGCCCGATAGGTGTCGATGCGCAGGTCCTTGTCCAGGATCTCGATCTCGATGGTGTCGTCAACCACCGGATAGACCCAGGCCGAGGCGAAGCTCGTATGGCGGCGCGCGTTTGAATCGAAGGGCGAGATGCGGACGAGCCGATGGACGCCGCTCTCGGTCTTGAGCCAGCCATAGGCGTTTTCGCCCATGATCTTGAGCGTCGCCGACTTGATGCCCGCCTCTTCGCCGGGGCTTTCTTCCAGCCACTCGACCTTATAGCCGTGCTGATCGGCCCAGCGCGTGTACATGCGCAGCAGCATGAGACCCCAGTCCTGGGCCTCCGTGCCGCCGCTGCCCGCATGGACTTCGAGGAAGCAGTCGTTGCCGTCGGCCTCGCCCGAGAGCAGGCTTTCAAGCTCGCGTTTGCCCACATCGGCGCGGAGCTTCCCGAGAGCCGCTTCGGCATCCGCGACCATGGCCGCGTCGCCTTCGGCTTCGGCCAGCTCGATCAGCTCCAGCGTGTCGTTGAGCTCGCGCTCGATCTTGAGATAGCCGCCGACCCCCTTATCGAGGCGGGTGCGTTCCCGCATCAGCGCCTGGGCCTTCTCCGGATTGTCCCAGAGCTTGGAATCCTCGGCGAGCGAGTTCAGCTCGGCGAGACGCCGGGTTGCCTGATCCCAGTCAAAGATGCCTCCTCAGCAGCGCCAGCGAGGACCTTACCTCGTCGGCGACCGCTATGATCTCAGCGCGCATTTAATCGGCTCCGTTGGAAGATGCCCGAAAGGCCGGGGTCCGGCCTCATGATCGGATCAGTATAGACCGCCTGTGCCACTTGCGGGAACCGCCCTGCCCTGCTCCGACGCAACGCCGGTAACCCCGGTCGAGGCGGTGAAGCTCGAAGCGGTCGGTTCGTCGCTGCTCCCGCCCGATCCGTCGAGCACGGTGCTCTGCCCCGTCGGCTCCGTACCGGGCTTGAAGGCCTCGTAGATCGTATTGCGCTCGCCGGCGCGGGCGAGTTGGCCGGTCGTCGCATTGACCCGGACGAGCCGGATCCCCGGCGGGATGCGGAAGGGCGGAGCCGCGCGATCCTTCAGGGCCGAGGCCATGAAGTCCTTGAAAATCGGCGCGGCGGCGGAAGCGCCGGTCTCATGCGTGCCGAGGCTTTCGGGCGAGTCGAAGCCGACATAGACGCCCACCGCCAGATCCGCCGAAAAACCCACGAACCAGGTATCGTTGGACTCGTTCGTCGTCCCCGTCTTGCCGGCGAGCGGCTTGCCGAGCGACGCGATGGAATGCCCGGTGCCGACCGGCGAGTCGACCACGCCTTGAAGGATCGAGACGATCTGATAGACGCTGCGCGGATCGGCGACCGAGTCGCGGGTATCGGGCAGTTCGGGGGGCGCCTGATTGTTCCAGTCCACGGCGCGGCAGGTTTCGCAGGGGCGGCTGTCCGCCTTGTAGATCGTCTGCCCGTTGCGATCCTGGACCCGGTCGATGAAGGTCGGCTTGATCCGCTTACCGCCATTGACCAGCATCGCATAGGCGAGCGTCATCTTGAGCGGCGTCGTCTGCTGGGCGCCCAGGAACATGGCGGGCTGGCGCGGCATGCGATCCATGATGCCGAAGCGTTCGACATATTCGCCGACCGTATCGACGCCCAAGGCCGAGCCGATCCGGGCGGTAATCAGGTTGCGCGACTGCTCGATGCCGACCCGGAGCGTCAGCGGGCCGTAGAATTTATGGGTGTAGTTGGTCGGATTCCACTTCGGCAGCCCCGGCCCCTGGTCGACGACAAAGGGGGCGTCGAGCACGAGGCTTGCCGGCGTGAAGCCATGATCGAGCGCCGCCAGATAGATGAAGGGCTTGATGGAAGAGCCCGGCTGGCGCTTGGCCTGGGTCGCCCGGTTGAACTGGCTCATCTCGTAGCTGAAGCCGCCCGAGAGCGCCAGGACGCGACCCGTATGGGGATCGAGGGCGACGACCGCTCCCGAAACGGCCGGCATCTGCCGCAGGGCGTAAAGCGGCTCGCCCTTGCGGCCCGGCTTGTTCAGATTCTCGACGAGAATGGTGTCGCCCTTGGAAACGACGTCCTTGGCCTCGCGCGGCGCCGGCCCCTGCTTGTCATCGTCCACATGCTGGCGCGCCCAGCGCATCTCTTCGAAGGGAATGCGCGCCTGACGACCATCGGCAAAGCCGATTGCCGCGCCCTCGCCGTCGGTTGCCGTCACGACGGCGAATTCCCACCCGGCGTCATTCGTACCGGCAGGCACGGGGAGAGCCTTGAATTTTTCCGCCCAATCGGCGCTCGCGTCGATATGGCCGACCGGCCCGCGCCAGCCATGCCGGCGATCATAGGCGATGAGACCTGCTCGCAAGGCCTTGTCGGCAATCACTTGTAGCGCCGGATCGACGCTGGTCCGGACCGAGAAACCCGACTGATAGAGGGCCTTTTCGCCGTAACGCCCCAGGAGCTCGCGGCGGACCTCCTCGCCGAAATAGGTGGCGCTGACGGTTTCCGCCTCTTCGCGCCGCCGGGTCTGCAGCGGCGTCGCCATGGCCATCGCCGCCTTTTCGCGGGAAATGAAGCCCGCCTCCTGCATCCGGTCGATCACCCAATCCCGGCGGCCTTTCGCGGCCTCGGGATAGCGGGTCGGGTTGTAATTGTTCGGCGCCTTGGGCAACGCGCCCAGGTAAGCGGCCTCCTCGATGGTCAATTGGTCGAGCGGCTTGTTGAAATAGTTGAGCGCCGCCGCGCCGACGCCATAGGTCCCGCCGCCCAGATAGATCTCGTTGAGATAGAGCTCCAGGATCCGGTCCTTGGAGAGCGCGCGCTCCATGCGCAGCGCTAAGAGCGCCTCCTTGACCTTGCGTTCGACCGAGACCTCGTTGGTCAGGAGGAAATTCTTCGCCACCTGCTGGGTGATGGTCGAGGCGCCGACCGGGCGGCGCTTGGAGCCCATATGGACCAGATCCGTCACGGCCGCCCGGGCGATCGATAGCGGATCGATGCCCGGATGGCTGTAGAAATTCCGGTCCTCCGCCGCGAGAAAGGCGTTGATGACGAGCGGCGGCATGTCCTTTACCGGCACGAAGACGCGCTTCTCGGTGGCATATTCGGCCAAAAGGCGGCCGTCGCCGGCATGGACGCGGGTCACGATCGGGGGCTGGTATTCCGCAAGCTGCTCGTAATCCGGCAGTCCCCGGCTGAAATGCCACACCGTCAGCGCGACGAAACCCGCGCCCAGCAAGCCGATGACCAGGACCGTTCCGACCAGGAACTTGAACAACTTCATGACTGCAGCCATTGCGGCCTCTCACCCTCGGAGGCGCGTTCCCCGCCCGCGCTCGCGGTTTATACCGCACTGCAACTAAAGTGTACCGGCATTATGGCGGCTTCAAGGCCAGGCCCCATAATCTTGCCCATTGCGGCATCGGCGCCACACCCGCTTTCAGGGTTCCTTCAAATCGCAACTACGAAGTCATTGTTCTTACGGCAATGCGACGTTATCCTGACAAGCGCGAATTACCGCAGTCTGCCGAAGCGGCCTTATGGTCCGGAGGCGGCGTCGCGGATGGGCCTCGTGAGTTCGATGCTTCAAGGGAAGCCTCGCCGACCCGGTCCCCCTGGCGCTCGCGACAACGCGGTTTGGATGAAACCCAAAGCCGGTTTCGGCATGTGCCGAGACAAGGCTCCCTCGACGAGTTCCGCCATGGCCCACCAAAATGCGCCGTTCGACGGATTGACCGGAGGTGCCGGCGGCTTTCCCCCATGCAGGAGCCGCGAGGCCGCCGTTGTTCGCACGGTTGGCCGAGCAGGCTCCGGAGTTAGGTCTCTATGGCGAAACGCATGCTTCTCGACACGACCCATCCCGAAGAGACAAGGGTGGTCGTGCTCAATGGCAACCGTCTCGAAGAATTCGACTTCGAGACGTCAACCAAGAAACAGATAAAAGGCAACATCTACCTCGCGAAGGTTACGCGGGTAGAACCTTCCCTCCAGGCCTGCTTCGTCGAATACGGCGGCAACCGGCACGGCTTCCTCGCCTTCAGCGAGATCCATCCCGACTATTACCGGATCCCTGTCGGCGACCGGCCGCCCCGTTCCATGTCCGAGCGGTCCTACGACGATGAGGATCGCCACGACGATCATCATCGGCAGGAAACGGCCCATGACACCCACGATCACGAGCATCATGGGCAAGACGATCATGACCACGAAGATCATGACCATGAGCATCACGACCACGATGGTCACGACCAGCATGATGACGCTCACAGCGACCATGGGCATGAGGACCTAGCCCCGGACCATCGGGAAGCCGAAGCGACCGTTTCCTCTTCGCCCGAAGCCTTTCCCAGGACCGAGGCCCCGGCCGAAATCCCCGGCATGGAAGTGGCCCAGGGCCAGGAACTCGACTTCCAAGGCGCGGTTCCGCTGAAGACCGACCAGGGGGACGAAGCCCCCTCCGCCGTCCAGGAGATCGTGACCGAGCCCCAGACCGTTGAGACCCTCGACGGCGGCGACGACATCGACGAGCAGGTCCGCCACCGTGCACGTTCCACCCGGCACTACAAGATCCAGGAAGTCATCAAGCGCCGGCAGATCATGCTGGTCCAGGTGACCAAGGAAGAACGCGGCAACAAGGGCGCCGCGCTCACGACCTATATGTCGCTCGCCGGCCGCTATTGCGTGCTGATGCCCAACACCGGGCGGGGCGGCGGCGTGTCGCGCAAGATCACCAATGTCGCCGATCGTCGCCGGCTCAAGGATCTGGTGGGCGACCTGGAACTGCCGGACGGGATGGGCGTCATCGTCCGCACCGCGGGCAGCGAGCGGTCCAAAGCCGAGATCAAGCGCGACTACGAATATCTGATGCGGCTTTGGGAGGAGATCCGGGATCTCACCCTGAAATCGACCGCGCCGGCCCTCATCTACGAGGAAGGCAACCTCATCAAGCGGGCGATCCGCGATCTCTATTCCCGCGACATAGACGATATCATCGTCGACGGGGAGGAAGGCTACAAGACCGCCAAGGCCTTCATGCGGATGCTGATGCCGAGCCACGCCAAGCGGGTTCAGCTCTACCGCGATCCGATCATCCCCCTCTTCCACCGCTTCCAGGTGGAAGGACAGCTCGACGCGATCCATTCCCCGGTGGTCCAACTCCGTTCCGGCGGCTACATCGTTATCAGCCCGACCGAGGCCCTGGTGGCGATCGACGTCAACTCCGGGCGCTCGACGCGCGAGCGGAATATCGAGGAGACGGCGCTCAAGACCAATATCGAGGCTGCCGAGGAAGTCGCCCGCCAGCTTCGGCTGCGCGACCTTGCCGGGCTCATCGTGATCGACTTCATCGATATGGAGGAGCACCGCAACCAGGCGGCGGTCGAGCGCCGGATCAAGGATGCGATGCGCCACGACCGCGCAAGGATCCAGCTCGGCCGGATCAGTCCCTTCGGGCTTCTGGAACTGTCGCGCCAGCGGCTCCGGCCTTCCCTGGTCGAAGCCTCGACCCAGCCCTGCCCCATGTGCAGCGGCACGGGCAATGTGCGCTCCACCGAATCGACGTCTCTCCATGTGCTGCGCTCGATCGAGGAAGAAGGCATCCGCCGCCGCTCCGCCGAGATCAGCGTCACCCTGCCGACCACCGTCGCGCTTTATATCCTGAACCAGAAGCGCGACATGCTCGCCCAGATCGAGACGCGGTATAACTTCCGGGTCACGATCGGCGCCGACGACAGCCTGATTCCGCCGGACTTCCGCCTGGAGCGCCTGCGCGCCTTCACGCCGGAGGAAATCGCGGCTTTGCCCGCTCCGGTCATCGAGCTGCCGCCACCCGATCCCGAAGACGACATCGATGACGAGATAGACGAGGAGGCTGAGGAAACGGCTCCGTCCGAAGGGCCGGCCGAGGAAGGCTCCCAGGACCGGCAGGACGGCGAGCACGGCCGCCGCCGCCGCCGCCGCAAACGTGGACGGCGCGGCGACGAAGAGCGGGATACCCGTTCCCCAGGCGAAGATGCCCCGCGTGACGAGACACAGGGCGAAGAGACTGAAGGCGAAGACACTCAAGGCGAAGACCTTGCTGCCACGGCGGAGGGCGAAACCTCTGGCGAGGAAGCGGCCGGAACCCCTGAGGGTGAGGCCGAAGGCGACCGGCAGGACGACGAGGAGGGTGGCCAAGGTCGCCGCCGCCGCCGTCGCGGCCGGCGAGGCGGACGCCGCCGGGGCCGCCCGGAGGGTGGAGATGCCGAGGCCGGCGAAGCCGAGACCGGCCCGTCGGAAGCCAGCGATGGGGAAACCTCGGAGACCGGGGCAAGCGAACCCACGGTCGCTGCCGAGATGGTCGAAGCCGTCCCCGCGGAGCCCGCGGCCGAGGCCTATGGGCCAGCCGTCGAGATGAAGGAAGCCCTGGCGAGCCTCCCGGCCGTCGAGGCTGAAACAGTCGAAGCCCCGGTAACGCCCCGGCGGGGGCGCAAGCCCCGGGCCGAAGGCGAAGCCGCGCCTAAGCCGCGCCGCCGCAAGCGTGCCGGCGAAGCCGAAGCCGAAGCGGTAGAGACGGCGGAAGCGCCTGTGGCGGAGGCAGCACCTCCGCCTGCGCCGGAGCCGGCCCCTGTCGCCACCTTCCCCGAAGCTCCACCGGAGGAACCGGCAGCCGCGCCGCCCCCGGCCGTAGCCCCTCAAGCCGTCACAGGCCCCTCTGCCGCGCCCCGCAAGGGCTGGTGGCAGAGACTGACCGGGAACTAAGCCTCCCGGGACATCAACGCCCGGTCGTCCAGCCTTTCAGCCGCCGGGCTGCTTCCGCCATCGTCGCCGTCGACCCTGCGAAGGAAAATCGCAGGGTCGAATGGCCGCGCGCGGGATCGAAATCGACTCCCGGCGTGCAGGCGACGCCGATCTCGCGCAGCATCCTGCCGCAAAAATCCTTACTGTCGTTGGTCAGCGCCGAGATATCGGCATAGAGATAGAAAGCCCCATCCGCAGGCGCCAGGCGGTCGAAACCTGCCTTGGGCAGCTCCTCCAGCAGGAGCGCGCGGTTCTCCGCGTAGCGCGCCACATTGCGGTCGAGCTCTTCCCGGCACTCGAAAGCCGCGATGGCCGCGACCTGGGACAGCGCCGGCGGCGAGATGAAGAGATTCTGGGCCAGGCATTCCACCGCCCGCGCCAATTCCGGCGGCACGATCATCCAGCCGAGCCGCCATCCCGTCATCGAGAAGTATTTGGAAAAGCTGTTGATCACGATGGCCTGGTCGCTGCTCGCCAGAGCCGTCGAGGCCGCGCCCTCATAGACGATCCCATGATAGATCTCGTCGGAGACGAAGCGGATGCCCGCCGCCTCGCAATAGCGGGCCAGGGCCGCGAGTTCCGCCGCCGGCATCATGCTGCCCGTCGGATTGGCCGGGCTCGCGACGATCAGCCCGTCGAGCTTTTCCCGGGAGCCACGCACCAGATCGACCGTGGCCTGATAGCGCTGGCCGGCCCCGGCTTCCAGTTCCACCGGCACGATACCCAGCGCGCTCAGGATATTGCGGTAGGCGGGATAGGAAGGCGAGGCCAGTCCCACCCTGTCGCCAGCATCGAACGACGCGAGAAACGAAAGAAGGAAAGCCCCGGAGGAGCCCATCGTCACCACGACCCGCGAGGGGTCCAGGTCTATGCCGTACTGACTGCGGTAATGGCGGGCGATGGCCAAACGGATCGCCGGCATGCCCAATGCATCCGTATAGCCCAGGGTCTGCCCGAGCGCGGCCCGCGCCGCTTCCACCACCCCGAGGGGGGCGCCGGTCGAGGGCTGGCCCACCTCCAAGTGAAGCACGTCGGCGCCCTTCGCCTCCTGCTCCGCCGCGGCGCGCATCACGTCCATGACGATGAAGGGCGGCACATTGCCCCGGCGTGAAACCTTCAAAACCATGTGTGCTCAGGCCTCCGGCCCAGTCGGTGATTGACGACGCGGGCCGGGAAGCCCAAATCTAGTCGGAACTGCCGAGGTAGAGCTTGTGGCGATTCGCATCTTTCTCAGGGGCCTCTGCGCACTGATCGTTGCACTCGCGACGCTCACGGGCCGCGCTTCGGCGCAGGACCAGTTGAGCTTCATCCGCGACGCCGAGGTGGAAAGTATCATCCGCCTCTATGCGACGCCAATCTTCCGGGTGGCGGGCCTCAACGCCACCGATATCCACATCTATCTGGTCAACGACGCCCGGCTCAACGCCTTCGTCGCCGGGGGCCAGAACCTTTTCATCAATACCGGCACGATCCTGCGCAGCGAGAGCCCGAACCAGCTCGTCGGCATCATCGCCCATGAGACCGGCCATATCGCAGGCGGCCATCTGGCGCGCAGCCAGGAAGCGCTGCGCCATGCGACGATCGAATCCATCATCGCCATGGTGGCTGGCGCCGCGGCCGCCGTCGCGTCCAAAAGCCCCGATGCCGCCGCCGCCGCCATTCTCGGCGGACAAAGCGTCGGGGAGCGGTCGTTCCTGCAATATAGCGTCGGCCAGGAAGCCGCGGCCGACCAGGCCGGGCTCAATTTCCTCGAACGCACGGGCCAATCGGCGCGTGGCCTCATGCAATTCTTCAAGATCCTGGAGGGAGAAGAACTCCTGTCGGCAGCTCGGCAGGATCCTTATCTCCGGTCCCATCCCTTTACCCGCGACCGTATCAGGGCCGTCGAGGACCGGGTCTCCCGGTCCAAATTCTCGGACACCGCCGACCCGCCCCTCTGGATCGAGCTTCACCAGCGAATGAAGGCGAAGCTCGCGGGCTTCATCAATCCCCCGGGCCAGACGCTTGCCAAATACAAGGCGGAAGACCCCTCGATCGCGGCCCGTTATGCCCGCACCGTGGCGCTTTACCGGATACCGGATCTCAAGCGCGCCCTGCCCGCCATCGACGCGCTCATCCAGGAACGCCCTGACGATCCCTATTTCCGCGAACTCAAGGGCCAGATGCTGTTCGAGAACGGGCGCATCAAGGAAGCCGTCCCCGAATACGAGAAGGCCGTGGAGTTGAAACCCGATTCCGCGCTTCTGAGGGTCGGGCTTGCCCAGGCCCAGATCGAGACCAACGACCCGGCGCTCAACCTGAAGGCGCTTGCCCATCTCAACGAAGCCGTCCGCTTCGAGGACCAGAACGGCGACGCCTGGCGCTTCATGGCGACGGCGCAGGGCAAGGCCGGTCAATTCGGCATGGCCGCCCTGGCGCTGGCCGAGGAAGGCCTCGTGAACGGCAACAAGAAGCAGGCCCGGCAGCAAGCCACCCGCGCCTTGCAGATCCTCCCGCCCTCCGCAGGCACCGCGCGTTTGCGCGCGCAGGATATCCAGCACGAAGCCGACCGGCCCGATAAGAATTAACCTTTTAAAGAACGAACCGATGAACCTTTCCCGCCTGTTTCGCCTGGCCTTGGGCGTCATGCTTCTCTTCGCGGCCCTCACGGCGCCCCTCCTCGCCGCCCCGCCCACGCCCACGCCCACGCCCGAGCAACGCGAGATGATCGAGGGCGTCATCCGGGACTTCATCCGCAAGAACCCCGATTTCGTCATCGAGATCTATCAGGCGGAACAGACCCGCCGGAACATCAGCGCGCATAAGGCGGAGTTGCTGGACAGTCCCACGGACCAGGTCGGCGGAAACCCTTCGGGCGACGTGACCGTGGTCGAATTCTTCGATTACCGCTGCCCCTATTGCAAGCAGATGGAGCCAGGGATCGCCAAGCTCCTGAAGGACGATCCCAAGATCCGCTTCGTCCACAAGGAACTGCCGGTCCTGGGTCCCGATTCCATCTTTGCCTCAAAGGTCGCGCTGGCCGCCGCCAAACAGGGAAAATACGAGGCTTTCCGGGCGGCGATGATGACGACGCGGGGGTCCATAAACCAGGACGTGATCCTGAAGGTCGCGGATCGCGCCGGCCTCGACGTGACCCGGATCAAGGCGGATATGGCCGATCCCGAGATCGACGCCATCATTCAGAAGAACCTGCGCCTGGCGGAAGCGCTCGACATCAACGGCACGCCGGCCTTCGTGGTCGGCAACAGCCTGACGCCGGGCGCGGTCGAAATCGACACCCTGAAACGTCTCGTGGCGCAGGCCCGCGCCGGGGGCTGAACTCAGGCAGCGTCGGCTTCGACGGGCAGGGGCAAGCCCGGCCCTTCGGCGCGCGCGGCGTTCACCTCGCGGCCGACGGGATGGAAATCCAGCAGATCATCGGCGGCAGGCCGCAAGAGGCCCGGCAAGACGGCGGCATCCGTCCCGGGATCGAGCCAGGCGTCGAGCGCCTCGCCCGACAGGATCACCGGCATCCGGTGATGCAGGGGCTTCAGGACAGCGTTCGCATCGGTGGTCACGATGGAGAAGCTGTCCACATAAGCGGGCTCCCCAGACTGCGGAGCCGGGGCGGTCCATCTCTCCCAGACCCCGGCGAAAGCGAAAGGCAATCGGTCCCGGCGCGAGATAAAATAGGGCTGCTTGCCCGCCCCCTCGCCCTGCCATTCATAGAAGCCATCCGTCGGCACGATGCAGCGACGCGCGCGAGCCGCCTTGCGGAAGGCCGGTTTCTCGAAAAGCGTCTCCGCCCTGGCATTGATCATCTTGGCGCCGAGCTTCAGATCCTCGGCCCAGGGCGGCACCAATCCCCAGCGGAGGTTCTGCAGGGTCCGCTCGCCCGCGGGATTGCGGCGCTGGCGCAGCACGGGCACATCCTGGGTCGGTGCGATATTGTAGCGGGGCTCCAGGTTCGGCTGCTCGACGAAGCGGAGAAGCTTCTTCAATTCCTGGGCGGGAGTCGTCTGGGTAAATCGTCCGCACATAGAGCCCGAACCGGTTAAATCTCTGGTTTGGCATTCTGCCAAATCCTATGCTGCGAGTTGAAGCCTCCCGACAGCCGCCAAGGAAAATTCCGCCGATGACCGGTTCCGGACCGGGGGATCTTGTCCCTCTTTCTCCCGTCAATCTCCCCTTTCTCCTCAAAATCGCCCGCGCCGCCGCCTGGGATGCCGCGGCCGCGATCATGGAGGTCTATGCCGATCCCGCCTTCGCGGTTCGCCACAAGAGCGACGCCTCTCCACTCACCATCGCCGACGAGCGGGCGGAACAGGTCATCCTTTCCGCGCTCGAAAAGGCCGAGCCCCGCATTCCCGCGATCTCCGAAGAACGCGCCTCTGCCGAGGGTCTGCCGGACGAGGCCCCGCCCCGCTTCTGGCTGGTCGATCCGCTCGACGGGACCCGGGAATTCGTCAAACGGAATGGCGAATTCACCGTCAACATCGCGCTGATCGAAAAGGACCGACCGATCCTGGGCGTCCTCCTCGCGCCGGCCTTGGATATCCTTTACGCGGGGCTGGGTCTTGGCACGGCCGTCATGCAGCGTGGGCGCGGCGGAGCTTTGGAACCGATCGCGACACGCCTTCCCTCTGCCGAGGGCATCGTCGTCGCCCAAAGCCGGTCCCACGGCGACAAGGAATTGGACGCCTTCCTCGCTCCCTTCAAGATCAAGGAGCGGCGGGATGCCGGCAGCGCGCTCAAATTCGGATTGGTCGCGACCGGCGAGGCAGACCTCTATCCGCGCTTCGGCCCCACTATGGAATGGGATACGGCCGCCGGGCAGGCCGTGTTGGAGGCTGCCGGCGGGTCCGTCCTCAATCATGACGGCTCGCCCTTTCGCTACGGCAAGAAGGGCTTCAAGAACCCCGGATTCATAGCCTGCGGAAGCGACGACCTCGGGCTCAGCGTCCGAGAGCGCCCGTCTTAAGCCGCCTCATCACCTCGGCCGCCAAGGCTTCGACTTCCTCGTCGGCACGGCTGCCGGGGGCGCTTTCGCCAATTCCCTCGCCTTCGACGAAGGCATTGGCAAGCGCGACGCGGTTGCCAATCCGTGTCGTGGCGACCGGGACCTTCAGCTCGACGAGACGCCCCATCATGGTTTCGGTCAGGTTGGCGCGCGGCGGCACGCGGTTCAGCACGAGCAGCACCGGCACCTTTTCCTGCCGGGCGATTTCCAGGGTCGGGCCCATGGCCATGATGTCGAGCGGCGACGGCTGGACCGGGATCAGGATGAGCTGCGCCGCCCTTATGGCGATGCGAGCCTCGGTTTCGGCGCGCGGCGGGCTGTCGACCAGCACCACATCGTGATCGCGAGCCTGGCGCTCGACCTCGCCGCTGACCCGCCAGCCCGTGACGGCGGTGAAGTCGAGACCCGTTTCGCCCACGCCGAAGCGCGCCTCTCGGGTCTTGTACCAGGCCGTGAGACTGCCTTGCGGATCGATGTCGATGATCGACACCTTCCGGCTTGCGGCAAAGGCCACCGCGAGATGGGCGGCCATTGTGGTCTTGCCGGCGCCGCCCTTCTGCTGCGCCACTGTGATGACGACCCCTGCCATGACGCCCCCTTTTCGACGAACCTTCTGGCACTTTGCGGGAACTCGCCCGCAGCGACAAGCGACGATAAAGGGCTTGCCAATGCTATATGTAGGGCATGAGTCCGCTTGTCCCGTCACATGAAATTGCCACCGCCGCTCGCCTCCTGCGGGACGGCGGGCTTGTCGCCTTTCCCACCGAGACGGTCTATGGGCTCGGTGCCGATGCGACAAACGATCAGGCCGTCGCCGCGATCTTCGAAACGAAAGGAAGACCGCGCTTCAACCCCTTGATCATTCACCTTCCTACCGCAAATGAAGCTCGGTCCTTCGGCGAATTCGACGACCGCGCCGAACGCCTCGCCGCTCTGTTTTGGCCGGGACCTTTGAGCCTCGTGCTGCCGAGGCCGCCTCATTCCCCGGTCTCGCTGTTGGCCAGCGCCGGTCTCGACAGCCTGGCGCTGCGTGTGCCGGATCATCCGTTGGCAGTAAAATTGCTGAAGGAAACAGGCCGTCCGGTGGCAGCCCCCAGCGCGAATCGGTCCGGGCGGGTCAGTCCGACCACCGCAGAGCATGTGCGCGAGGAATTGGGGGAACGACTCGCGGCGATCCTCGATGGAGGACCCTGCCGCGTCGGGCTCGAATCCACGGTGCTCGACCTCACCGGCCCGGTAGCGGCGATCCTCCGGCACGGCGGCGTCACGCGGAGCGCCATCGAAGCTGCCATTGGCCCGGTCATGGAAGCCCTCGAAGACGACAACGCCCCCCGCTCACCGGGAATGTTATCAAGTCACTATGCCCCGTCCTTGACAATTCGCCTCAATGCCGAGAACGTGCGGCCAGGGGAAGCGCTGCTCGCCTTCGGAGACAATCCCCCCTCGGGCTTCGCCGACATCCGCTGGCTCAGCCGCGCGAGCGATCTGCGGGAAGCGGCGGCTAATCTTTTCGCCTTGCTGAGATCGCTCGACCGGCCGGAGTTCTCCGGTATCGCCG
The DNA here is from genome assembly GCA_947473305.1 of Rhodospirillales bacterium. Lineage (GTDB taxonomy): Bacteria > Pseudomonadota > Alphaproteobacteria > ATCC43930 > CGMCC-115725 > CANJCB01. The sequence continues at coordinate 90,639 of CANJCB010000001.1, forward strand.
TGATGCCCATACCGGAGACCGGGCTTGGGGCCGCGATAAACGACCGTCTCCGGCGAGCCGCCGCGCCCCGGGGCTAATCCCTTGCGGCTCCGTCGCTTTCCATCGTTAGATGCTGGAAAATCACGGGAAGGAGTTCGCCACCTTGACCAGCCCAGCGCTCGACCGGCTCAAGGACATCGTCGGTCCCAAGGGTTTCATCACAGATCCAGTTGAGATCGAGCCTTATCTCGTTGAAGAACGTGGACTTTTTCACGGTGAGACCCCGCTGGTGCTGCGGCCATCGAGTACCGAGGAAGTCGCCGCCATCGTGAAAACCTGCGCGGAAGCTCGGCTTCCGGTCGTCCCCCAGGGCGGCAATACGGGCCTGTGCGGCGGCGGAGTTCCCTGGGAAGGCGACGGGGCGATCCTCGTCAGCCTCACGCGGATGAACCGGGTCCGTGCGGTCGATCCGCTCAACTACACGCTCACGGTCGAGGCGGGGTGCATCCTGACCGATGTGCAGAAAGCGGCCGCCGAGGCGGACCGGCTTTTCCCCTTGAGTCTCGGCTCCGAGGGGGCCTGCCGGATCGGCGGCAATCTCTCGACCAATGCGGGCGGCATCCAGGTGCTGCGCTACGGCAACGCTCGGGATCTGGTGCTGGGCCTCGAAGTCGTGCTGCCGGACGGGCAGGTCTGGGACGGGCTGCGCGGGTTGCGCAAGGACAATACCGGCTATGACCTGAAACACCTCTTTATCGGCGCGGAAGGCACTCTCGGGATCATTACCGCCGCGACGGTGAAACTCTTTCCGCGACCCAAAGAGATCGAGACCGCTTTCGTCGGTGTCGCGAAGGTGGAAGACGCCATGGAGTTGTTCGCCCAGGCCCGCAAGGCGAGCGGCGACCAGCTGACCGCCTTCGAGCTTATCCCTCGGATCGGCCTGGAATTCGCCATGAAGCATGGCAATGGGGTGATCGATCCGCTCGGCAGCAAGCAGCCCTGGTACGCGCTCATCGAAGTCTCGTCGAGCCAACCTGAAAGCGGATTGCGCGATACCCTGGAAGGCTTCCTGGCGAGTGCCCTGGAAAAAGGCCTCATCGCCGACGCAACGATTTCCACAAATAGCAGTCAAGCCAAAGCCTTATGGCTCATTCGCGAGACCGTTGTCGAAGCCCAGAAGCGGGAAGGCGGAAGCATCAAGCACGACGTCGCGGTGCCGGTAAGCCGGGTCGCGGAATTCATCGATCGGGCCATGAAGGCCGTCACTGACCGCCTCCCGGGTATCCGCCCGGTGCCTTTCGGCCATGCAGGCGACGGCAATATCCATTTCAACCTCAGCCAGCCCCTGGGCTACGACAAGGCGACCTATATCGCCCGCTGGCAGGAGTTCAACGATATCGTCCATGCCATCGTCGCCGAACTCGGCGGCTCGATCAGCGCCGAGCACGGGGTCGGGCGCTTGAAGCGCGACGAACTTCTCCACTTCAAATCGACGCTTGAACTTCAGCTCATGAAAAAGATCAAAAAGGCGATAGATCCCTTTGATATCATGAATCCGGGCAAGGTGATCTCGCCTTCGATTCCGGATTAGGGGGCTTACGCATGACAGACTATATCGCTCCGCTCGACGATATCCGTTTCGCGCTCTCGACCTTCGCCGGTCTCGACGAGATCGCCACCCTCCCCGGCTATGGACAGGCCACGGCCGATCTTGCCGAGGCGGTGCTGGAGGAAGCGGCAAAACTCGCCGCCGGCGTGCTGGCCCCGCTCAACGTCATCGGCGACCGGCAACCCAGCGTCCTCGAAAACGGCGTCGTCCGAACTCCACCCGGCTTCGCCGAGGCTTATCGGCAATATGCCGAGGGCGGATGGAACGGACTGCCCTTTGCCGAAGAAATCGGCGGCCAGGGGCTGCCCCTGGCGCTTTCGACGGCGGTCCTCGAAATGTGGAATTCGGCGAACCTGAGCTTCGCGCTCTGCCCGCTCCTCAATATCGGCGCGGTGGAATTGCTGGAGGCTCATGGCTCGCCCGAGCAGAAGGCGCTCTACATCCCCAAGATGGTCTCGGGTGCCTGGACCGGAACGATGAACCTCACCGAGCCCCAGGCGGGTTCGGATCTCGGCGCGATCCGGACGCGCGCGATCCGCGAGGGCGACTGTTATCGCATCACGGGACAGAAGATCTTCATCACCTACGGCGAGCACGACTTCACGCCGAACATCATCCATCTGGTGCTGGCGCGGCTGCCGGATGGCCCGGCCGGCAGCAAGGGCCTGTCCCTCTTCGTCGTGCCGAAATTCCTGGTGAACCCGGACGGCAGCCTGGGGGAGCGCAACGACCTGCGCTGCGTGAGCCTGGAACACAAACTCGGCATCCATGCGAGCCCGACCTGCGTCATGTCCTATGGCGACAACGGCGGCGCCATCGGCTTTCTCGTCGGCCAGGAAAACCGGGGCATCGAATGCATGTTCACCATGATGAACAGCGCCCGTCTCAATGTCGGCCTGGAAGGCGTCGCCATCGCCGAGCGCGCCTATCAGCAGGCCCGGGATTTCGCCCGCGACCGGGTCCAGGGGCGCCCTGCCACCGGTGGCGCGTCGATCCTCTACCATCCCGATGTCCGCCGGATGCTCCTCCATATGCGGTCCCTGACGGAGGCGGCACGCGCCCTTGCCTATTTTGCCGCCGGAACACTCGACCGGGCCCGCCACCATGAGAGTTCCGCCGAACGCCAACGCCAGCAACGGCTCGCCGATCTTCTCACTCCGATGGTCAAAGCCTGGTGCACCGACGCCGCCGTCGAGGTCGCTTCCCTGGGGGTCCAGGTCCATGGCGGCATGGGCTTCATCGAGGAGACCGGCGCGGCGCAGCATTATCGCGATGCCCGGATCACTCCCATCTACGAAGGCACCAACGGCATTCAGGCTCTAGATCTCCTGGGCCGGAAATTGTTGCGGGACGAAGGAGCGGCTGCAAGGGAACTCCTCGGCGCGATGCGTGCCAACCTGGCAGCAATCGAGAACCAGAGCGACGATCTCCAGGTGATGCGAGTCCACCTGACGGAGGGTATCGCCAAGATCGAAGAGACGATTGCCTGGCTCCTTGACCGAGCAAAGTCCGACCTTCCCCAGGCACTGGCCGGCGCAACGCCCTTCCTGGAGCTCTTTGGCACCGTAGCTTGCGGTTGGCTGCTCGCACGAGGTGCGGCCTCGACCGACGATCAATCCCGCGTTCTCACCGCGCGCTTCTTCGCCGAGCAGGTGGTTCCAGCCGCTTCCGCGCTCGGCCCCGCCATCAAGGGCGGCGCCACGGTGATGGGCTTCGACCCGGACCGGTTCTGATCAGCCCGCCGGCTTGGAATTGACGCAGCGGAGCAGCGTCCAATAGCCGAAGAGATTGCTCGGCCGGCTCTCCCGCACGCTAAGCCCGCTCACATCGAGGAAATTATCGAGCGGGAAATCGGCATGGAAGCCGATGCGGCCCGCCAGGGGCGCCAAGCCCCGCTCGACCGCGCGCATGATCCGGTTCTCGCTGGTGAAATGATTGACCACGACGATCGTCCCGCCGGGCTTGCAGACGCGGCGCATCTCGGCCGCGAATTTAGCGGGATTGGGCACCACCGAAGCAACATAGAGCGCCAGAACCGCGTCGAAACTGTCGCTCTCGAAGGTCAGATTCTCCGCATCCATCTCCAGGAGCGCTTCGACTTGGGAAAGTTTCTGCTGTTCGACCCGACGCCGCGCCTTGGCCAGCATGTCCGAGGAGACATCGATTCCGGAAACCGCCGCATCCTTGCGGAAGAAAGGAAGCGACAGGCCGGTGCCGACGCCGACCTCGAGGATGCGCTGTCCCGGCCGGTTGTTGGCAAGCCGCACGGCTTCCTTGCGTCCCGGGTGGAAGACAGGGCCGAACACCAGATCGTAGGAACTGGAAAACAGGCGATAGGTACGAAGCGTGTCTTGCAGATCCATCTCGCGGGCTCAGTATTTCCTTTGTCCGGGAGGAACGATCTCCGCGGCCCTATGCCGGCCGACGCATCATTCAGGCGTCGGACCATCCGAAGATGCTTAACGGCCGGAGCGTAATCATTTTGCAAGAAAGTTTCAAAGATACCATCGCGCCCGCCGTCATTTCACGACGGAGCGAAGCCCTCGGCCCCGGTCTTTCCCTACCGGAGGACCGCGTCAGATCAGCGTGAGATGATCCGCTTCGAGACCTTTGCGGCCCTCGACCACATCGACTCTCACCCGCTGCGCGGCCGCGAGTTCCGAGATACCGCTGCGACGAAGCGCGGTGATATGGACGAAAATGTCCTTGCCGCCGCCATCGGGCGAAATGAAGCCAAAACCCTTGTCGGGCTCGAACCATTTCACCGAGCCTTCGATGCTCCCGCCGCCGCCGCTCGAAGGCCTTGGCCGTCGATCAGCTTGAGCTCTCGGCGCACTCGCAGTGCTATTGTCCATCTCGATGATATTGACGACTAGGGGTCCCTTGGCCCCATCGCCTACCTCGCAGACGACCGAGGCGCCTTCGAGAGCCTCCTCGAAACCCGCGCGCCTCAGGATGGCCATCGGCAGGAACGCGTCCTGTGTTCCGTCCGACAAAGTGACGAAGCCGAAGCCCTTGGACGCGTTGAACCACTTTACCTTTGCCTCGACTCGGCGACCGGTCTCGGCTTCCTCTGTCCGGCCGGAGCCGGGGCGACGTTCGTACATGGGAGTCTCTGTAAGAAGAGCAGACTCCATACAGTAGCGTGAAATCGAGGACTGACGCCAGCCAAACCTAGAGCTGGCGTCAGAAACTCCTCAGGAATCCCAACGAGTCGCGGTTGCGACCTCGGGCCTATTCCTTGAAGGCGAGAACCTTCTGGCGCTGCTCGCCGAGACCGGTGAGCCCAAGGCGCATGACATCACCGCCCTTCAGGAAGCGTTGCGGCTTCATGCCGACGCCGACGCCCGAGGGCGTGCCGGTCGGAATGACATCGCCCGGCTTCAGGGTCATGAACTGGCTGATGTAGCTGACGCATTGGGCGACGGTGAAGATCATGTCGTTGGTGTTGCTGGACTGGCACATGGTCCCGCTGACCTCGCACCAGAGGTCGAGCTTCTGCGGGTCCGGGATCTCGTCGGTGGTGACAAGCCAGGGACCGATGGGCGCGAAGGTGTCGCAGCTCTTGCCCTTCGACCAATTGCCTCCACGCTCCAGCTGGAATTCGCGCTCCGAAACGTCGTTCACGACGCAATAGCCGGCCACATACTTCAATGCGTCCTGCTCGGAGACATAGCGCGCCTCGGTGCCGATCACGACGCCGAGCTCGACCTCCCAGTCGCCTTTCACGGAGTTCTTGGGCAGCATCACGTCGTCGTTCGGGCCGATGATCGAGGTGATCGCCTTCATGAAGAGCACCGGCTCTTTCGGCAGGGCATGCCCCGTTTCGGCCGCATGCTTGGCATAATTGAGCCCGACGCAGACGATCTTCGGGATCTGTCCGACGCAGGCGCCGATGCGCGGGGTGCCGGCTACGGTCGGCAGCTTGCCGGGATCGAGCTTGCGAAGCTTGTCGAGCGAGGCCGGGCCCAGCACATCGGGCGTGATGTCCGAGATAACGCCGGAGAGATCGCGGATCTGACCGTCGCGGTCGAGGATACCGGGCTTTTCACGACCCGCCGGGCCGAAGCGGAGCAATTTCATAAGATGGATGTCCTGCTGTTGTTGAATACAAATTACAGTCTACATCGTGAAGCCGCCGTCGATTACATGGATCGCGCCGGTTGTGAAGCGGGATTCGTCACTGGCGAGAGGTGAGAGCCGAAGCTTTCCCGATCCCCTAGCCATTAGCCGTGACGAGGGCCTTCTTCCCGGCGAGGCGACCACCCACGATTTTTCCTTTATGCGCGGGACATTGCCATGGCCCCGTCAGGGCTGTAAATCGCAAATGCCGCGAGAAAGCGGCAGATTGGATGGACCCGATGGGCTTTCGTTATTTCGAGGATTTCACGACCGGCGAGGTGATCGAACTCGGCAGCCGCACCGTCAGCGGCGAGGAGATGCTGGAGTTCGCCCGCCAATTTGATCCCCAGCCCTTCCACCTTGATGCGGAAGCCGCGAAGAAGTCCCTGCTCGGCGGGCTCTGCGCCAGCGGCTGGCATACGGGCTCGATCTTCATGCGCTTTTTCGCCGAGGGGCTGTTGAACCACTGTTCGAGCCAGGGATCGCCCGGGATCGACAAGCTCAACTGGCCGACGCCGCTCCGGCCCGGGGATACGGTGAGCGCCCGCACCACCGTCGTGGACACACGCCTCTCGCGCAGCCGCCCGACCATGGGGATCGTGACCTTCCTGCATGAGATGACCCGCCAGAACGGCGACCTCGTGCTGCGGATCGAGAACAGCGCCTTCCTCGGCCGCAGGCCGGAGTAGCCCTTAGAGTCCCATCTCCAGGTCGGCCGCGGCTCGCTTGTAATAGGCCCCGAACCTCTCCGGAAAGAGCCAGGCACCCTGCCCGCCCCGCACCGTGGCAGGCTCGACGGAACGATAGGCGTGGGCCCAGCCTGGAGGCAGCGGCCGGCTCGTCACGGGAGCCATCCAGAGCCGCATCAGATGGCGTTTCCGGTCGAATTCCGGATGGTCCTCGAAGGCCGTCCGCCCGTGATAGACGAGATGGTTGTTGAGGATCTGGATGTCACCCGGCTCCATCTGCATCTCCAGTTGGAATTCGGGCTCCAGGCAATATTGCTTGGCCAACACGATGCCTTCCTTCTGCAGGGGCGTCATCTCGGGCGCACCCTTGATCTCGAAATCCACGGGATATCGCGAGGACTGGAAGCGGCTGGAAAACCAGCCGTCTCGGACGCCATAGAGCGGGCAGGTGTACCAGGGCTGTTCCCCCGCGACCCGGGCAAGCTTGATCGGCAGCGGCTCATAGAGACCGGGCAGGATATCGGGGCGCGTCTCGGCGATCCGGTCGTGGATCGCGGCGGCGCTCAATACCAGGCTGCGGCCGCCGGCCTTGGCTTTCCGTCGACAAAGCAGCATGGCGATATCGGCCGAATCCGTATGGATGCCGCTCGCATCGGCCGAGCGATAGGACCGGCCGGTAACCTCGATCTTGTCGCCCTTGCTGCGCACGTCGCCGATCATCTCACCTTCGCCGGACTGAGGGACAACGACGCCCAGATGGAGGCATAGCCCCCAATAAAGCCCGCGCACCTGCTGTTCCGTCAGGTTTTCTAGCGGCAGTCCGCGCAGCACCAGGAAGCCGCATCCCTCCTCGACTTGCCGCATGAGGGTCCTGAGAGCCCTGGCGACGGTCGGCAAGGGGAAATCGGCCTGGGTCGCATCGAGGTAATCCTTAGCCGAAGCCTCGTAGATCCTATAGGCCTCCAGGATCTCTCGCCGCTGAGCCTCGGAGAGGCGGTAAATCCAGGCGTCTTCCCGCTTCGCGAGATCCGGCCCGAGCCAGGAATGATCGCCGCCGATGGGCTGACAGGGGATCGCTGCTTTTCTCATCCGATGCTCCGCTGCTGGGCTCACTCGGGCGGCGTGTGATCCTTGATTGCTTCCAGGAAGACATCGCCATAGCGGTCGAGCTTGCTCTTGCCGACGCCGGGGATCTTGCTGAGCGCCTCCAAATCCCGCGGGCGGCGTCTTACCATGTCCACGAGCGTCGCATCATGGAAGATCACATAGGGCGGCACCGCCTGCTCCCGGGCGATTTCCAGGCGCAGGGACCGGAGCGCCTGCCAAAGCTCCTCGTCTCCAGGGCCATCCGGCCGGCCCTCGGAGGCGACCGCCCCCAACGACCGGCGGCGGGCGGACTTGGGTTCCGCCGTCTCCTGGCGGAAGGCGACAGGCACCTCGCCGCGCAGCACCTTCGGCGCACTTTCTGACAGATGGAGCCCACCGTGCCCCTCCATATCGACCGCCAGATGGCCCTGGGCCACGAGCTGGCGATAGACCGATTGCCAGCTCCGCTTGTCGAGATCCTTGCCGACACCGAAAGTCTTCAAGCGATCATGGCCGAATTTGACCACCTTCTCGGTCGCCTGTCCCAGCAGCACGTCCACCAGATGCCCAACGCCGAAGCGCTGACCCGTGCGAAACACAGCCGAGATCGCTTTCTGAGCCGCGACCACTCCGTCCCAGACGCTCACCGGTCGCAGGCAGATATCGCAATTGCCGCAAGGCGGATGGTCGCGCTCGCCAAAATAGGCGAGCAGCACCTGCCGCCGGCAGGAAGCGCTTTCGCAATAGCCGAGCAGCGCGTTGAGTTTATGCCGCTCAATCCATTTCTGCTTCTCGTCGAGATCGGAAGCATCGAGCATGCCCATCAGCGCCATGACATCCGGCATGCCATAGGTCATCCAGGCATCGGCCGGCAGCCCGTCACGGCCCCCGCGGCCGGTTTCCTGGTAATAGGCCTCAAGGCTCTTGGGCGCGTCGAGATGGGCGACGAAGCGGACGTTAGGCTTGTCGATCCCCATGCCGAAAGCGACCGTCGCCACCATGACGACACCTTCTTCCTTCAGGAAGCGGTCCTGGTTACGCTGGCGCACGGCCGGATCGAGCCCGGCGTGATAGGGCAAAGCCACCCGACCCTTGCTCGCGAGCCAGTTCGCCACCTCTTCCACCTTCCGGCGGGAGAGGCAATAGACGATGCCGGCACTGGTCGGATGCTCGGCTTCCAGGAATTGGAGGAGCTGCACCCGCGCCTCGGCCTTGGGCACGACCCGGTACTGGATATTCGGCCGGTCGAAGCCTGCCGCGAAAACCCGGGCATCGTTAAGCTGGAGCCGGTCCCGGATGTCTTTCTGGGTCGGCCCGTCCGCCGTGGCGGTCAGCGCGATCCGGGGCACATGCGGGAAGCTCCCGTGCAGCACCGAAAGCTGCAGATATTCCGGCCGGAAGTCATGGCCCCATTGGGAGACGCAATGAGCCTCGTCGATCGCGAAGAGCGAGAGTTCGCATTGCTCCAACAGATCCAGGCAACGCGGCGTCACGAGCCGTTCCGGCGCGATATAAACGAGATCGAGCGTGCCCTCGCGCATGCCGCGCTCGACCTGGGCGGCCTCGCCGCCCGTCAGCGTCGAATTGAGAAAGGCGGCCTTTACCCCCGCCTGCCGAAGGGCGTCGACCTGATCCTTCATCAAAGCGATCAACGGCGACACGACCACGGCGACGCCGGGCCGCAGCAGCGCCGGGATCTGGAAGCAAAGCGACTTCCCGCCCCCCGTCGGCATCAGGACGAGACAATCCCCGCCTTCAGCCACATGGGTGATGATCGCTTCCTGCTCCCCGCGGAATTCAGGATAGCCGAAGACGGATCGAAGGATATCCCGGGCACGGTGCCGGACCGTCCCGCCACCGCCCTCTTCCAAAAGCTGATCCGCCTCAAGCATACCCAACACCTAGTGGCCGCACATCACCGCGGCATACTATTCGTTGTCGTTCCGAAAGACCAAGCCCGCATCCGGCACTCAGCCGCTTCGCGCGCGCCTTTTCGCATGCTATCACCCCGCCCATCATGCTCACCATTACCGATCTCACCTACCGCATCGGCGGCAGGACCCTGCTCGACGGCGCTTCCACCCAGATCAACGCAGGCTGGAAAGTGGGCCTAGTCGGCCGCAATGGCGCGGGCAAATCGACCCTGCTCGATCTTATCCGGGAGGTGCTCCACCCCGACGCCGGGACCTTGAAGCTCCAACGCGACTTGCGGCTTGGCTTCGTGGCCCAGGAAGCGCCGGCCGGCGAGCAAAGCCCGCTCGACGTGGTGCTCGCCGCCGACGAGGAGCGCGCAAGCCTCTTCGCCGAAGCCGAGACCGCCGAGGATCCCCAGCGCATTGCGGAAATCCAGATGCGGCTGGTGGATATCGACGCCCATAGCGCGACGGCCCGGGCGGCCCGCATCCTTTCCGGCCTCGGGTTCGACCATGAGGACCAGCAGCGGCCGATGCGGAGCTTTTCCGGCGGCTGGCGGATGCGGGTGGCGCTGGCAGCGGCTCTCTTCGCTGAGCCCGACCTGCTGCTGCTCGACGAGCCCACCAACCATCTCGACCTCGAAGCGACCCTCTGGCTCGAGAATTTTCTCGGGTCTTATCGACGGACCCTGCTGCTGGTCAGCCACGACCGCGAATTCCTGAACAATGTCTCGACCCATATCCTGTCGCTGGCCGAACGGAAGCTCTCCATTTATTCCGGCGGCTACGACGCCTATCTGCGCGCCAAGCGCGAGGCCCTGGCGCGCAACCAGGCGCTCGCCGCCAAGCAGGCGAACCAGCGCGCCCATCTCCAATCCTTCATCGACCGCTTTCGCGCCCAGGCGACCAAGGCAAGCCAGGCCCAAAGCCGCATGAAGGCGCTCGCCAGGCTGGAGCCTGTCTCGCTGGCGAGCGAGGAAGCCTCGATCCCCTTCTCCTTCCCGGATCCGGAGGAAATGAGCCCGCCGCTCATCGCGCTCGATCTGGCGGAGGTAGGCTACGAGCCCGGCAAACCGATCCTGAAGCGGCTCAACCTCCGGATCGACCCCGACGACCGGATTGCCCTCCTGGGCGCCAACGGCAACGGCAAGTCGACGCTGGCGAAATTCCTGTCGGGCCGGCTGCCGGCCCAGGCGGGAAAGCAGACCCGGTCGTCGAAACTGCGCTGCGGCTTCTTCGCCCAGCATCAGATCGAGGACCTGGAGAGCGGGCGCACGGCTTACGATCACCTGGCCAAGTTGATGAAGAATGCAGCACCCGAGAAGGTCCGCGCCGGGCTCGCGCGTTTCGGTTTCAGCCAGGACAAGGCCTTCGTCCGGGTGGACGATCTCTCGGGCGGCGAGAAGGCGCGGCTCACGCTGGCGCTGGTCACCTACAACGCCCCTCACCTCCTGATCCTCGACGAGCCGACCAACCATCTCGACATCGAAGCACGCGAGGCCCTCGTCCAGGCGATCAACGACTATTCGGGCGCGGTCATCCTGATCAGCCACGATTGGCATCTCCTGTCATTGACCGCGGATCGGCTTTGGCTCGTGGCGAATGGCACGGCCGAACCCTTCCAGGGCGACCTCGCCGATTATCGACGGCTGCTGCTGGAGCGCCCCTCAGGAGGCGGACAATCCTCCAAACAGTCTTCCGAGCCAAACGATCGGCAGACGCGCCGGGCTTCAGCAAGCAAGCGCCGCGAAATCGATCCGCTCCGTCGCAAGGTGAAGGCCGCCGAGGACCAGCTTGCAAACCTCACGACCCGCAAGGCCGCGTTGGACCAGCAACTCGCCGACCCGGCGATCTATGCCCAGGCAGGTGTGGATATTCAGGAGATGTTACGGCGGCAAGGCGAACTGCAGGTGCAGATCGATGAGGCCGAGGCGGCTTGGCTCCAGGCTTCGGAGGCTCTGGAGCAGGCGGGATGACTCGTAAATGCCCCAGCCGTTTAAGCATCGTTTAACCCACTCGCTAGTATGATCCTCCCAACGAGAAGGGCTTATCACCCTTCCGCTATCGCTTGGGCAGGGGATCAAGACCGGCGTGACTCAGGACATCGTGAGCGAATTGCTCGACGCCCCTTCCTGGGCCGTGCGAGCCAAGGCGATCGAACGGATCGCCATGCGCTATACCGGTAAACGTCTCAGCGAAGACGAGCGCCAGGCCGTGGAGGACGCCTTTCGCGTCGTGCTCTACGACGGTGAGGTTCTGGTTCGCCGCGTGCTTTCCGAAAGTCTGAAGGACTGCACCGAACTGCCGCGCGACATCCTGATGGGCCTGGCCCTCGATATCGCCGACGTGGCCCGGCCGATACTGGAACATTCCCCGCTGTTGCAGGAGGAAGATCTCCTGACCATCGTCCGCGACCGCTCGCCCGATCATTCCTCGGCGCTGGCGCAGCGCGAACGATTACCTCCCCGCGTGGCCGACGAACTCCGGCTTCGAGGGGTCATGACACAGCCTCGCAGTTTCGACCTGCAAGAGGCGCGTTCAGAGCGATAACCTGTCGGTTATCTCCTGTCAGGACAGAAATACCTGAATGACGGTCTATCGGGCCGGATGATTACATCCGGGCATTCGGCGCCGGTCGCCGCCGACCTCATTTCTTGACATAGCCAAGAAGGGCAAGGTCGCGAAACGCTCCATTATCACTCTCCCCTCCACAAAATCGGGAGGGTTTGAAAAATTCGGAGGCCGGGAAAAATTTGAGGCCTGGAGATCAATCCCTTTTAGTCCCCCGCCTTGAACCCATCCTTTGGGGGGAACGAACAAAGTATTTACGTAAAATACGATATGACTAGAAAAATATAATAGTTTTATTTATATTTTACTTTCTTAAATTCGCATGCTTACTTTGAATGAAATATTATTTCTCTTTCTTTACTTGAAGAGCGACTCGTTACGTAACGATACTCATCAGGTCACTGCAGATATTATTGATGTTTTAACCCGGCTTCGTCCATAATGGTGACCGCCTTGAAGGCAGTAGCCCGCCGTAGAAATCAGCGCAGGTCAGTATGGTCGATCAGCCGTTTACCCTTACCGAGTGCAATCTGGAAGCCAGCACGACGATTTCCTTCAAGCGTGAGGCTGCTTGCTTCGGATTTCTTTCGGCCAATGCCGTGTCGCCGCCGCTCCCGATAGATGCGATCAACCTGGACCTCGCCTCGGTGGACTATTACGGGGGGCGTGCATCGCTCTGGGCGACGCTGGAGCTTCGCTCCTCCGCGATCAACGATCAGCCGATCGCGGTTCTCGGCTTCGACGAAGGTTTCCTGCGCCCTTTCAGCCGCGCGGTCATTGAGGCCGCGGCGACGCGCGCCGCCTATCGCATGACGATCAGCCGTGACGGCCAGTCCCGGCGCAATCGGGTGGTCGAATACGTTTCAGGTCCGGGCGTGCCCCTGACCGACCTGGTCGTGACGCCCTACGACCACGTGCTGCTGGTCGCGGCGACCTCCGCCACGGCCGATCAGACCGAAAGCCTTTTCCAGCTCCCGCGCAGCGACACCTTTCTGCGCGCCTTCGCCAAGATGACCTATCAGACCGATCAGGCGCTGCGCGACATCCTGACGGAACATGAGCGGTTGGCCCTGCGCAGCCCCGCGACCGCCCGGACGACCGTCTGAGGCCTTTTCCCCCGCCCCGCCCATGCTATCGTGGGCGGGCGATGGGATGGATCACGATACCTATATTGAGAGGATTGACGGTCGTGGCGCTTTTCTGCGCGCTGATGGCCGGGTCGGTTGCCGCGCGCGATAGCCTCGTCATCGGCGTCAGCCAGTTTCCGCCGACCTTCAATCCCAATATCGACACCAGCACCGCCGGAAACTACGTGCTCGGCATGGCGCGGCGTCCCTTCACCACCTTCGACACCCAGTGGAGCCTCGTCTGCATGCTCTGTACCGAGGTGCCGAGCTTCGACAACCATCGCGCCGAGATCATCGAGCTTCCCGAGGGAAAGAAGGGCATCCGCCTCACCTTCACGATCCGGCCCGACGCGCGCTGGGGCGACGGGGTCCCGATCACCACCAAGGACGTGCTCTTCACCTATGAGGTGGGACGCCATCCCAAAAGCGGCATCAACAACGCCGAGCTTTATCGCCGTATCACCGGCCTCTCCGCGAAGGACGATAAGACCTTCGTCATGGAGATCGACAAGCTGACCTTCGACTATGCCGGGATCAACGATTTCGACGTGCTACCGGAGCATATCGAGCGCGAGGCCTTCGCCGATCCGGAGCAGTATCACAACCGCAGCCGCTTCGACACCGACCCCACCAATCCGGGGCTCTACTTCGGTCCCTATCGGATCACGGAAGTCGTGGCGGGCTCTTATATCGTGCTGGAGCCCAATCCGACCTGGTGGGGCGAGAAGCCCTCCTTCCCCCGCATCGTCGTGCAGACCGTGGAGAACACCGCCTCGCTGGAGGCCAACCTGCTGGCGGGCTCCATCGATATGATCGCGGGTGAACTCGGCCCCTCCATCGAACAGGCGCTGGCCTTCGAGGCGCGACGCGGCAAGGATTACACCTTCCTCTACAAGGAAGGGCTGATCTTCGAGCATATCGACGTGAATCTCGACCATCCGATCCTGAAGGACAAGCGGGTGCGCCAGGCGCTGCTCTACGGGATCGACCGCAAGGCGATCTCGACCCAGCTTTTTGGCGGCAAGCAGCCGGTCGCCGACAGCTTTGTGCCGCCGCTCGACTGGGTCCATGCGGACGACCTCAAGACCTATCCCTACGATCCCGACAAGGCCCGCGCCGTGCTCGACGAGGCGGGCTGGCGCGACGACGGCTCGGGCATCCGCCGCAACGCCGCGGGCGAACGGCTGACCCTGGAACTCGCAACCACCGCCGGCAATCGCACCCGCGAATTGGTCGAGGAGGTCCTGCAAAGCCAATGGCGCAAGATCGGCGTGGCGGTCCGCCTCAAGAATCAGACCGCGCGCATCCTCTTCGGCGAGACGATAAGACGGCGTAATTTCTCCATGGCGATGTTCGCCTGGTCGAGCGCACCCGAGAACGTGCCCCGCTCCACCCTGCATTCGAGCGAAATCCCCTCCGCCGCCAATTCCTATGTCGGCCAGAACGACACGGGCTTCCGTTCCGAGGAGGCCGACAGCCTCATCGACCGGATGGAGATCGAATTCGACCGCGAGAAGCGCAACGCCCTCTGGCATCGGCTGCAGGAAATCTATGTGGAGGAACTCCCCTCCCTGCCGCTCTACTTCCGGTCGGAGGCCTATATCCTGCCGAAATGGCTCAAAGGCGTGACGCCGACCGGACACCAATACCCTTCGACCCTCTGGGTCGAACATTGGCGCGCTGTGGGAAGACCCGGGAGTTGATGGGATGACCCGCTTCCTCCTTTCCCGTCTCTTCCAGGTCGTGCTCGTCCTCGCGATCATGTCTTTCGTGATCTACGGGCTTATCGGCCTGATGCCGGGCGATCCCATCGACCTGATGCTGACTTCCGACCCGCATCTGACGGCGGCCGATGTGGCGCGGCTCCGGACGTTGAAGGGGTTGGACCAGCCGCTGGTCGGCCGCTACCTCGCCTGGGGAGCTGCGGCGCTCCAGGGGGATTTCGGCTATTCCAGGCTCTATGTGCAGCCGGCGGTCTCGGCCCTGCTCCCGCGCCTCGCCAATACCGGGCTCCTTATGGGTATGAGCTTCCTGCTGGCCTTCGGCATCGCGCTCGCCGCAGGGATCGCGGCCGCCAAACGGCCGGGATCCCGGCTCGATTCCCTCATCAGCCTCCTCAGTTTCTCCGGCATCTCCGTTCCGCCGTTCTGGCTCGGTCTGATGCTCATCCTGGTCTTTGCCGTAACCCTGGGGTGGCTCCCGGCCGGCGGCATCGTCGAGGTCGGCAAAGGCGGTTTTCTCGACCGGCTGAGGCATCTCGCCCTGCCGGTGGCGACGCTCACCATCGTCGAGGCAGCGTCGCAGGTCCGCTTCGTGCGCGCCGCCATGATCGAGGCGCTACGCCAGGACTATATCCGCACGGCCCGCGCCAAGGGGGCCGACGAGGGCCGCGTCCTCTGGGGTCATGCGCTGCGCAACGCCATGATCCCCATCGTCACTGTGATGGCGCTCTCCTTCGGCGGTCTCTTTTCGGGCGCCCTCGTGACCGAGACGATCTTCGCCTATCCCGGCATGGGAAAGCTCATCTACGACGCCATCCTGGGCAACGACTTCAATCTCGCGCTGGCGGGGCTTCTCTTCGCGACCCTGGTGACTCTCTTGGCGAACCTTGCGGCCGATATCGCCTATGCGGTGATCGACCCTCGGATCAGTTACGCATGACCGCCGCGTCCCGCCTGGCCGACCGCCTCGCCCGCCCGCGCATCCTGGCGAGCGCCATCCTTCTCCTTGTCCTGGCGCTCGCCTGTTTCGGGGCGCCCATCGTGGCCTGGATCCTGGGCCAGGACGCCTCGGCCGTCGATCTCTATGCGAGGCTCCAGGGGCCGTCCCTTAGCCACCCGCTCGGCACCGACGAATTGGGTCGCGACCAGCTGCTTCGGCTGCTCCAAGGCGGGCAAATTTCCCTGCTTGTCGGACTTTGCGCGGCTTTCGGAGCGGCCATCCTGGGGACCGGGATCGGGCTTCTGGCGGGATATCGCGGCGGTCCTCTGGATGCTTTCCTGATGCGGCTGACGGATGGGGTGATCGCCCTGCCGCTTCTGCCGCTGCTGATCGTCTTGGCGGCGCTCGATCTGAGGAAATTCGGCGTGCCACCGGCACTGGCCGATGGAGATGCGACGAGCCTCTATCGCATCGTGCTGATCATCGCCCTTCTGGGCTGGACCACGGTAGCCCGGCTCGTTCGGGGTGCGGCGCTATCCTTGAAGAGCCGGGAATTCGTGCGCGCAGCGGTGGCGCTCGGGGCCTCGGAACGGCGGGTGATGCTCGTCCACATCCTGCCCAATCTCCTGTCGCCGATCATCGTGGCGACGACACTTTCCGTGGGCAATGTGATCCTGCTGGAATCGGTCCTGAGTTTCCTCGGCCTCGGCATCCAGCCGCCCCTGCCGAGCTGGGGCAATATGCTGAGCCGGGCCGAGGACGCGATCAATCTTGCGCCGCAACTGGCGCTCTGGCCCGGATTGCTGATCTTCCTGACGGTGATCGCCTGCAATTTCCTGGGCGACGGGCTGCAGGATGCGCTCGATCCGAGGGGCGCGGACTAGGAGGCAAGCCATGGCTTTGGAACTCAGGCCCAATTGCGAATATTGCGACAAGGACCTCCCGCCGGACTCAGGTGAAGCCCGCATCTGCAGCTACGAATGCACCTTTTGCGCCGATTGCGCGGAGACGAAGCTGCACAACGTCTGCCCCAATTGCGGCGGCGGTTTCGCACCGAGGCCGATCCGCCCGGCAACCGAATGGCGACCGGGCCTCTCCGTCGCGAAGCGCCCGGCCTCGATCAAGCGCGTCCACCTCTCCTACAGCCTCGAGGAGATCGCGAAGCACTCGGCGCGCATCGGGAAAACTCCGCCGGAGAAACGGTGATCAAGTGAATCTGAGCACCGCCATTCCTTCACCATCAGCGTAATTATTCGCAGCCAGCGACGCCTGCAGGAGACTCATCATGATGGCCAATCTCCAGTTGACCTCCACCCTGCGCCCGAGCGGGGAAGTCGAAATCGCCTTGGCCGAGAGCGCGATGCCGGAACCGGGCGAGGGCGAAATCGTCGTCGAGATGATCGCGGCGCCGCTGCATCCCACCGACATGGGGCTGCTGTTCGCCGCCGCCGACCCCGGCACTGCCGAGCGGGTGACGCGGGACGGCAGGACGATCACGGTCCTGCAAGCGGCCCCAGGGCCGGCGATGGCGCAGCGCAGGCGCTGGGACAAAGCCTTGCCGGTCGGCACCGAAGGGGCCGGACGCGTTGTCTCGGCCGGGCCAGGCGATGAAGCCCAGGCTCTACTCGGGCGGTTCGTCGCCATCTGGGGTGGCGGCATGTACACCCGCTACCGCAAACTGCGCGCGGCCGACGCCTTGGCCCTGCCCGATGGCACGTCGGCTGCCGAAGGGGCCGCCGCTTTCGTCAACCCGCTGACCGCCTTGGGAATGATCGAGACGATGCGGGACGAGGGCTTCACCGCCTTGGTGCACACCGCCGCCGCTTCCACTCTTGGCCAAATGCTCTCCCGCCTCTGCGAACAAGAAAAGATCGGCTTGGTCAATATCGTGCGCCAGCCGGAGCAGGTGGAACTCCTGCGCTCGATCGGTGCGGAGCATGTCTGCAGCACGGGGAGCCCAAGTTTCGAGGAAGACCTCCTTGCCGCCTTGCGCGCGACGGGCGCGACCCTGGCTTTCGATGCGATCGGCGGTGGCAGGCTCGCCAGTCAAATCCTCGCCGCCATGGAGCAAGTATGCGCCGCTGGCGGTGACTTCAGGATGTACGGCTCCGACATCAGCAAGAAGGTCTACATCTACGGGGGTCTGGACCGGGGGCCGGTCGAACTGTTCCGGAACTACGGCTCGGTCTGGGATGTCGGCGGCTGGCTGCTTTTCCCCTTTCTGAAGCGCATCGGGCCTGAACGGGCGGAACGCCTCAAGCAACGTGTGGCCGGTGAACTGAAGTCCACCTTTGTCATGACCTACAGCCAGAGAATCTCGCTTCAGGACGTCTGCGACCCGGAAATGCTCCGGGCTGCGGCAAGGAAAGCGACCGGGGAGAAATACCTCTTAAACCTTCAACGCTGAGCGATCGGGTGGGGTTGACCCCCGGTTTTCAAACCAAGACCCGCTCCACCAGCCGCGCCCAATAACTGGCACCCAGGGGCAGGATCTCGTCGTTGAAATCGTAATGGGGATTGTGGAGATTGGCCGCGTCTTCACCATTGCCAACGAGAATGTAGCAGCCGGGCTTCTCGCCCAGCATGAAGGCGAAATCCTCGGCGCCCATGCTCGGCGTGGCGTCACGGTTGACCTTGCTCTCACCAACGATATCGGCCGCCGTATCGGCCGCCAGAATGGTTTCGGCCGCACTGTTCACCGTGGGCGGGTAGCGGCGTTCGTAACGCATCTCGACACTGGCGCCGAGCGCGCCCGCCACACCCTCGGCGATGCGGCGGATGGCGGTTTCGGTCGCAGCCTGGACCTCGGGTTTGAAGGAACGGCAAGTGCCGCGCAGGACGACCTCGTCGGGGATCACGTTCCAGGTATCGCCGCCATGGATCTGGGTCACGGTCACCACGGCGCTGTCGAGCGGCGATACCATGCGGCTCGCGATGGTCTGGAGCGCGGAGACGATCTGCGCCGCCGCGACCACCGGATCGACGCCCAAATGGGGCATGGCGGCATGGCTTCCCTTGCCCTTGACCGTCAGCTCGAAAATGTCGAAGGCGGCGAGGATCGGCCCTTCCCGCACGGCGAAAGTCCCAGTGGGAAGCCCCGGCCAATTGTGCATGCCGAAGACGGCCTCGGCCGGGAATTTCTCGAAAAGGCCCTCCTCGATCATCACCCTGCCGCCACCTTCGTTCTCCTCGGCGGGCTGGAAGATGAAGCGGACAGTGCCGGCGAAATTGCGGGTCTCGGCGAGGTAACGGGCCGCGCCCAGCAGCATCGTGGTGTGGCCGTCATGACCGCAGGCGTGCATCTTGCCGGGGTTCTGCGAGGCATGGTCGAAATGATTGCGCTCCGCGACGTCGAGCGCATCCATGTCGGCCCTGAGCGCGATCGTATGCGACCCGGACCGTTTGCCCTCCAGGCTCGCCACCAAGCCGGTACCCGCTAGCCCACGATGGACCTTCAACCCGAATTCCTCAAGCCGCGCGGCGACGAAGTCAGACGTACGATGCTCTTCGAAGGCGGTCTCCGGATGGGCATGCAACTCTCGCCGCCAGCGCGTCAGGTCGGGATGGAAATCGGCGATGCGGTTCACGATCGGCATGGCGACCTCGGAGAAGGAAAACGGCAGGATAACACGGCGTCATGGAACTTTAAGCGAGCTCAACGCTTACCCTGGTGCCTAAGCACATGGAGAGCATCATGGCCTCATCACGCATTATCGGTATTGTCCTGCTGGTCCTTGGCGTCATCCTGCTGGGATTTGGGATCAATTCATCCAATGCCCCGGTCGACCAGATCTCGCAGACCTTTTTCGGGCGTTATACCCACGACACCATGATGTATCTGGTCGGCGGCGCCATCATGGCGGTGGCCGGAGCGCTGATCGCCCTGGTCGGCAAACGCGCCTAATCCGCGCCGCTTCAATCCGGGCTACTTGAACCGGACATAACGCAGGGCGAATTCGTTGCCCGGCATCTGAACGAGATCGATCGTATCCCGCGCCGCCCAGGTCAAGACCTGCTGGTGGAGCGGGATATGGCCGATCTCTTCCTGGTGAATGCGGAAAGCCTCCGCGATCAGGGATCGCCTTTTGTCAGGATCGAGTGCGCCGACGATGGCGCCGATCAGATCGTCCACCTGCCGGTTGGAATAGCCACCGACATTGAAGCGACCGCGCCCATCCTGACGGGTCGCGATGAGGTTGATCAGGACTTCCTGGGCGTCATAGGTCGCCGGCGCCCAGCCGATCATGTAGAAGCTCGTATTGTAGCGGGGCGCCAGCACCTTCAGGAAATACTTCGCGCGGGAAAAAGTGGCGAGCTTAACCGTCACGCCGATCCGCGCGAGCATTCCCACCACGGCCGTACAGATCGCCTCGTCATTGGCATAGCGATCCACAGGGCAATCCATCTGCAGCTCGAAGCCCGAAGGATAGCCCGCCTCGGCCAGCAGCCGCCGCGCTTCGGCAAGATCGAAGGGCGGGCGCTTGTTAAGATCCGGGCTGAAGCCCGTGACCCCCGGCCCGACCATGAGCGCGGTAGGGATCGCAACCCCGCGCATGACGCTATCCTTGATCTGCCCTTCGTCGATCGCTTCGGCGAAGGCGCGGCGGACCCGGATATCCTTGAAGGGGTTGCGGCCCTTGACATTCGATCCCACCAACTCGTCGCGCCATTGATCCATGCCGAGGAGGATCGTGCGAAGCTCCGGTCCCTGCACGAGATGCAGGCCCGGCGCGCGACCCAGGCGTTCTCGATCCGGGGCCGGCACGCCCACGATCATATCGACCTCGCCCGAGACGAGCGCCGTCACCCGCGTCGCATCGGTGGGTATGGAGCGGTAGATCGCCCGGGTCACGCTCGGGTCGCGCGTTCCCCACCACCGCACGTTTGGCGCCAGCACGGTCTTGTCGTCGGGATCGCGGCTAACGAGCTGGTAGGGACCCGTGCCATTGGCATGATCCGTTGCGAAGCCATCCTCGTTGCGACCGAGGTCCGCAGGCTGTTGCGCGTCATTCGCCTCCGCCCAGGTCTTGCTCATGATGTACCAACGCGCGATCTCCTCGGGCAGGATGGGATCGGGCGCTTCGGTCACGAATTCGACGGTCAGGGGATCGGGGGCACGTGCTTCCCTGATCGACGCGAGCATGCCGGCGACCTTCGATCCCGGCGCGCGGGCGCGCTCCAGCGAAAAGAGCACATCGGCGGCGGTGAAGGGCGAGCCGTCCTGGAACGTCACCCCTGGCCGCAGGGTAAACCGCCAGGTATCCGGCGTGGTCTGCGTCCAGGATGTGGCGAGCGCCGGCCCGATCTTGAGGTCCCGGCCCCGCTCCACCAGAGGCTCGTAGATATTGCCGAGGAAGCTCAGCAGGAAGGTTTCGTTGCGCGCATAGGGATCGACGGAGACCACCGCGCCGTCGGCCGCCCAGCGGAACGTCTTCGCCGAGGCCGGCTGCGCCGCCATCGTGAGCGCCAAAAGGATGGCGAACCAGACCTTCCGCATCCCCTCGCCTCTCCCTTTCTGCCCTTTATCGAGCATAAGCGGGGGCACATGCCTGTCAACAATATACCCCGATGTGCGGATTTGACTTGAGTCCCGCACCGGAAGGATAGTGCGCGCCAATCATCCCACATCCGGAAGGTAGCCCCATGATCGAGCGCGCCAATTCCGCCGCCAAGCGCGACGCCGCGGTCCAGCTCCACCCCTATTCCTCGCTTCGCAAGATCGAGACGGACGGCGCCCTCGTCATCACCGAAGGCAGGGGGATCTATATCCGCGACGAGCACGGCAAGGAATATATCGAAGGCCTCGCCGGCCTCTGGTGCACTTCCCTCGGTTTCGGCGAGGAACGGCTGGTGCAGGCCGCCGCCGACCAGATGCGGCGGCTGCCCTTCTATCATCTCTTCGCCGGCAAGACCCATGACGTGGCCATCGACCTCGCCGAGCGGCTTCTGGCCTTGATGCCCGTCAAGATGTCGAAGGTCTTCTTCAACAATTCGGGCTCGGAGGCCAACGACACGGCGATCAAGCTCGTCTGGTACTACCAGAACGCCAAGGGCCGCCCGCGCAAGAAGAAGATCATCAGCCGGATGAAGGGCTATCACGGCGTCACCATCGCGACCGCGAGCCTCACGGGCCTTCCCAACAACCACCGCGACTTCGACCTGCCGATCGCCAATATCCGCCATGCGGACTGCCCCCATCACTACCGCTTCGCCAAGCCCGGCGAGAGCGAGGAGGACTTTGCGACGCGGCTGGCCGAAAGCCTCGATGCGATGATCCAGCGCGAGGACCCGGAAACCGTGGCGGCCTTCATCGCCGAGCCCGTCATGGGTGCCGGCGGCGTGATCGTCCCGCCCAGGACCTATTTCGAGAAGATCCAGGCTGTCCTGAAGAAACACGACGTGCTGCTGATCGCCGACGAGGTGATTTGCGGCTTCGGGCGGACCGGCAATATGTTCGGGACCGAGACTTATGGATTGAAGCCCGACATCATTACCGTGGCCAAGGCGCTTTCCTCGGCCTATCTGCCGATCTCGGCCACGGTCATTTCGGAAGACATCTATCAAGCTTGCCTCCAGGAGAGCGACAAGATCGGCGTCTTCGCCCATGGCTATACCTATTCCGGCCATCCGGTGAGTGCCGCCGTGGCGCTGGAAACCCTCAAGATCTACGAGGAGCGCGACATCCTGGGCCATGTGCGCAAGGTGGCGCCGCGCTTCCAGGAGAAGCTCCGCAGCTTCGCTTCCCATCCCATGGTCGGAGAAGTGCGTGGCGTCGGGCTCATCGGCGGGATCGAACTGGTTTCCGACAAAGCGACCAAGGTTCCCTTCCCGGCGTCCTCCGGCATCGGCATGAAGCTCAGCGAGCATGCGCTGAAGCACGGGCTTATCGTGCGGCCCCTGGCGGATACCATCGGCCTCTGCCCGCCGCTCATCATCACCGAGGCGGAGATCGACGAGATGTTCGCGCGCCTCTCCCGCTCCCTGGAGGACACTGTCGCTGGGATGCGGTAAAGCGCGGCAGAATGCCTCATCTCGTTTCCCTGCGAGGCCATTCGGCGATATAGTGCCTTTTTTGTAAGCGAAGCGCTCGGGGCCAATGAACTACGAGACCTTCTTCAAGCAGCGACTTGACGCTCTCCGGGCCGAGGGACGCTATCGCATTTTCGCCGACCTGGAACGCCGCGCGGGCCGTTTCCCGCAGGCTTTCGACCATCGCATCGGCGAGGAAGTCACCGTCTGGTGTTCCAACGACTATCTCGGCATGGGGCAGCACCCCTCGGTGCTGGAGGCGATGCACGAGGCGGTGTCCAATACCGGCGCCGGCGCCGGCGGCACCCGCAACATCTCGGGCACCACCCACTACCATGTGATGCTGGAGCGCGAGCTGGCCGATCTTCACGGCACGGATATGGCGCTGCTCTTCACCTCGGGCTATGTGGCCAACGATGCGGCCTTGGCGACGCTTGCGGGCAGCGTGCCGGATTGCGTCGTCTTTTCCGACGCCTTGAACCATGCCTCGATGATCGAGGGTATCCGGCACAGCCGCGCCGAGAAGGTCATCTTCAAGCACAACGACCCCGAGGATCTCGACCGGCTGCTCAGCCGCTACGACCGCGACCGGGCCAAGCTCGTCGCCTTCGAGTCCGTCTATTCGATGGATGGCGACATTTCTCCGATCAACGAGATCTGCGACGTGGCCGAACGCCATAACGCCATGACCTATCTCGACGAGGTTCATGCGGTCGGCTTGTACGGCGCGCGCGGGGCCGGCGTCGCCGAGCGCGACGGGGCGATGCATCGGATCACGCTCATCCAGGGCACCCTTGCCAAAGGGTTCGGGATCATGGGCGGCTATGTGGCCGGCTCCACGGCGGTCTGCGATTTCCTGCGGAGCTATGCCGCCGGCTTCATCTTCACAACCTCCCTGCCCCCGGTCCTCGCGGCCGGTGCGCTGGCCAGCGTCCGTCACTTGAAGGCGAGCAGCACCGAGCGCGTCCGGCATCAGGAACGGGCCGAGACCTTGAAACAGCGCCTGCGCGACGCCAATCTTCCTGTCATGCCCTCCGTCAGCCATATCGTCCCGGTTTTCGTCGGTGACGCCCGTCTCTGCCAGCAGGCTTCGGACGAGCTTCTGGAACGGCATCGCATCTATGTGCAGCCGATCAACTATCCGACCGTTCCGCGTGGCGCCGAACGTTTGCGGCTGACCCCGACGCCGCTCCATAGCGACGCCGACATGGACCATCTGGTTGCCGCGCTTTGCGACATCTGGAGCCGCCTCGACATTCGCCGGGCCGCCTAAGCCATGTTCCGCGACAATTCCCTCATCCCCGCCGAATCGCTTCGCCTGGCCGCCTTGGGCTTTCTGGCGGAGAAGGACCGGCACTACGGGGATCTCGCGGCCGAGGTGAGGCATTTCACCAGCCGCGTGGTGGGGCCGTCGCTCGAACTCATGGGAACGTCGCTTGAGCTTCTCCGCTACGAAGGCCTTGTCGCAGCCGTCGATGGCGAGGGCATGGCCGACAATGCGACCCTGCATCTGACCGATTCAGGGAAAGAAGCGCTCGTAACCTTGCTCCAAGCATCGCTACGGGCCGCGGTGGGCGATCTCAATCGCCTCAACCTCATGCTGAAGCTGCGGTTCCTGCATGTCCTGCCGGAAGCGGAGCAGAGAGAACAGCTCGATCATGTGGTCGGGCTCTGCGAGAACGAGCTTGCCCGTCTCGAAGACCTCCGCGACCACGAGGGCGAAAGCCCCGCGCTCTTCCGCGAATGGCTCGACGCGGATATCGCCCATCTGAAGACCCGTCTGGCCGGTCTCCCCCAGGGCTGATCTTCAGCCTTCTCTTGCTTCTGCCAGCACGTCGTCCACCATCGCATGGAATTTCTCCCAGGGCGCTTCGCGATAGCCGTGATGCCGCACGACGAAATGCGCGCCGAGATAGGCCCTCTCGTACTGAAGGTGCCGACCGGCGAAATCGGAACTCGTGATATCCCAGGCCAGGCGGAAGAGATCCATACGGGAGAGCGCATCGAGCTGCGGCGAATGCCAATAGGTCTCGAAGGTTTCCTTCATCTCGGGATCTTCGAGGATGGAGCGGTCCGCCGGCATCTGGAACGCCCCGCCGCCACAGAGTTCCCGCACCGTATCGACGATGGGCGAGTAGTTCTCATACATCCAGTTGATCGCCGCATAGACCCCGCGCCGGCTGCATCCCATGAAGCCGTTAGGCCAATTCTCCGCCGCCTCGACCTGCCCCATGACGACATGGCCGATGGTGGCTTCCAGCGAGGCTAGCCGCCCCAGAGTTTCCAGCACGGCCGGAATCTTATCGGCTCCCGTCGCCTGGGTGATGCGGCTCGCCAGCCCGACCAGGAAACCGATCTTGACCCAGGTTCGCACACAGGACTGATGGTTACTGAAGCTATGGCCCGGCGTCTTGTAATAGATGTCTCGGGAAAGGTTCGTGTCGTTATGGACGAAAACCCGCTCCCAGGGCACCTTCACCTCGTCACAGAGGACCATGGCGTCGGTCTCTTCGTACCGCCAGGTGAGCGGCCCTTCTATGGCCGAGGGCGTCGTGATCGGCCGCCGCGACCAGAGCGACAAGCCCGGGGCATTGACCGGGATCGCGCAAGTGATCGCCTCGGCCTCGCTGCCCGGCGCCAGGGGCTGGATATTGCCGATCCACATTTCGTTGGCGACAGCCGCCCCGGTCGCCAGCATCTTCATACCGCTGATGACGACGCCGCCATCGGTCTCGCGCACCACGCGGAGGCTCGGAACCGGCCGGTTCTGCTGGATATAAAGCGCCGGGTTCCGCATCCCCTGGGGCGGCAGTACCGCATAGGTCGCGTAGAGATCGTTCTTCCGGAGATAGTCGTAATAACCCTGGATATTCGCGCCGAAGCCCGCCCGGTTCGCATCGAACATCTCCGGCATGGAGGTCATGCCCGTGACGAAGCTCGCCACATGGTCGGGCGAGCGACCGAACATCCCGAGCGTCGCCTCGGCGAAACGCCGATGCCCATTCATGCGAAACCGGAGGTCTTCCCGGGATTTGGGCTTCAGGTAATAGAAGCCGTAGCGTTCGCCCTCTTCCTCGAAGGAAAGATCGGCATTGGCGGGATCGGCCTTCAGATCGAAGAGCTTGGCCAAGGCCTGGGCCGCGCCCCGGAAGGCCGGATGCTCGATGACATTCTCGACCCGCTCCCGCCCGATATAGACGGCACGACCATCGCGCAGCGATTCAAGATGTTCAGCGCCTGTCCGCAACATGAAAAAAGCCCTTTAATAGAGGTGCTGGCCACCGGTGATGAAGATCTCGGTGCCGGTCACATAGGCGGCCTGCTCGCCGCAGAGATAGAAAATCGTCGAGGCGACATCCGTCGTCGTTCCCAGACGCTGGAGCGGAATACGCGGGATCAGCACGTCGTATTCCGGCGTCAGCATGGCGGTCTCGATCTCGCCGGGAGCCACCGCATTGACCCGGACGCCCAATTGCCCGAACTCCACAGCCATCTCGCGGGTCAGCGCCGAGAGCGCCGCCTTGGAGGTCGAATAGGCCGAGCCTGCGAAGGGATGGACGGAATGACCCGCGATGGAGGTCACATTGACGATGGCCCCCTTCCCCTTCGCCAGAGCCATCGCGAAGCCACGGGCCAGCACCAGGGGAGCGAAGAAGTTGAGCTGGAAGACATCGTGCCAGCCGGCGATTGGCCCGTTGAGGCAACCAAGCCGCTCCTTGAAGGGCGTCTTCGGCGAAACGCCGGCGTTATTGACCAGCGCATGGAGCGGCGCACCGGCGAGAAATTCGTTCGCCTCGGCGACGAAGCGATCCCGGCTCACGGGATCCGCCAGATGGACCGCGAAGTGCCGCGTCCAATTGGGATCCCGCTCGCAGGTATCGGGAACCTCCTCGCGAGAAGCGGAAAGAATGCGCCAACCCCGCGCGCTGAAGTAGCGGACGGTCGCATGGCCGATGCCCCGGCTCGCGCCGGTCAGCAATACGATCTTCGGTGTATCGGTGGAAACCTCGGTCATGGCCCCGAGATTACGGCACCCCGACGCGACCTGCCAGCCCGTTCGCCCTAATGTGCGCGGAGGATCTTTGCGACGAAATCCTTCGCCCGCTCCGTCTTCGGCGCATCGAATATCTGAGCCGGCGAGCCGATCTCGACGATGGCCCCTGCACTCATCAGGGCAACGCGGGAGGAAACCTCACGTACGAAGCCCATCTCATGGGAGACCACCAGCATAGTCATCCCCTCGCCCACCAGGAGTCGGATGATGTCGAGCACCTCCTGCACCAGCTCCGGGTCGAGAGCGGAAGTCACCTCATCAAGCAAGAGGATCTCGGGACGCAACGCGAGAGCGCGAGCGATCGCCACCCGTTGCTGCTGGCCGCCGGAAAGTTCGGAGGGATAGGCCCGCAGCTTGTCGCCGAGCCCGACTTTGGCGAGCAGCGCTTCGGCTTCGGCCTCCACTTCGCGGCGGTCGCGTTTCTTGATCTTGACCGGGGCAATCGTGACATTGCGCAGCACGTCCATGTTCCGGAAAAGATTGAACTGCTGGAACACGATGGCGCAGCGATCCCTGAGCGCGCGGAGCGAGCGCTGATCGCTGTAATCGACCGGCGTCCCATCCAGCACGACGGTCCCTTTCCGCGGCGGCAGCAGCCCCACCAGCACCCGCAGCAGCGTGCTCTTGCCGGAACCCGAAGGCCCGATGAGGCTGACGACCTCGCCCTTCTCGACCGAAAGCGATACCCCGCTCAGCACGGGTTGGCTTTTATAGGCGGCGTCGAGGTTAGTGATTTCCAGATGGGGCAAGCCGATCCTCCAGCCAGGCGCCGAAGCGGGCCAAGGGGTAAGAGAGCGCGAAATAGAGCACCAGTATCGAACCGTAGGAGAGCACCGCCGTGAACCCCCGCGAGGTCAGGACCTTGCCAGCATAGGTGAGTTCCAGGGTCCCGAGTTGGGACGCGAAGGCGGTGTCCTTCACGAAAAGCAGGAAGAAGCTGAAGGCCGGCGGCAGGATGATCTTCCAGGCCTGCGGCAGGATAATCGTCAGCATGGTGCGCAGATAGCCGAAGTTCATCGTCGCCGCGGAATCCCACTGGTTGGGATGAACGCCCTCGATCCCGGCCCTAATGATCTCCGCCATGAAGGCGGTCGCAACAAAGGTGAGCGCCACCAGCGCCACGAGGAAAAGCGACACATCCATTTTCACGAGATTGGAGGCGAAGAACGCCAGCAGCAAGACCACGAGCGGCGGCACGCGGCGGAAGAACTCGACGAAGCCCCAGGCCAACGCGCGCGGAACCAGGAAGAGCGCCCCCTTGGTCTTGCGCAAAAGCACAAGAAGCAGCCCGAAGAAGGAGCCCGCCAGGCAGCCGCCGAGCGACAACAGCAGGGTCGCCCCCATCGCCTGAAGCAGGAAGATCCCATTGTAATAGGTGAAAAATCGCGGCGCTTCGTCCGCGAGCCTCGCCCACATCAGATGGAACTCCGGCGTCTGCCGAAACAAAGCAGGCTCACCGCCGCGAGCACCAGGGTGGCAAGGATCGTCATCGCCACATAGAGACAGGCCGTCACGCTCAAAAGCTCGATGGCGCGAAAGGATTCCGCATTGGCGTTGATCGTGCGGCCCATCAAGTCTTCGACCCCGAAGACCCCCGCTACGGCCGTTCCCAGCACCATCAGGATGAATTTGTTCGAGATCGGTGGAAAGAGCACCCGCGCGATATGCGGCACGATGATGTAGCGGACGAGTTGAAGACGCGACATCCCCATGACCTCGGCCGCATCAAGCTCGTTGCGATGGACCGATAGGAAACCGCTTTTCAGGATCAGGGTGAGGTATCCGCCCGCGTTCAGGGTGATCCCGATGATCACCGCCTGGAGCGAGGAGAACAGGATCCCGAACTCCGGCAGGGCGAAATAGATGAAATAGATCTGCACCAAGCCGGGCGTATTGGTGAAGCAGGCCACATAGGCCCGGGCAACGCGCCGCGTCCAGACGCCGCCGAAATGCAGCGCCATGGCTCCCAGGAGCCCGATCAGCAGCGCCCCCCAGAAACAGACGAAGGCGATCTCCAGGCTGATCAAGGCCCCCGCCAGAAGATCGGGAAGATAGCGGGTGATCTGGCCGAATTGGAAGGTGTATTGCACCCTAAAGCCTCGCCCGGATCAGAGGCGAATCACGGGGGCGGCTAACCCCGTTCTCCATCACTCAGAAATAAGGGTTGGGCTTCACCGCGAAGATGTTGTCGGTCTTGAACCATTCCTTCCACAGCTCATCCACATAGCCG
Source organism: Rhodospirillales bacterium (assembly GCA_947473305.1). Taxonomy (GTDB): domain Bacteria; phylum Pseudomonadota; class Alphaproteobacteria; order ATCC43930; family CGMCC-115725; genus CANJCB01. The sequence continues at coordinate 119,709 of CANJCB010000001.1, forward strand.
GTGGTCTGCAGCTCGAAGATCGCCACATTGAGCCAGTTACGGAGCGTGTCGTTGCTCTTGGCGACGGCCAGTCCATTGTAATAAAGGCGAACCGGGGTCTCCAGGACCTTCCACTTCACCTCCTTGTGGACCTCCATGTATTTGACCTCGAGTTCGACCACATTGATAGAGGCATCGGCCCGGCCCTGGGCGATGGCGGTGACAAGGCTCGGATGGTCGTCGAGCAGGAGCAGTTTCGCCTTCGGAAGGTTCTTGGCGACGAAATCGGCGGAGGTCGTGCCACGCACTTCGGCCACCGTGTATTTGGGATCGTTGAGATCCTGCCAAATCTTGAAAGGCTTGCCCTCGACCGTCAGGACCGCATTGGCTTCGGTGGTGACCGGCACGGTAAAATCGACCACCTTGGCGCGGGCCGGCGTCCGGGTCATCGCGCCCATCACATAATCGACCTTGCCGCTCGCCACGAAGGGGACGCGGTCGTTAGCGCCGAGCTTTACGAATTCGACCGAAACATCGAGCATCTCGGCAATCTTTTTCGACAACTGCACGTCGAAGCCGTCGAGCTCGTTCTTGTCGTTGAAGAGCGCCGTGGGCGGCACGCTGGGATTGACTCCCACGATGATCTTCTTCGATTGCAGGATTTCGTCGAGGGTGCGGGCCTGGGCCGGCAAAGCGACCTGACACAAGGCGCAGGCCAGGGCCACAATGGTCAAGCGAACGGCGGTGAGTGACATGGTAACCCCCTGATGTTCGGATTTAACGATGATCGGATGCGCAACCCCCGGCGCAACAAAGTTGTTTTGCAGATAAACAACTTGTTCGTATTTAGTGTAGGCGTGCGTCGGAAGCGGTGTCAACGTCACTCCCCGCAAGCACGGCGAGTTGAACGGAGGTGCCCATGAGCGCGCGATGGAATGTCCGCCCCCCAGGATCGAATTGGGGCGATTTCGGTCCCGACGACCAGCTCGGACGGCTGAACCTGATCACGCCTGAAAAGGTTCTTCAGGGTGTTGCGGAGGTTCGCGAAGGCCTGCGCTTCTGTCTCAGCCTCCCGCTCGACCTGCCCGGCGGCAATTACCACGATCTGCGCCGCTTGCCCCCGCGCCTCGCGCCGGTGGTGAAGGACGGGCGGGTGAAATATCACCTCCATGCCAATCCAAGGCATACGGATGTCTTCTCGGACGATTGGGTGACGCTCTATCCGCAGTTCTCGACCCAGTGGGACGCTCTGGGGCATGTGGGATCGATGTTCGACGCCGACGGCGATGGCATGCCGGAACCCCGCTCCTACAACGGCTTCCGTCCGGGCGAAGTCATCACTGGAGATGGCTTTACCGGCCTGCCGGCGCTCGGCATCGAGAATATGGCGGCAACCGGCGTCCAGGGACGCGGCGTGCTGATCGACCTATTCGCCGCCTATGGTCCCGAGCGACGGATCGTCGGTTACGACGACCTGATGCGCGTCTGCGAGGCGGACAATGTCACGGTCGAGCCGGGCGATATCCTCTGCATCCACACCGGTCAAGCCAGTGCCCTCCTGGCGGAAGGAAAAACACCCCGGCACGACACTGTGGAAAACGCCTTTTGTCATCTCGACGGCTGCGACGAGCCGCTGCTGCGCTGGATCGACGATAGCGGCGTCGCCGCTATCGCCGCCGATAACTTCGCGGTCGAGGCGGTTCCGCCCCGTGAGGCTTCGCCCGGCAAGGCCTATGAAGGGCTCCACGAACTTTGCCTTTTCAAGCTCGGCATACATCTCGGGGAATTGTGGCACTTGGGGCCGCTGGCCGGCTGGCTCAAAGCCCATGGTCGCAGCTGCTTTCTGCTGACCGCCCCGCCGCTGCGGCTGCCGGGCGCGGCAGGCTCACCGGTGACGCCGGTCGCTACCGTATAATCTAAGGCTTACGCCAGACCGAAGCCAGCCAGGGTTGCTGTTCGCGTGGCAGTCCAGGGGGCCGGTAATAGTGCGTCACCTCCTAGAAACCTGCCGCAGTCACGCGATCCCGCCAGCTTTCGTAAGTCCACCAGCAACCGTAGCGATCGCCCCGCATGCCCTCCTCGTTATTCCCACGCGGATTGGAGGAAAAGAGTACGCCCCGAGGACGCAGCGTTTTGAAGAGGTGCCTCAGAACGCGCGGCAAGGCATCGCTCGGAACATGGAACAGCGAGGCATTGGCGAAGACGCCATCGAAGCGGCTCTCCGGCAGGTCGAGCGCCAGGAAATTCTGATGCAGCACCTCGCATCCCGAATATTCCCGCGCCATGGCGGCGAATTCCCCCGAGCCATCGAGCCCCACCGCCTCATGCCCCAGGGAGTGAAAATGCTTGAGATCCCGCCCCGGCCCACAGCCGAAATCGAGAATCGCATAGGGCGGCTCGCCCTCCACCGCATCGAGAAGAGCCGTATAATTCTGGCTGACATCATGGTCGAGGGTGGCGGCCCGGAAACTCTGCGCCGATCTGTCGTAGTGGGCGATCGTCGACGAAGTTGCCTGGGGAAGCGGCTCGGTCACTTCGCGAGCCAGGCATCGGTCCAGCCGCGATAGAGATCGGTCTCGACCTGCATTCCCATGAGCTTGGCCGACACCCCATTGAAGGTGAATTTTTCCCGCAGAGGAACGGTCGGAAGATCCACCGCCAGGATCGACTGGACCTGCCGGTAGAGCGCGCCGCGATCAGCCTGGACGGGTGCTACCTCGGCCTTGCGGAAGAGGTCGTCGACCTCGGGCTTCGAATATCCCGCCGGGTTGGCGTAGAGATTGCCGATACCGCCGGTCGTAAAGATCCGGGCGAGACCCAGGGCCGGATCGTTGAGCGTGCTATAGGCGTTGACCGTCACGTCGAAGTCGCGATCCGTATAGACCTTCTTCATATGGGTCACGCGGTCCAGCGCCTCGATATCCACATCGACGCCCACGGCCCGCCACATGCCTTTGAGCGCGCTCGCCACGGTCTGCTTGTCACTTTCGTCGGTGGCGTAGTTCATCCGGACCTTGAACCGCGTCCCGTCCGCGCCCGCTTTCAACCCGGCGTCATCCAGCAGTGCGTTCGCCTTGGCGATGTCAAAGGGATAGGTCTTGTTAAAATCGACATCGGGTCCGGCCGCCGCCCAGGGGATCTGGCTGGTGAAGGGCATGGTCGGCACCTGCCCGTTGCCGAGCCACGCATTCTTCAAGAGATAGTCCCGGTCTGTCGCCATCAGCAGCGCCTGCCGCACCCGCTTGTCGTCGAGCGGCTTCCGCAGCACGTTGAAGGCCAGATAGTCGAGGTTCGGCGCGTTGGTCGCCTTCATCAGCCGGAGCTTCGGATTGTCCCGTACCGTCTGGTATTCGTTGTTCGGCATATAGAACTGGTTGATGAAATCGACCTCCCCGGCCTGCAGCGCCTGAACCCGGGCGGCGGGCTGACCGATGATCTTGGCCACCACCTCGTCGAGATAGGGCTTGCCCGGTTCCCAATAGTTCGGATTGCGGACGAGCCTCAAATGATCACCCCGCCGCCATTCCTTGAGGGTGAAGGCGCCGGTCCCGATGGGGCTCACGTTCGACCCCGGGTTCTGGGGGATATTGGTACCCTCGAAGACATGCTTCGGCAGGATTGAGCCGCCCCAGCCGCAGGCCAGCGAGATCAGCAAGGGGCCGAAGGGCTGCTTCAGGTTGATCACCACCTTATCTGGCGCGGGGGCGTCGACCGATTCCAGGAGGCGCGCGGCGGCCGCGAAGGGAGGACTGATCTTGGCGTTTGCCTCCATCAGCGACCATTTCACATCCGCCGAGGTGAAAGGCTTGCCATCGTGCCAGGACGCCTGGGTCAGCTCGAAGCTATAGGTCTTGCCGTCGGGAGATATCGTCCAGGATTTCGCCAGGAGCGGCGCGACTTCCAGGGTGCCGGTCACCCGGGTGAGCCCCTGGTAGAGAATGCAGCCGATCGAGGCATCCGGGACGCCGGTCGAGACCACCGGATTGATGGTCGGCGGGTCGTTGCCCAGGGTCAGGATGATCGTGCCGCCGCGTTGGGGCGGTCCGTCTTGCGCCAGCACCGGACCCACGGCGAGGACAAGAGCGGCAAAAGCCGCCAGATAAGCCGAACGACGTACGATAAAGCCCTGTTGCATGACGCGATTCCCCTCCGCTTGGCGCACGCTCCCCGACGTTAGATCACCGCTTCGTCAGGGTTCGAGCGAAGCCACTTCCGTCATGCCCGGCACATAGCTCCCACCGCGCCGGCCGCCGCCGTGCCACTCGTAGAAAGACTGCGGCAGGTCGCGGCCTTCCGGCGTCACCAGCCAAAGCCGCAGCATATGCCGGCGGCGCTCGGGCTCGGGATAATCCTCATAGGCCGTGCGGGTATGGGTCAGCACGAGGTTGTTGAGGAATTGGATATCGCCCTTTTCGAGCTGCATGCTCAGGTGGATATCCCGGTCATTGGCGATCTCGTCCACCAGATCGAGCGCTTCCAGCTGGCGGGCGGTCAGCTTCGGGATCTCCGGCATCATCTGACCGGCGCGGATGCCGCCCGGAAAATGATGCCCGACGAAGCGGCCGTTGTGGATCTGGAACATCGGCATGCGGAACCAGGGCTCGGCACCTTCCGGGATCTCGCCCTTGCGGCTGACCCAGAAAGGTTCGTAGAGCACGTCCATAAGGTCCGGCCGGCGCTTCAGCACCTCGTTATGGATGGTGGCTGAGCTGGCGACGAGGCTCTCGCCGCCCGTCTTGGCAGGATGGAGGCACATGAGCCCAACGATGTCGCAGGAATCCACGTGGAAGAAGAAGCGCTCGTTGCTGCTGTAGCCGCGGACCTCCGGGTGGATGAAAATCTTGTCCTTGAGCTTCTCGACCTCAGGCTTGAGCTTGCCGGATTTGGTGCCGAGGTCGGTCACATGGCCCAAAAGCTGGCCCCGCGTATTCTGGGAGACCTGCTTTCCCAGATGACAGCCGACGCCCCAGTAGAGCGCCGCGATATCCTCGCGCGAGTAGCCGTCCACCGGGAAGCCGCGCAGCAGCACGAAGCCGCGCCCGTTGAGGATCTCCCCCTTGAGTTCGGCGAGCTTGCGACCGAAGGCGCCGAGGGGAAAATCCTCCCGCTTGATCGCGATCAGATCGAGTTTCTTGGCCCTTACCGAGCGGAGCGCCGCCCCGAGTTCGGCGATGTCGCCCTCACTCAGGCGATACTGCCAAGCCCGCGATTCCCGGAGATCCTTGCCCTTCCAGCAGGCCGGCTCATCGACCGGCAGATGCTTGCCCCTGCTCGTCTCGAACGTTGCGGTCTGGGTGGTTGCGGTCATGATGCGATCCCATCTTCAGCAAGGAAGTCCGGTCGATCATAGGTTGCGAGGGCGCGCGCTTCAATGCCGAGCCCCGCCTCCCGCTTGTCACCGACATTTCAAATGCCAGAGCCGCAACCCGCCTGTAGGCTGCGCGGCCCATCGGAAGGAGCCTGACGTGGACGGAACCGCTGCGGATATGACGCCCGTGATCGAGGTCGAAGCGCTGGAAAAGCGCTATGGCGACGTCCATGCCGTACGCGGCGTCAGCTTCTCGATCATGCGGGGCACCTGCGTCGGTCTCCTCGGCCCAAACGGAGCGGGCAAGACCACAACCATGCGCATGATCCTGGCGCTCGCCCATCCGACCGCCGGCCGGCTGCGGCTCTTCGGACAATCCCCGGAGGCCCTGGGCCGCACCATGCGGGAGCGCATCGGTCTCGTTCCCCAGGAAGACAACCTCGATCCCGACCTTTCCGTGCGGCAAAACCTCGAAGTCTATGGCCGCTATTTCGGCCTTCCCGCCGCGACGCTGGCGGAACGGGTGCCGAAGCTCCTCGACTTCATGCAATTGACCGAGCGCGGCGACGCCAAGGTCATGCAGCTCTCGGGCGGCATGAAACGCCGGTTGATCGTCGCACGCTCCCTGATCGCCGATCCGGAGCTGATCGTCCTTGACGAGCCTACCACCGGCCTCGATCCCCAGGCGCGGGTGCTCATCTGGCGGCGGCTTCTCGACCTTCGGCGCGAGGGCAAGACGCTGCTCCTCACCACCCATTACATGGACGAGGCCCAGCGGCTCTGCGACCGGATCATCATCATCGACGGCGGCAAGGTGCTCGACGAGGGCACGCCGGAGGAACTGATCGGCCGCCACGTGAAGGGCCATGTGTTCGAGATCCCGAAGCCCCTGCCGGAAAGTTTCGACGAGGAAGGCCTCGAAAGCACCGATATCGGCGATGCGATGCTCTATTACGTATCGGACCCGCTGGAGGTGACCCGGCGGCTGCCGCCGCACGCCACTTTCTCGCGCCGCGACGCCAATCTGGAGGATGTCTTCCTGCGCCTGACCGGCCATACCCTGCGGCAAGGGGCATAGCATGCTGCTCAATCGCTTTAGCTTCGCGGTCTGGATGCGCAACGCCACGGTCTGGCGGCGTCTGGCAGGCCCATCCCTCACCACCAACGTGCTCGATCCGCTGATCTTCCTCTTCGCCTTCGGCTATGGCCTCGGCGCGGTCATGGGCACGGTCAATGGGATCGACTACCTGAGCTTCGTCGTGCCCGGCATGATGTGCTACGCGGCCATGTTCGCGTCGAGCTTCGAATCGACGATCAGCACCTATGCCCGCTTCAGCATGCAGCACACCTGGGAGGCGATCCTCGCGACCCCGGTCAGGCTCGGCGAGCTGATGTTGGGCGAGATGTCCTGGGCCGCCACCAAAGGCATCTTCTCCGCCTGCTGCGTCATCGTCGTCGGCTCGGTCTGGGGCGGTGTCGGCAGCATTTCCGGGGCGCTGCTCTCGATCCCGGTATTGGCATTGGGCGCAGTTTGCTTTGCCTGCTGCGGCCTCGTCGCCACGGCCCATGCGAAAAGCTGGGACATCTTCGCCTATTACTTCACCTTCTGGGTGACGCCGAGCTTCATGTTCTCGGGCACCTTCTTCGAGGTGACGCGCTTTCCCTGGTTTATCCAAGCCTTCGCCTGGGTATTGCCGACGACCCATGTGATCGCGGTGGTGCGCCCCTTGACGGCAGGACTGCCCATCGAGCTTCTCACGATAGCGGGGCACCTCGCCTATATCGCGGCGCTGGCGATCGTGGCTTTCACTGTCGCGCGGCTGAGGTTCAGCAAGCGGCTTTACGGGTAGCGCCCTCCCCTCGCAGAACCCCGTAATGTCCCGTAAAAAGTCTTCCCTCAAACGCCCGCGCCGTCCCACCCGAAGGCGTCGTCAAAGCCCGCAGGGGAGGTTTCGTAAGCTCGCGCGACTCGTGCTGGCGCGGACCGCGCGCTTCCGGACGGCTCGCGCAGGGATCGTCGCTTTGGCCATGGTGGCTTTTCTCGCGGCGGCGAACCTCGTCTATCAGGTGGCCCGCAAGCCGGCTGAGCTTTTCTATCCGGTCAGCGGCACCCTCGCCAAAAGTCCGGCCGAGACCTGGCGGAGTTACGGTCCGCTCTTCCTGCGCTATTCGACGGGATCGGTCAGTCCTGCGCTTCTCGCCGCACTGGCCCAGGCCGAGGGCTCGGGCGATCCTGTCGCCCATACTTACTGGCGCTGGCGACTGAGCTGGCATCCCTTCTCGATCTACGGCCCCGCTTCGAGCGCGGTGGGCATGTATCAGATGACCGACGGGGCCTTCGCCGATGCGCGGCCATATTGCATCCGCAACCACGCGGTGGCTGAGCCCGGCGCCTGTTGGCTCACCGGCTTCTACACGCGGGTGGTGCCAAGCCATGCGGTGGAGCTGACCGCGATCTATCTCGACCGCAACGTGGCCCAGATCCTCGCCCGACAGGCTATCGGAGCCACAGCGCAGCAGAAGCAAGACCTTGCCGCCCTGGTGCATCTCTGCGGCTCCGGTCCCGCCGCCGCCTTTGCCCATCGTGGCTTCCACCCGTCGGACGCCGAGCGCTGCGGAGACCATGAGGTTTCCGGCTATCTGAGGCGGGTGAACGCCATGAAGCGCAGCTTCGAGCGATATGCGCAAAATTGATCCGCCCCAGGCTCAATTCGACGCGGCCGACCTCGTCTCCGGCACGGCGACGATGAGAAGGCCCAAGGCCGCCAGCGCGACAATACCAGCCGCGACAAAAGTCACCTCATACCCGAAGCGGTCGACGAACACGCCAGCCCCGAAGCCCCCGAGCGCCGCCCCTATTCCATGGGCGGTCACCACCGCGCCCAGGGCCATATTATAGCGGCCGGTTCCTCGCATGAGGTCGGCCACGATAAGCGGCAACAGAACGCTCAAGATGCCCGCGCCGACGCCGTCCAAGAGCTGCACCGCGACGAGCCACCAGGCGTCATGGGAAAGTGTGTAGAGAAAGGACCGGAGTGGCAGGATCGCGAAAGCGGCCAGCAGCACCGGCTTTCGGCCCCAGCGATCCGCGCCGCGGCCCGAGGCAAGGGCCACCGGCAGCATCACGAGCTGGGCGGCGACGATGCAGCTCGACATCATGGCGCTGGCCATATCCGGATATTGCAGCGCCAGCTGCTGACCCACCAGGGGCAGCAGCGGCCCATTGGCAAAATGAAACAGAAGCCCGGCGACCGCGAATCCCAGCAGCGGCTTGCACTCGACGAGCACCCGCCAGCCGACCCGGTCGCCCGGCGCGTCGTCGGATGCCTCGCCCCGCGCACGCTGATGGTCGATCGCCCCCGGAGGAATAGCGAGGACTGCGAGGATCCCCAAGAGTCCAAATACGGGGACCAGCAGGAAGACCGCGCGTTGCCCGAAGAGCCAGCCAACCGCCCCGCCAGAAGGGCGACAGCCACATTGCCCGCATGATCGAAAGCCGCGTTGCGGCCCATCCGGCCGGGCCACTGCCTTTCGATGAAAAGGCCGAGAGTGAGCGCGGCGATGGCGGGGCCGAATACGTCGCCCACGACCGCCATCACGGTGCTCGCCGTGAAAACGGCCCAGAACGACGAATCCAGGAAAATGAGCGCGGCGGCTCCCGCGAGGATGACCAGCGCCACGACGATCACGCCCCGTTTCGCGCGGCTGTTGTCGATCGCCGCGCCGATGGGCGTTTGAGCCGCCAGCCCGAGCAGCCCCGAGATCATTGTGACAAGGCCGACGCCCGATTGGCTCCAGCCCTGCTGAGTGACGAGATAGACGTTGAGATAGGGTCCGACTGCCCCCCGGACATCGGCCAGCAGGAAATTCAGCGCGTCGAGCGCTCCGCCGGTTCTCGTCGCCGAACCGGCCAAGGGCGTCGCCACCGCGCCCGCTTAATGCGCCAGCAGGATCGGCAGATGGCTCGTCGACAGGATGTCGCGGGTGGCGCCGCCGAAGAGCATCTCCCGCCACGGAGCCCGGCCATAGCCGCCCATCACCAGAAGGTCGGCGCCTTCCTCCCGAGCGCTCGACAGCAGAAACTCGCCCATGGCCACGCCTTCGGGCGCGCCCACATGGCGGGGAATCGCGGAAATCCCATGCCAGGCAAGCTGCTGCACCACGGCAAGCCCTTCCTGCGCCTCGGTCGGCTCGGCGGTGAGAATGATCACCTTCGTGGCCTTCTCCAGGAAAGGTATGGCGGCAGCCAGCGCGCGAGCGGCCTCGCCGGAGCCGTTCCAGGCCACCGCGATCGTCTCGCCGAGCGAGGCGGGAGCCTGCGCGGGCGCCACCAGGACCGGACGGCCGCCTTCCACCAGAAGCGTCTCGATCAGCGAACTGTGGGGCTGATCCTCGACCCGGTCGGACCTGCCCACGACGACCAGATCGAAAAGACGCGCGCGGCGGGGAAGGAACTCCGAGGGGAGCGAGGTTTCCTCCCGCCATTCGGCCGAGGCCGCGCTCGGCTTGCCGCCGAGCGGAACGTTCGTGAGCGCGATCTGATAGGAGGACAGCGCATGATCGAAAGCGCGCCTCGATGTCTGGGAGACTTCGTCCTCCGCCGCTTCCAGACCTTCGAAAAACTCCGCCGTGACCGGCGCTCCAACGCCAAGGCCAGCCCCTACCCCCGCGCCATAGTCGATGCCGACCATGCGGGGATCCTGGCGCACATGTAGGCCTTCGAGATGCGCGTCGAAGCGGTTGGCGACCCGGCAGGCGGTATCGGCCGCGCCGAGGCTGGCGCTGCCACCGCCCAAAGCCAAAAGGATGGTGCGGATGGTCATGAATGCTCTCCTTCGAGGAACGGGCTTGCGCGCAAAAACCTACGAAGGGTCAATTATGGTGCCGACGCGCCAAGTCAAGGCGCGGCCCCCTCAGGGATAAAGCCTAATCTGCTTCCAACCCGCCCCGTCCCGGTCATAAATGATGCGGTCGTGAAGGCGATAGGGGCGTTCCTGCCAGAATTCGATATGCTCGGGGATGATCCGGAAACCCGACCAATGAGGCGGCCGGGGAATGGGACCACCGGCAAAGCGAGCCTCGACTTCCCGGAGCCGTGCCTCCAGCACGTTGCGATCCGCCACGGGCCGCGATTGATCGGAAGCCCAGGCTCCGGCCTGGCTCTGCGGATGGCGAGTCGCGAAATAGGCGTCGGCCTCAGTATCCGCCACGCGCTCCGTAGCGCCTTCGATCCGGACCTGACGCTGCAGGGATTTCCAATGGAAGCACAGCGCCGCCCAGGTATTGCGGGTCAGCTCCTCGCCCTTGCGGCTCTGGAAATTCGTGAAGAAGACGAAGCCTTTAGGATCCACGCCCTTCAAAAGCACGATGCGGGCGGAAGGCCTTCCGCCCGCATCCACCGTGGCGAGCGTCATGGCGTTGGCGTCCGCGGGCTCGCTCGCCTTGGCCTCGGCAAACCAGCGGTCGAATTCCTCGAAAGGCTGCTCGTAGCGGATCACCTTGTGCCCATCTCCCAGCTTTCGGTTCAAACCACAGAAATATCGTAACTATTTTAGCGGTTGCCGCTTCAATGCAAGCGCCTCGATCCCCAATTTACCAAGGCCCCTGGACGATCCCGCCACCATTCGGCGGTTGCGGCGGGAGAAGCTCGGGGCCACTATTTCTCAACCCGGTGACAGCGCCGCACCACCAGCTCCTGGCCCAAAGCAGATGAACGATCCTTATACCGTCCTAGGGGTGGCCCGCAACGCGTCCGATGCGGACATCAAGAAGACTTACCGGAAACTCGCGAAGAAGCTTCATCCCGATCTCAATCCGGGCGACAAGAAGATCGAAGCGCAGTTCAAGGAGGTGACAGCCGCCTACGACATGCTCTCCGATCCCGAAAAGCGCGCCCGCTTCGACCGGGGAGAAATCGATGCGGCAGGCGCCGAGCGCGCCGCCCGGCATTATCAGCGCCAGCAATCCGCCGCCGGAGCCGGTCCCTGGGGCCAGGCCCAGGGCGAGGGCAACCTGAACGTGGACGACATCCTGTCGGAACTCTTCGGCCGGGGCCGGCGCGGTCCGGCAAAGGGGCGCGGGCAGGACGCGAGCTACACGATCAAGATCGCCTTTCTGGAAGCCGCCCAGGGCGCCAAGAAACGGATCACCATGCCGGACGGCAGGACTCTCGATGTCAATGTTCCGCCGGGCCTGGAATCGGGCCAGACGCTGCGGCTTCGCGGCCAGGGCCAGCCAGGGATTGGCGGCGGACCGGCGGGCGACGCCCTGATCCTGGTCGAGATCGAGCCACATCCCTTCTTCACCCGCAAGGAACGCGACATCCACCTGGAATTGCCGATCACGCTGCCCGAAGCGGTGCTCGGCGCCACGGTCACCGTGCCGACGATCCAGGGCGAGGTCGCCTTGAAAGTTCCCCCCGGCTCCAACTCAGGCGCGACCCTGCGTCTCAAGGGCAAGGGCATCGCCGGCAAGCAGGAAGCCGGAGATCAATACGTCAAGTTCAAGGTCGTCCTGCCGGAGAAACCCGACCCTGAACTGATAGCCTTCCTGGAGAAATGGGGCCTGGAGCACGCCTACGACGTGCGCCGCAAGCTCGGAATAGGCTGAGGCCGGCGAGGGCTTGTCTCGATCTCGGCCAGGATCGGCGCCAGAGGGATGCGGAGGGCCGCCGTCTCGCCTTCGATGATATGCTGGAGGGCGGCGGCAACCCTGGGGTGCCATGCCTCCTCCTGGTCGCCCCGCCAATTGGCGGCAAGCGGCAGCTTCAGCGCTTCGTAGATATCGATCAGCATGATGCTATCGGGCTGTCGGGCGATGAGCCAGCAGCCCTCGGCCGTTTGCGCCACCAGTCCCTTGGGTTGCAGCAAGGTCAGATGCTCGTCGATCAACGCGACATTGACACCCAGCCGCTGAGCCAATTCCGGCGTCCCGACCATACCTCCCTTGCGGCTCTGGGCGAAGAGCTCGGCCAGCAAGGCCAAGGCTAGGCCTAGCCTCGGCGTCGCCACCGGCGCCTTCGGCAGGCCCTCGTCCACCCGCCACTCCGGCAGCGCTGCCGCGATCACCGCGCCGAGCAGCACCACGCACCACAGGATATACATCCAGGCCAGGAAGATCGGGATGACCGCCAGCGCCCCATAGACCGCGCGATAGGTGGAGAGCTGCAGGATATAGATCCCGAAGGCGAGCTTCATGGGCTCGATCAGGATCGCCGCGATCAGCCCCCCGGCGAGCGCTTCGCGCCAGCGAACGGTCCGGTTGGGGATCATGCAATAGACCAGGACCAGGGTCACCGCCTCCAGCAAGAAGGGCAGGAGGCGCGCGAGGCTGTGCAACCAGGTCCGCGTCAGGAGATCGCCGAGCTGCTGGCTGAAACCCATGCGCTGGGCGATCAGGTCGAAATAGCCGGAAAACGACAAGCCGACGCCCAGCAGGATCGGCCCGAGCGTCAGGATGGTCCAATAGATCAGGACCCGCTGGAACCACGGCCGGGCCGCCGTCACCCGCCAGATCGCGTTGAGCTGCTCCTCGACGGCGGCGAGCAGCAGGATCGAGGTGAAGGCCAGCGCGGCCACCCCGAAGGCTGTGGTCTTCAACGCGACTCCGGCGAAATAGCGGAACCACCACTCGATCTCTGTGCCGATCTGGGGCACGAAATTCGTGAAGAGCGTCGCCAGCATCTGGTCGCGGGTATCGGCGAAAATCGGGAAGGCCGAGAGCACCGCCAGCACGATCGCGGTCAGCGGGATCAGCGACACCAGCGTCGTGTAACTTAAGGCGCCAGCTGAGGTGAAGCAGCCATCCTTCAGAAAGCGCAGGGCCACATGGCGGCTGAAGGCGGAGACGGTATGACACCCCTCCGCCAGGATCGAGCGCCATGCGGCGGCCTTGCGAGCGACTACGCTTGCCATGCGTCTAGCCGCCCTCTTCCGCTTTCGTGTAGGATGCCGCGCCTTTCAGCGATTTTCCCAGGAGTAAGAGCCCAATGCCCGACGTGAAACCCCTCATGGCCGGGAAGCGTGGCCTTGTCATGGGCCTGGCGAACGACCGTTCGCTCGCCTGGGGCATTGCCAAAGCCGTCCATGATCAGGGCGCGGAACTCGCCTTCACTTTCCAGGGGGAAGCCTTGGGCAAGCGGGTAAAGCCGCTCGCCGAAAGCCTCGGCAGCAATCTCATCGTCGACTGCGACGTGCTCGACGCGCCAAGTCTCGACAATCTCTTCGCCGTCTTGAGCGAGAAGTGGGGCCGGCTCGATTTCCTGGTTCATGCCATTGCCTTCTCCGACAAGGAGGAACTCAAGGGAAAGTATGTCGATACCACGCGAAACAACTTCCTGAGGACGATGGAAGTTTCCTGCTACTCCTTCACCGACCTCGCGCGCCGCGCGGCACCCCTGATGACCGAGGGCGGCAGCCTGTTGACGTTGACCTATTATGGGGCCGAGCGGGTGATGCCGCACTACAATGTGATGGGGGTCGCCAAAGCCGCGCTTGAGGCGAGCGTCCGCTATATGGCGGTCGATCTCGGCGGGCAGAACATCCGGGTCAATGCGATCTCGGCCGGCCCGATCAAGACGCTCGCGGCCTCGGGAATTGGCGACTTCCGCTATATCCTGAAGTGGAACCAGTACAATTCACCGCTGAAGCGGAACGTCACCATCGAGGAAGTCGGCGGCGCCGGGCTCTATCTCCTCAGCGATCTCTCCTCGGGCGTCTCGGGCGAAACCCATCATGTGGACTGCGGCTATCACGTCGTCGGCATGAAGGCGGTGGACGCCCCCGACATCGCGGTGGTCTGAGCAGAACATGGCAGGCAACAGTTTCGGCGAACTCTTCCGCTTCACCACCTGGGGCGAGAGCCATGGGCCGGCGATCGGCTGCGTGGTCGATGGCGCGCCGGCTAAACTCAAGCTCTCAGAAGCGGATCTTCAGGTCTGGCTCGACCGGCGCAAGCCTGGCCAGTCGCGCTTCACGACCCAGCGGCAGGAACCCGATCAGGTCAAGATCCTCTCCGGCGTCTTCGAGGGCGAGACCACCGGCACCCCGATCATGCTGATGATCGAGAACGAGGATGCGCGCTCCAAGGATTACAGCGCGATCAAAGACAGCTTCCGCCCCGGCCATGCCGATTACACCTATTGGAAGAAATACGGCATCCGCGACTATCGCGGCGGCGGCCGGTCTTCGGCCCGGGAAACCGCTTCGCGGGTGGCAGCGGGCGGCGTCGCGCGCAAGGTGCTGGGCGACGGCATCCAGATCCGCGGCGCGCTGGTCCAGATCGGCCCTCACAAGGTGGATCGCAGCCGCTGGGAATGGGACGCGGTGCAGGACAATCCCTTCTGGTGCCCCGACCGCCAGATGGCCCAGCAATGGGAAGGCTATCTCGATGGCGTGCGGAAATCGGGCTCCTCGACCGGCGCGGTGATCGAGGTCGTGGCAAGCGGGGTGCCGGTCGGGCTGGGCGAGCCGATCTACGACAAGCTCGACGCCGATCTCGCCAAGGCCATGATGAGCATCAATGCCGTGAAGGCGGTGGAAATCGGCGCGGGCTTTGCCGCCGCCTCCTTGAGCGGCGAGGAGAACGCCGACGAGATGCGGATGCGCGACGGCAAGGTGGAGTTCCTGTCCAATCAAGCGGGCGGCATCCTCGGGGGCATCTCGACGGGCCAGGATATCGTCGTGCGCTTCGCCGTGAAGCCGACAAGTTCCATCCTCTCGCCGCGCCGAACTGTGGACATTCACGGCAACGAGGTCGAAGTCTTCACCAAGGGACGCCACGATCCCTGTGTCGGCATCCGCGGCGTGCCCGTGGGCGAGGCCATGATGGCGGTCGTGCTGGCGGACCATCTCCTGAGGCAACGGGCGCTGGGCGGCTGACGCCCTTCCGCCGAGGTAATCAATCGATGCGGCGTTTCCTGGTCCGGTTCTTCGCGGTCGTCGGCTTTCTGTTCCTGCTCATGGTGGCGGGCGTCGTCGGAGCCTTCTTCTGGCTGGCGCCCGGCGCTCCCTCGCTCGGCGCGGCCGATATCCTGGTGCTCGACCTTAACCACGGCTATGGCGAGGCCCCCACCTCCACGGCGCTCACCTCGCTCCTGAGCGAGGAGGAGCCTTCCCTGCGCGACCTGCTCGACGGGATCGAGCGGGCGGGCGGCGATCCCCGGATCAAGGGCATCGTCGCCCATCTGGGCGCCCAGGAATACGGTTCCGGCCAGACCCAGGAGATCCGCGAGGCGATCCTCGCCTTCAGGGCGCATGGCAAATTCGCCATCGCCCATGCGGAGACCTTCGGGGAAGCGGGACCCGGAACCCGCTCCTATTACCTCGCGACCGCCTTCGACCAGATCCTGCTTCAGCCTTTCGGCCTGGTGGGACTGACCGGCTTCCGCGCCGAGGTGCCTTTCGCCAAGGACCTGCTCGACAAGCTCGGCATCGAAGCCAAGTTCGAGCATCGTTCCGAATACAAGACCGCGATGAACAGCCTGACCGAACGCGGCATGACGCCCGCTCATCGCGAGGAAACGGACAGCATCGTTACGTCGATCTTCGGTCAGACCGTGCGGGATATCGCCGCCGCCCGCCAGATGGGCGAGGCGGAGGTGCGCAGGCTGGTTGACGGCGGCCCCTATCTCTATCGCGACGCCCAGAGGCTGAAGCTCGTGGATGGCATCGGCTATTGGGCCGATGCGCTCCAAGCCGCCCAAAGCCGCGCGGCCAACGCCAAGACGGTGCCCCTGCGCCGCTATCTTGATGCCGCCGGCCGACCCAATGCCAAGGGCCCGACCGTGGCGCTCATCCATGCCGTCGGCATCATCCAGCGGGGAAGCAGCGGGGGAAGCCCCCTTTCCGGCTCCACCTTCGTCGGCTCAGACACCTTGGTTCGCGCCCTCCGCAAAGCGTCGGAGGATAAGAACATACGCGCCATTCTTCTGCGCATCGACAGCCCGGGCGGCTCGGCGACGGCTTCGGAAACCATCTGGAACGAGGTCGCCCATGTTCGCAACAGCGGCAAGCCCATCGTCGTCAGCATGGGCGACGTGGCGGGCTCGGGCGGCTATTACATCGCGGCGGGGGCGACCAAGATCGTGGCCCAGCCGGGCACCCTGACCGGCTCCATCGGCGTCGTCGCGGGCAAGATCATGACCGGGGGACTCTGGGAAAAACTGGGAGTTCGCTGGGAAGCGAGCGAGGCCGGGGGGAATGCCTCCATGTACAGCTCGATCCAGGATTACACGCCGCAAGGAAAGCAGCGCTTCGAAGCTTCGCTCGACGAAATCTACGAAGGCTTCAAGAGCCGGGTCGCCATGGGCCGCAAGCTGTCCCCCGAAAAGGTCGAGGAAATCGCCAAGGGCCGCGTCTGGACCGGCGAGGAAGCCAAGGCGCGGGGCCTGGTCGACGAATTGGGCGGCTATGCCATGGCCCTGCGGCTGATCAAGGAGGCCATGGGAGTGCCGGTGGAGCAGGAAGTTTCGCTGAAAGCCTATCCGCCACCGAAAGATGCCCGGGAGGTGCTGCTGAGCCGCCTCCTGGGCCGAGACGAGGAAGAGACTTCCGTAACCAGTCCCGCGGCAAGCCAGGCACTTGCCCCGCTCCGGCCCCTCTTGCAGCGGATCGAACTTCTGACCGCGCCACCCGGGGTATTGATCATGCAGCCTCCGGGTCTTCGCCCGGAACCTTGACCCTGGCGATCAGCCGCCGAAATGCCCGATAAGCCGCTTCACCCGCGCGGAAAGCCGATGCCGGTTGCGTTCGCGGCGGACGACCGCTTCGCTTTCCACCCAGTTCAACTGGATGGCCCGGCGCGGTCCTTCCACCGAATGATGGCCATGCCACGAATTTTCCGTGACCCGGAAAGCCAGCAGGGTGCCGGCGTCGGGCGGAACCTCGACCACCGGATCCTCCAGGCTGTCCGGAGACCGAAGAAGACGTAACCGTCCGGCCTCAGGCTCCCATTGCTCGTTCATATAGATCAGGACGGTGATGAGCTTCGTGCGGCTGTCGTTGTGGATCTGGCCGTCACGCGCCCTCGCCTGCCCGCGAACCGTGATCATGGTGGGGCGGCCGGAAAGATCCATATCGAATTTCCGCTCGAAGGCTTGCTTGAGTTCCGGCGATTCGAGTTCGTCGAGGAAATTCCGGAACACCGGCCCGATCGAGAGTTCGGCTGTCGGAAAGCTGCCGGCCTGATCGATCCGCGGGAAATTCGCACTAAGTTCCTGACGTCTTTCCGGATCGAGGAAACCAGGTACAACCATATGAGGAAAAGGCTCCCCCACAAGCTTGGCGCGCTCGAAAGCGGCAAGATCGAGATACCTCAAGTCCCGCTGCGTCGTGGTCTCGGCCCCAGCCCGCACATCCGTCTCCCGTCGCGGGAATCTTGTCCCCGGAACGCGAAATTATAACAGCCCTGTCCCATTTCGGTCAGACAATAGGTCGCAATACCCATAAGTGATTGGGTTGCGTTGACTGAGTTTTAAGGACGTTGGGCGGATTTTATATGCAGGTGTACGACCAAAGGCACGGAACCACTGCGACGAAGGCGGGTTGGGCATCAATGGATGCGAACCGGGGTCTCGGTCTCGTTTTTGCCGCTCTTCTGACATTGACAGGGTGCGGTATGGAAACACCCGAGCCCGTTGCCACTTCTAAGCTTCCGGAGCCACCGCCGATCGTCGTGGAGGAGACCCCGGTAGCCCGACTGCCGCTGCCACCGCCGTCAAAGCCTATGCCGCCGACCCAGATCGCGCGGTTGCCTGCGACCCCGGCTGCCCCGTCGTCGCCTTCGGTGGTCGGGACTCCCGGACCGGCCGCGGAGCCGCCGAATCCCGGGCGGTTGATGGGTCTCGACCAAGGGCAAACCCAGGAACTTTTGGGCGAGCCTCGGCAAAGAGCGGAAGCCGCGCCGGCTACGATCTGGCGTTACATGGGTAGAAGCTGCGAACTCGACGTCTACTTCTATCTTGATCTGCAAAGTAAGGTCATGAGGGTATTGCACTATGAAGTCCGAAGCGAGGATCCCCCAGAGCAGCGACCGGAGCGATGTTTCGGCGATCTCGTCGCTCAACGCCGGCCCACGGAGCGGGCAGCAGCCGATACGGATCGTGCTCGTTGACGATGACGATTTCTTCCGGGAATCGCTCGGTCTCAACCTGTTGGACGAAGGTTTCGAGGTCACGAGCTTCGCGTCCGGCGCTCCGGCCCTGGAGCATTTTAGGGACGGCGGCCTCGCCGATGTAATCCTTTTGGACTGGCGCATGCCGGGAATGAACGGCCTGGAAGTGCTGCGCCAGCTCCGGCGCGACGGCACCATGACGCCTGTGATCTTCCTGACCGTGCTCAGCGACGACATCTACGAAGAGGCGGCGCTCGAAGGCGGCGCGGTCGACTTCATAGACAAGTCGCGGCGGCTCGCGATCCTTATGAAGCGCGTCCAGCTGATCGCCGACGGGATGCGCCCCACGCCTGACGCTGAACCGCAGCGCACGCCTCCCGGCGACGTCATCCATCTCGGCCCCTTAGAACTGCGCTTCGACATCAGCCGCGCCAGCTGGAACGGCCATACGCCGCCCCTCACCCTGACCGAATTCAAGATCGTGGCGCTCATGGCCATGCGCCCCGGCGAGGATGTCGGCTATCGGGAGATTTACGACCTGGTCCATGGCAAGGACTTCATCGCGGGCTATGGCAACGACGGCTACCGCGCCAACGTCCGTACCTTCATCAAGCGTATCCGCAAGAAATTCCGGGATGTCGATCCTAGCTTCGACCAAATTCACAACTACGCCGGCTTTGGATACCGCTGGATCGCCGGCTGAGGCGGTCACCCCAACGGTCATCGAGCGAAGCAGCGAACCGGCCGACCCCGCCCCAACGGCGCGGCCGCCCCGTTTTTACCGGTCGCTCGCCGCCAAGGCGGCGGTCCTGGCGGTCATCTTTCTCGTGGTACCGCTGATCGTCTACGACCAGTTTCGTCGCGCCGACGAGGCCGGCCGGGCGATGCTGCTGAAGAGCGTCGGCGAGCAGGGCCGCGTCATGAGCCAGGCGCTGATGCCGCTTCTTTCGACCAGCGAACGGCCTTCCCTGCCCCAGCTGGGCCGGGAACTCGCGCGGTTCGCGGGCGATGTCACCAATGTGAAGCTGCTTTACGCGCCGGTGGGCGAGAATGCGTTCTTTTATGTCGCTTCCTGGCCGACGGTACCGGCGGCGCAACTCGACATGGAGCGGGAAAGACTCTCCCAACAAGGGGTGCTCGAACGGCTTTCCTCGTCATGCCAAGGCGATCTGCCCTTCGCGGTACGCTACCGGACGCCAACCGGCGACGACGAGATCGTCACCTCCACCACCCCCATCAAGGCGACCAACGGCTGCTGGGCGCTGGTAACGTCCTTCTCGGCTGGCGCCTATCCCGGCTCGAACCTGGGAAGGCCCTATTGGGCGACGCCCGAGGTCCGCATCGCGGCCGCCGCTTACCTCGCCATGGCTTTCCTGACCTTCACGGCCTTTTGGGGCATTCGCCGGGGTCTCTATCGCTTCACCGAGCGGGCGCGAGCCATCCGCGACCGCCAGGCCGGCAAAGGCTCCTTCAGCGCCACGAACGAGGTCCCCGAACTGACCGTGGTCGCCTATGAGTTCGACCGTATGGTAGAGGTCCTTGGCCACTCGGCTCAATCGATTCGCCGGGCGGCAGAGGACAATGCCCATGCCTTTAAAACCCCTATCGCGGTGATCCGCCAATCTCTGGAGCCCCTGAAACGCGCGGTCGGCGACCAAAATCTCCGGGGCAGCCGTGCGCTGGGCCTCATCGAAAGCTCGCTCGACAAGCTCGACGGCCTGGTCGCTTCGGCCCGCCGACTCGACGAAACCACGGCGGATCTGATCGACACCGCCCGCGCGCCGGTCAACCTGTCGCGCCTTCTGAAGCATCTCCTTCAGACCCATACGGAGACCGCGGCCAGCCAGCAGATCGCCTTCCGCGGCCATATCGATTCCGACGTCACGGTCTTCGCCGACGAGGGCATGCTGGAGACCGTGATCGAGAACCTGCTGGAGAATGCGATCTCCTTCTCACCCAAGGGCTCGGGCATCGGCGTGACTTTGGAGGCGCGCGGCCGGATGGCGGAACTCGTCATCGCCGATTCAGGCCCCGGCGTGGAGCCCGACAATCTGCAACGCATCTTCGAGCGCTATTTCTCCCAACGCCCCCATCGCAACGAGGACGGCGACAGCGAGGCGACCCATTTCGGCATCGGCCTCTGGATCGCCCGGCGCAACATCGAGGCGCTGGGCGGCAAGCTCCGAGCGGAAAACCGGACGCCCCACGGATTGGTGATGCGTATAACGCTCCCCCTCCATACGCCCGGCCGCGCGCCCTCATGAGCGACGACGTCGAGATCCTCGAAAAGCTGACACCCTACAAGGGCTTCTTCCGGATCGACCGTTACAAGCTGCGGCATCGGCTCCATGCGGGCGGCTGGTCCGAGCCGATGATCCGCGAGGTCTTCGAGCGCGGCAACGCGGTCGGCGTGCTGCTCTACGACCCGGACCGGGACAAGGTGGTGCTGGTCGAGCAATTCCGCCTGCCTGCTCATCTCGCCGGCCGCAGCGCCTGGCAGTTGGAAATCGTCGCGGGCGTGACCGATGGCGGCGCGGATGAAAGTCCAGGCGACCTCGCCCGCCGCGAGGCTCGCGAGGAAGCGGGCGTCGCGATCCTGGGACCGCTCGTTCCGATCCATCGCTTCATGCCGAGCCCCGGCGGGTCCACCGAGGCGATCGAGCTTTTCTGCGGCAGGGTCGACGCCCGAACCGCCGAAGGCATCCATGGCCTGGCCGAAGAGCATGAAGACATCAAGGTCGTCACGCTTCACTATCGCGAGGCGATGAAGCTCGTCCGGCAGCAGAAGATCGAGAATTCCCCCGCGCTCATCTCGCTTTATTGGCTGGCCGCCAATCGTATCAGGCTTCGCCAAATGTGGAACGAGCCACCCTCACTTGTCTGATCAGTCGGTATCGAGCCGCGCATAAAGCACGGCGCTTCGATAACTGTCGTCGATGCGCCAGCGGTCGCGAATGACACCGCTCTCCCGCTTGAACCCCAGCCCCTCAATGAGGCGGCAGGAAGCAAGGTTGCCAGGATCGATATAAGCTTCGGCACGATGCGTCTTCAAAGTCTCGAAGCAATGCTTCAGGAAGGGGATCATCGCCTCGGTCATGAGACCTTGCCGCCAATATCGGGGCGCGAGGATATAGCCGACCTCGAGCCGCCGGTCCCTCGACTCCCGATGATGGTAATTGACGAAGCCCCGGCAGGCATCGTCTTCCCTCCCCGCCACCGCCCAGCCCACATGGGAATAAAGGTTGGGCTTCATCAGCCAGCGGAGCAGCCGCGCGGTCTCGTCGCGATCGGCATAGAGCGGCCCATCCCAATAGCGCATCGCTTCAGGATCGCCGACGGCGGCATGCAGCCCGTCGAGATCCCGTTCTGTGCAGGGGCGCAGCCGCAGCCGCGCGGTCTCGAAGATCGGTTGTATCTCTGTCGCCATGGTTCCCCCAAGCCAAAGTGCCGACCGACCGGGACGGGGTCAATCTCTTGATCCCCTTTCGATCGTCCCTATAGTGTCGCGAAGCCGCTCTTTGCGGCAGGCGAGGGCGTTTCTGAAGATGACGATTCGGCAGGACTTTATCGATACGATCGGCAATACGCCGCTCATCAGGCTGCGGCGCGCGTCGGAAATGACGGGCTGCACCATTCTCGGCAAGGCCGAGTTCCTGAACCCCGGCGGGTCGGTCAAGGATCGTGCGGCGCTTTCCATCGTCCGGGACGCTGAAGCCAAGGGCCTGCTCCACCCTGGCGGGGTCATCGTCGAAGGCACCGCCGGCAATACCGGAATCGGGCTGGCGCTCGTGGGCAATGCCCTGGGATATCGCACCGTCATCGTGATGCCGGAGACCCAGAGCCAGGAAAAGAAGGACATGCTGCGGCTTTGCGGCGCGGACCTTCGGCTGGTGCCGGCCGCGCCCTATTCCAATCCCATGAATTACGTCCGCTATTCCGAACGCCTCGCCGCCGAGGTCGCGGCCTCGGAGCCCAAGGGCGCCATCTGGGCCAATCAGTTCGACAATGTCGCCAACCGCCAGGCCCATTATGAAACGACGGGTCCCGAGATCTGGGCCGACACGAACGGCAAGGTCGATGCCTTCGTCGCCTCGGTCGGCACCGGCGGGAC
The DNA here is from genome assembly GCA_947473305.1 of Rhodospirillales bacterium. Classification (GTDB taxonomy): domain Bacteria; phylum Pseudomonadota; class Alphaproteobacteria; order ATCC43930; family CGMCC-115725; genus CANJCB01. The sequence goes on from CANJCB010000001.1 coordinate 142,217, forward strand.
GCTCTGCGGCACCGCCATGGCGCTGAAGGAGCGGAACCGCGACATCAAGGTCTACCTCGCCGACCCCATGGGCTCGGCCATCTATGACTATTACGCGCATGGAGAGTTGAAGGCCGAGGGCAATTCGATCACGGAAGGCATCGGCCAGGGCCGCATCACCAAAAACCTCGAAGGCGTGCCGCTCGACGGCCAGTTCCAGATCACCGACGAGGAGATGCTGCCCCTGCTCTTCGACCTCGTCCGCGAGGAAGGCTTGGTGCTGGGCGGCTCGACGGGCATCAACCTCATGGGCGCGATCCGCGCGGCCCAGGAACTTGGTCCCGGCCATACTGTGGTGACTGTGCTCTGCGACGGCGGCAGCCGCTACCAGTCGAAGCTCTTCAACCCCGCCTTCCTGCGGGAAAAGGGCCTGCCGACGCCGCCCTGGCTCGACCAGGAGGGCTGATGATTCCCATCTTTCGCGAGGATGCCTATCGGAAGAGCTGCGAAGCTGAAGTGCTCGGCGTCGATGAGCGCGGCATTCGCCTCGACCGGACGGTTTTCTATCCGACAGGCGGCGGCCAGCCGGGCGACAGCGGCAGGCTGATCCTCGAGGACGGTTCGGAAATTGTCATAATCGAGGCGCGCAAAGGCGACACGCCGGACGACGTGATCCATGTCCCCGCTCCCGGCTCGCCATCGCCAAGCCCCGGCCAGCAGCTGGTGGCGGAGATCGATTGGGACCGCCGCCATCGCCACATGCGGATGCATACCTGCCTGCACCTCCTCTGTTCGGTCGTCACCGGCGCGGTGACCGGCGGCCAGGTATCCGACGGCAAGGGCCGGCTCGATTTCGACGTGCCGGGCGACGCCCTCGATAAGGAGAAGATCCAGCAGGACCTCAATCGCCTCATCGCGGAGGATCACGGCGTCACCCCGCGCTGGATCACCGACGAGGAGATAGCGGCCCGGCCCGAGCTTGTGCGCACCATGTCGGTGAAGCCGCCCTCCGGCTTCGGCAAGGTCCGTCTTCTCGACATAGAAGGCGTCGATCTGCAGCCTTGCGGCGGGACCCATGTCGCGCGCACCGGCGAGATCGGCCGTGTCGAAGTGGTGAAGATCGAGAACAAAGGCAAGCAGAACCGCCGCGTCAGCGTCGCCTTCGCCGATTGAGTTCCCAGGAGAACAGTATGCCTTACGCCCACCCCGAAGCCCTCGTCTCGACGGAATGGCTCGCAGCCCATCTCGACGATCCCCTGGTCCGGGTGGTGGACGGTTCTTTCAAGATGCCCAGGAGCCCTTCGACCGCTCGGGAGGATTACGAGCGCCAGCACATCCCCGGCGCGGTCTTTTTCGACATCGACGAGATCGCGGATACCTCCGTGCCGCTGCCGCATATGCTGCCGGACGAAACCAAGTTCGCCTCTCGGATGCGCAAGCTGGGGATCGGCGACGGCCACCGCATCGTCGTCTATGACAGCGCAGGCCTGATGTCCGCGCCTCGGGTGTGGTGGACCCTTCGCGTCTTCGGCCACCGCAATGTGGCGGTGCTGGATGGCGGCCTGCCCCGATGGCTCGCCGAGGGCCGGGCCGTGACGGCCGAGGTCCCGCATCCGCGGGAGAGCCACTTTGCCGCCCATCTCGACAAGGCCCAGGTCCGGAACAAGGCCGAGATTCTGGCCAATGTCGAAAGCCGCCGGGAGCAGGTCGTCGATGCCCGGGCCGCCAATCGCTTCGAGGGAACCGTGGACGAACCCCGGCCGGGCCTTCGCAGGGGCCATATCCCCGACAGCCGCAATCTTCCCTTCGACCGGTTGAGCGATCCCGCCACCAAGACCGTGAAGCCGGCCGAAGAACTGGCCCGGCTTTTCGACGAGGCGGGCATCGATCCCAAGGTCCCGCTCGTCGCCTCTTGCGGCTCGGGCGTTACCGCCTCGGTCCTGGCGTTTGCCTGGCATCTTCTGGGACGGCCCGAGGCGGCGGTCTATGACGGATCCTGGTCCGAATGGGGCTTGCCCGGCGATACTCCCGTCGCCACCGGCCCTGCCGAAAAGCGGTGAGCGCGATCCGGCCTTTTCAGGACGCGGACCTCGAAGGCGTCCTGGCCCTTTGGGAGGCTTGCGATCTCACCCGCCCCTGGAACCCGCCCGCCGCCGATATCGCCTTCTGCCGCGCTTCGGGCCATGGCGACGTCTTCGTGAGCGAGCGGGACGGCCGCATCGTCGGCACCGTCATGGCGGGCCATGACGGTCATCGCGGCTGGCTTTACTACGTCGCCGTCGATCCGGGTTTGCGTCGTTCGGGGCTCGGGCGGGATCTGACGGCTCATGGAGAGGCTTGGCTCAAGGGCCTCGGCGTCCGGAAAGTCATGCTGCTGATCCGCGAGACCAACACCGCGGTGAAGGGCTTCTATGACGCGCTTGGATATGAGGAAGAACCCCGCGTCCTCATGACCAAGTGGCTCGACCGGTGAAGAAACCGCCGATCGGTCGCCTCACCGACACGATCACTTATCTTGAAATGAGGGAGCGACCGGGAAGGCCGCCCTTGCCGATTCCCGCCGGCAAGCTCGCGCTCATGCGGGTCGAGCGCTGCCCGGTGCCCTTCTATCGCTATCTCTACGATACGATCGGCGAACCCTGGATCTGGTTCGAGCGGCGGCTCTGGTCCGACGAAAAGCTCGCCGCCGCCCTCGCGCGCCCCGAAACCGAGGTGACCGCGCTTTACCTGGCAGGAGTTCCGGCGGGATATTTCGAGCTCGACCGGATGCCCGACGGGAACGTGGAACTCGCCTATTTCGGCCTGGCGCCCGATTTCATCGGCCGGGGCCTTGGCACCTGGTTCATGCGCGCGGCGGTGGATCAGGCCTGGCTCCATCCCGAAGCCAGACGCTTCTGGGTCCATACCTGCACCTTCGATCATCCCCGTGCGCTCGGCGCCTATCAGAAGGCCGGGTTCCAGGTCTATCGCCAACGGCCTGTCGAATTCGCCGATCCCCGGCTCCTGGGTGCATTGAGGCGCGACCACCCGCATCCTAAGTTGCCGCCCCTGACTGCATAAAGGTCCCGGACCGTTTTTCGGCGCGGAACCTTTTTCAAGCTCTCTCGTTGTTCAGTCGAAAATATCGCATTGAACTTTAGACGGAGGGGAAAATGGTAGAATCGACAAAGAAATTCACGAGCGTGATCGTGGCCCTATTTCTGCTCGCTGGCGCAGCCGCCGCGCTGAGCGCCTGCGAGACCACCGCGGGCTTCGGTCAGGATGTGGCGAAAACCGGTAATGCGATTACCAATTCCGCTGAAAAGAACAAATAACAAAGCGGCGGTGGCTTAAAGCCGCCGATAGCCTGACGGACGAAGACTCAATGGGCCAGGATCTGACCCAGGAAAGTCCTCGTCCGTTCGCTTTTGGGATTGGCGAAGAATTCCGTCGGCGGGCCTACCTCGACGATCTCGCCCCTGTCCATGAAAACCATGTTGTCGGCGACGGTGCGGGCGAAACCCATCTCGTGGGTCACGCAGATCATCGTCATGCCTTCCTGGGCAAGCTCGATCATGACATCGAGCACTTCCTTGATCATCTCGGGATCAAGCGCTGAGGTCGGCTCGTCGAAAAGCATGACCTGGGGCTTCATGCAGAGCGAGCGGGCGATGGCCACGCGCTGCTGCTGACCGCCTGAGAGCTGACCTGGATATTTCAGCGCCTGATCCGGAATGCGGACGCGGCGCAGATACTCCATGGCCTGCTCTTCGGCCTCCTTGCGGGGCGTCTTTCGCACCCAGATCGGCGCCAACGTCAGGTTCTCCAGCACGGTTAGATGCGGGAAGAGATTGAATTGCTGGAAGACCATGCCGACCTCGCGGCGGATCGCCTCCACATTGCGCACATCGGCGGTCAACTCAGTGCCGTTGACGAGAATCTGCCCCTTCTGGTGCTCCTCCAGCCGGTTGATGCAGCGGATCATGGTCGACTTGCCGGACCCGGAAGGGCCGCAGACCACGACGCGCTCGCCCTTGCCGACCTGGAAGTTGATGTCCTTCAGCACATGGAACTCGCCGTACCACTTGTGGACATTGCGAAGCTCGATCATGGGCGCGCCGGTATCGGCGGCCGGTGCGGCGTTGCTCTGGGCCATCAGCGTCGCTTTCCTTTGTTGAAGCTCATCTCGAGATGTTGGCTATAGCGGGACATGAAGAAGCAGAAGACGAAATAGATGATGCTGATCATGACATAGGCTTCGACGTAATAGCCCCGCCAGGCGGGGTCGTTGAGCGCGGCGTTCGCCGTGTTCAACAGGTCGAAGAGCCCGATCACGATCACCAGGGAGGTGTCCTTGAAGGCGCCGATGAAGGTATTGACCAGCGGCGGGATCGCGATGGTGAGAGCTTGGGGCAGCACGATCTTCTGCATCTTCTGCCGGTAGCTGAGGCCCAGGGCGTCGGCCGCCTCGAACTGTCCCTTGGGCACCGCCTGGAGCCCGCCGCGGACCACTTCCGCGAGATAGGCCGCCGAGAACAGGATGAAGGCCACCTCCGCGCGCAACAGCTTGTTGATGGTCGTGCCGGTCGGCAGGAAGAGCGGCAGCATCACCGAGGCCATGAAGAGCACGGTGATCAGCGGCACGCCCCGGATGAACTCGATATAGCCCACCGACAGAGCCCGGATCGCCGGCATATGGGAACGCCGCCCCAAAGCTAGCAGGATGGCCAGCGGGAAGGCGAAGCCCAGGCCGAAGACCGCCAGGATCAAGGTCAGCGGCAGGCCGTTCCAGAGATCGGTCTCGACGAAGGTCATGCCAAGCACGCCGCCCCACATGAGCGTCGCGATGACGGCCGTGCCGGCGACCCAGATCAGCATGAGCCAGGAATTCCAGAACCGCCGGTCGCAGCTCATCAGCAGGAGCGCGATGAAGATGAAGCACACCAGCAACGGCCGCCATTGCTCGTCGTAGGGGAAGCGGCCGAAGAGGATGAAGCGGTACCAGACCCCGATGAAGGCCCAGCACGCCCCTAACGCGGCGCGGCAGACGCTGTTGTCCGGCGCGCTCCAGACGCTGTCGAGGAAAGCCCATTGGATGACGGGCGGCACCAGCCGCACGACCCCATAGATGATCACCAGGGTGATAATCGTATTGAGCCAGCTGTTGAAGAGATTGGCGCGGGCCCAGAAGACCGCCTTGCCGATGGGCCCCTTGGGCGCTACGCCCGGTACGGTGATTTCGCTCATGCCGTCCTCACCGCGTCTGCAGCGCGATGGCGCTGTTGTACCAGTTCATGAAGAGCGAGATCGACAGGCTGATGATGAGGTAAACCGCCATGACCATGGCGATGACCTCCACCGCCTGCCCCGTCTGATTGAGGCTCGTATTGCCAATCGAGACGAGATCCGGGAAACCGATCGCCACCGCGAGCGAACTGTTCTTGGTGATGTTGAGATACTGGCTCGTCATGGGCGGCACGATGACCCGCAACGCCTGGGGCAGGACGACGAGGCGAAGCGACCTTGCCTTGCTGAGCCCAAGGGCCGCCGCAGCCTCGCTCTGGCCCCAGTTCACCGCCTGGATGCCGCTGCGCACGATCTCGCCGATATAGGCCGAGGTATAGACACTGAGGCCGATCAGGAGCGCCGCGAATTCGGGCGAAACGCCGTGACCGCCCACGAAATTGAAGCCGCTCAGCACCGGCTTGTTAAGCTCGGTCGGAGCACCACCGGCGAGATAGACCAGCAGCGGCAGACCCAGGATCAAGCCAAGGCCGACTTTCAGAAGCGGGAACTGCTGGCCGGTCTGCGCCTGCCGCGCTTTCGCCCATTTTCCCAGGATATAGGTCCCGACGATCCCGACGAGGCTCGCGATCCCCATCCAGGCATGGACCTCGGTCCAGACCGGCACCGGATAGAGAAGACCTCGGTTTGAAACGAAGACGTCGGGCAACGGCTGCCAAGCCTGGCGAGGCCCGGGGGCGCTGACCCGCAGCAGGTCCCACCAGACGAAAAGCTGGAGCAGCAAGGGAATGTTGCGCAGGAACTCCACATAGACCTGGGCGAGCTTGCGGATGAGCCAATTGGTGGAAAGCCGCGCGATCCCGACGAAAACCCCGAGGATCGTCGCAAAAACGATGCCGGTGATCGCCACGCTCAAGGTATTGAGGAGGCCGACCACGAAGGCCCGGCGGTAGGTGTCCGACGGGTCATAGGCAATCAGGGATTCGCCGATGGCGAAGGAAGATTCCTTGTCGAGGAACCCGAAGCCCGTGGCGATGCCCTGGCGAGCCATGTTGACGAGCGTGTTGTTGACGAGGAAGACCGCCAGCGCAACCACCGCGCCGACCACGACAACCTGGAAGAAAATCGCCCGGATACGGGGATCGCGGTAGAACGCGACCTTGCTCGTTTCCGCCGGCTTATAGACCGCGTCGGTCGTCATGATCCCCCGCCCCTCAGAAGGATAGACCCTGAAACGACACCGCCCCGTCTGATCGGACGGGGCGGTGCATCTTGCGGTCTAGCGAACCGGCATGCCGTACATCAGGCCGCCTTTGGTCCAGAGCTCGTTCACGCCGCGCTCCAGCTTCAAGGCGGAATCCTTGCCGACGTTACGGTCGAAGGTTTCACCGTAGTTGCCGACCAGCTTGATGGCGTTATAGGCCCACTTCTCGTCGAGATGGAGCGACTTGCCCATGCCCGGCGTCACGCCCAGCAGCCGCTTCACGTTGGGATCGTCGCTCTTCAGCATATCGTCGACGTTCTTCGAGGTGATGCCCCGCTCTTCGGCTTCGAGCATGGCGTATTGGACCCATTCGATCACCGTGTACCACTCGTCGTCGCCGCGACGAACGGCCGGGGCCAGCGGCTCCTTGGAGATGACATCCGGCAGCACGACATAGTCGTCAGGCTTCGGCGCCTTGGAGATACGGGTCGAGGCGAGGCCCGACCGATCCGTCGTATAGGCATCGCAACGGCCGGAGAAGAAGGCGTTTTCGACTTCGTCGAGCTTCTCGATCACGACCGGCTTGAAGTCGATCTTGTTCGACCGGAAGAAGTCGGCAAGGTTCAGCTCGGTGGTGGTGCCGGGCTGGACGCAGACCGTGGCGCCCTTCAATTCCTTGGCGCTCTTCACATTGAGCGCCTTGGCGACCATGAAGCCCTGGCCGTCATAGAAATTGACCGGCGCGAAGCTCAGACCCAGATCAGCCTCACGGGTCAAAGTACGGGTCGTGTTGCGGGTGAGCACATCGATCTCGCCCGACTGCAGGAGCGTGAAGCGCTGCTGCGCGGTCGCCGGCACGAATTTGACCTTATTCACATCGCCGAAGATCGCCGCAGCATAGGCGCGGCAGGTGTCGGCGTCGATGCCGGTGTACTTGCCGGTGCTGTCGGCGATCGAGAAGCCCGCTACGCCGGTCGAGACGCCGCAGGTGATCATGCCCTTGCCCTTAACGGTGTCGAGCGTCCCGGCCGAGGCCGAACCCGCCGCCACCATCGCCGCGAGCCCAGTGGCCGCCGCGATCCCCATAAGCTTTAATGTTGCCATTTAAACCCCTCCCAAGACTGGTAAAAACCATCCCGGCGGCTCGCTGCCCCTCGCCTTCGAGCCCCAACCGCCGACGCGAACCTAAGATCCCCACAAGGGGGAAGCAGTCGAGGCTAACACAGGCTCATTGACGCCCGCAATCGCGAGCCTTCGCAAGAGCTTAATCGACCCGCCACGGGAGACGGGCAAGGCGCTCTATTTCGGGATATACTGCCCCCATGGATCGGATAGAGGTCGATATCGGGAAACGGCTGGGCGATTTCACGCTCGACGCCCGCTTCACGTCAGCCGCTTCTGGCATTACCGCGCTTTTCGGCCGCTCCGGCAGCGGGAAAACAAGCCTCGTCAATGCGCTCGCCGGTCTTATCCGGCCCGATCGCGGGCAGATCGTCGTGCGCGGCGAGATCCTGTTTTCCAGTCGGCAGGGCATAGATCTGCCACCCGAGCGCCGCCGCCTTGGGTATGTTTTCCAGGAAGACCGGCTTTTCCCTCACTATTCCGTGCGCGGCAATCTTCGCTACGGGATGAAGCGGACCTCCCAGGATCCCACCCTCGGTTTCGATCACATCGTCGAGCTTCTGGACTTGCGAAGCCTGCTCGATCGCCATCCCCGCGACCTTTCCGGCGGCGAGAAGCAGCGGGTCGCCATCGGCCGGGCGCTGCTGGCCGACCCGAGGCTTCTGCTGATGGACGAGCCGCTGGCCTCGCTCGATATCGCGCGCAAAAACGAGATCATCCCTTTCATCGAGAGGCTGCGCGACGAGTTGCGCCTGCCCATCGTCTACGTGACCCACGCGATGGAAGAGATCATCCGGCTTGCCGATACCCTGGTTCTTGTGTCGGAAGGGAAAGTCGCGGCCACCGGCACGGTCGAGGATCTGACGAGCCGGATGGAGCTTGCGTCACTGACCGGCCGCTACGAGGCCGGCGCCGTGATCCGTTGCGCAGTCACCCGGCATGACCCCGCCTACGGGCTTGCCGAACTCACCTTTCCGGGCGGCACTTTGCGAATCCCTCAGACGGATCTCCCTCTCGGCCTGGAAGTCCGTGCACGGATCCGCGCGAGGGACGTGGCCCTGGCGCTGGAGCGGCCGGCCGGGCTTTCGATCCGCAACGTCTTTCCCGCCAAGGTCACGGAAATTGCGGAAACGGCGGATGCGCTCGTCGATGTCCGCCTTGATATCGGCCAGCCGGGAGAACCCGTGGCGCTGTGGTCCCGCATCACCCGCAGCGCCCGCGACGAGCTTGGTTTGAGCATCGGCATGCCGGTTCATGCACTGGTCAAGACCGTAGCGCTCGATCGCGGATCGCTGGGTCGGTGAGGATCAGGCCAGGTCGAAGACCAGGAGTTCCGACGGCGCTTCGCCGACGATCTCGATCCTGGGCTCGCCGCTCACCGCAGCGCCATCGCCTTCCTTCAAAAGCGTGCCGTTGAGCCGGACCTGTCCCCGCGCCACCTGGACCCAGCCGTAACGGCCGGGTGCAAGGTCAAGGCTTGCCGTTTCCCCTTCCCCCAGCAGGGACGCATAGAGATCCACGTCCTGATGAATGGTAAGGCTGCCATCGCGGCCTTCGGGCGAGCCCACCAGCCGCAGCTTGCCTTGCCGTTCCTCGGTCGAAAACGCCTTCTGCTCATAGCCTGGCGCGATACCCGTTTCCCCCGGCAAAAGCCAGATCTGGAGGAAATGGACACCCTGCGTCTTCGAGGAATTGAACTCGCTGTGACGGATGCCGGTGCCGGCGCTCATGCGCTGCACCTCGCCGGGGCGGATCACCGAACTGGTGCCAAGCGTGTCCTTGTGCTCCAGGGCGCCCTCCAAGACATAGGAAATGATCTCCATATCGTTGTGGCCATGGGTCGGGAAACCCGCGCCAGGGATCACGCGGTCCTCGTTGATGACCCGGAGCGCCCGGAAGCCCATGCGATGCGGATTATAGTAATGGCCGAAGGAGAAGCTGTGCTTGCTGTCAAGCCAGCCCAGCCTGGCTTCGCCTCTTTCATCTCTCGGAAGAACGTCAATCATGGTTGATCTCCTTGCTCTGAAGAGAAGATGGGCCTTTCCCATTTCATTGATAATCAGCTGATTTATGGATTAATTGTCTTCTGTATAGAGACAATAAGGTTGCCATGGATCAGCTTGCGAACCTGAGGATCTTCTCCCGCGTCGTCGAGACGGGGGGCTTCACCGCTGCCGCCGTCAGGCTCGGACTCTCGCGGGCCGCGGTCAGCAAGGCCGTCATCGACCTTGAACATTCGCTTGGCGCTCGGCTCGTGGAGCGGACAACTCGAAGGGTGCGGGTCAATGAAGTGGGACAGGCCTATTACGATCGCGCTCAACGGATCCTGGCCGACCTCGAGGAGGCGGACCTCGCGGTGCGCAATCTCCAGCAGGAGCCGCGCGGAACGCTTCGGATCAACGCTCCCTCCTCCTTCGCGCTCCTGCATCTGAAGCCCGTCGTGACGCGCTACATGGCCGCCTATCCCCAGGTGACGCTGGCGCTCAATCTCACGGATCGTTTCGTGGACCTCATCGACGAGGGCTATGATTTGGCAATCCGCATCGCGCAGCTCGAAGATTCGAGCCTTGTCGCCCGCCGCATCGCACCGGCCCGGCGGGTGCTCTGCGCGGCTCCCGACTATCTCGCGAAAGCCGGGATGCCTCAGCGGCCGGGCGATCTCACGACCCATCGCTGCCTCTCCTATGGAGATGGCTTCCACGCCGAGGACTGGAAACTCTCAGGTCCGGACGGAGACCATAGCCTGCGGGTCACCGGCCCCCTCTCCTCCAACAGCGGGGATATTCTGTGCTGTGCGGCGGTAGACGGCCAGGGCATCGCTCTCCTGCCGACCTTCATCGTCGGGCCGGACCTTCAGGCCGGGCGGCTGCAGACCGTGTTGCCGGACTATTCGCCGTCCGAATTGTCGATAAACGCGGTCTATCCCCCCAATCGACAACTCGCGGCGAAGGTTCGCGCCTTCATCGACATGGCTATCGCCCATTTCGGGCAGCGGCCCCATTGGGACCTGATCGGCTAGCGCTTGCGCGCGAGGCGGATGCCCTCGGCCGAGGAAAGATCGCGGACCGCGGTGGCGAGGTTGAGCATCCGTCCCAAAGCGTCGAGCCGGCGCTGGACGCTTTCGCCGAAGTAGACCGCCCCCTCGCGGGGCAGCGCCAGGGTCAATTTCCCTTCATGGATCGAGAGATGCGTGAGGGAAAGAACCCCCGGCACGCCGCCGGAGAGCGTATAGGCCAGCCGCATGGCCAGCCCGCGAGCCCGAGCCGCCGCCACCGCCTCCTCGTCGAGGAGCCGCTGGATCGTCTCCCGCACCTCGCCCTCGCCGCCGCCGTAGCGCGCGTGGAGGGTCGTCGCCAGGAAACTTCGCTCCTCATGGGTCATTCCCGCGACCGGCATGTAGAGACATCGGCGGAAAGCCTGATCCGCGCGATAGTCCGGATGCTCGGCCCAGGCGAGATCGCTGAGGATCGCCGCCGCCAATCTCAGCCGCGACCGACTTCCCGATTCGCCCTCAAAAATGGGACTTGTCCAGGCGAAGACCTCCTGCCCTTCGGCGCCGAAGCGACGGCTTGCGGCGGCCATGGCGATGCAGCCGGCAATCAGCGGATCGTCGCGGCGCTGCTGGTCGTCGAGCAGCGAATAGACATGCCCCTCCCGAAGCCCATAGGCGGAAAAGACGAGCCGCTCCGGCTGGATCGTGCGGATGAGCCGCCACAGCAGATAGGCCGCCGTCGGCACCACTTCGAGCCGCTTGCGCGAGATGGTGAAGACCTTTTCCAGCGACTTCCTCGATTGCCGCGCGAGGATATCGAGGAAGGCTTCGGCCTCGGCACGGGAAAGGCTGTATTGCTGGATCACGTGAAGCGGGTAATGGGTCTGCTCCATATGGATCCGTGCGAGCGCCCGCCACGCACCGCCGACGGGATAGAAATTCGTGCAACGACGCTCTTTCAGCCAGCTGACGTCCGCGACCCGCCTGTCGATCGTCTCCCGCGCATGCTCTTCGCTCCCGCCGAGTTCCTGGAGCCGCAGGGGTCCGAGCGGCAGGGTCGTCGCGACCCCCGCCCCTTGGGACGAAAGCGGCACCAATTCGATGCTGCCGCCGCCCAGATCGCCCATGATCCCATTGGCATCGGGAATGCCGGCCAGCACGCCGAGCGCCGACAGCTTTCCCTCTTCCTCGCCGCTCAGGATGCGGACCTTGACGTCGAAGCTGCCTTCGATCTCGGCAACGAACCGGGGGCCGTCCTCGGCGTCGCGCACGGCGGCGGTCGCCAGCACATCGAGCCTTGTCACCTTGATCGCCCGCGCCAGCATCACGAAACGCCGCAGATTGACCAGCGCCAGCTTCACGCCTTCCGCGTTCAGCCGGCCGTCGATTCCCATCCCGCGGCCGAGCCCGCAAAGGACCTTCTCGTTGAAAAGCACGTTCAAGGCCCGCCCGAGCCCGTCGAAAACGACGAGCCGGAGCGAGTTTGACCCGATATCGATGACCGCGACCCGACCGCTCTGCTGCGCAGGTGCTATTGCCGGGCGCTGTCCTGCCATCCTCAATCCGCTGCCTTTGCCGCCTCGAGCACAAGCTTCGGCACGTGATGGTGGTGATGCACCGGATCGCCATGCAGCGCGCTGCCACGGCCGGAGAGGCTCGGATTGGTCATGAAATAAGTATGAGCGCTGAAAGCATCGGGTCCACCGGGTTCGCGCAGATAGATGCCATCGGCCTGGAGGTTCCAGCTCTGCGCCGTGTCCTTCAGATTGGCGACCATGATCTCATCGAGCACCTGGCGATGCACCGTCTCGTTCTCGATCGGGACCAGGGATTCGACGCGCCAGTCGAGGTTTCGCGGCATCCAATCCGCCGAGGAGATGAACACCTTGGCGGATTTCGACGGCAGCTTGTGACCGTTGCCGAAACAGACGATCCGGCCATGCTCCAGGAAGCGCCCGACGATGCTCTTGACCCGGATATTCTCCGAAAGCCCCGTCACCCCCGGCCGCAGGCAGCAGATGCCCCGTACCACGAGATCGATCTGCACCCCCGCCATCGAGGCGCGATAAAGCGCATCGATAATGCCGGGATCGACCAGCGAATTGAGTTTCGCCCAGATCTGCGCGGGCTTGCCGGCCCGGGCATGGGCGATTTCGGCATCGATGAATTCGAGGAGCCGCTTGCGCAGGGTCAGCGGCGCCACCGCGATCTTCTCGAGCTTCTCGGGCGTCGCATAGCCGGTCATATAGTTGAAGATCCGCGCCGCATCGCGGCAGAGTGCTGGATCGCAGGTGAAAAACGACAGGTCGGTATAAACCCGTGCCGTCACCGGATGATAATTTCCGGTCCCGAAATGGACGTAGGAACGCAGGCCCGCGCTCTCGCGCCGAACGACCATCGAGACCTTGGCATGGGTCTTCAGTTCCAGGAAGCCGTAGACGACCTGAACGCCCGCGCGCTCCAAGTCGCGCGCCCATTTGATATTGGCCTCCTCGTCGAAGCGCGCCTTCAACTCGACCAGCGCGGTTACCGACTTCCCGGCTTCCGCCGCTTCGATCAGCGCCCGGACGATGGGACTGTCGTCGCTGGTGCGGTAGAGCGTCTGCTTGATCGCCACCGCCGCGGGATCGCGCGCCGCCTGGCGCAGGAACTGCACCACCACGTCGAAGCTCTCGTAGGGGTGGTGGACGATGATGTCCTTCTGCTGGATCGCCGCGAAGCAATCCCCGCCGAAGTCGCGGATGCGCTCGGGGAAGCGGGGATTATAGGGCGTATAGACGAGGTCCGGACGGTCGTCGGTGATGAGCTTGCGCGTGTCCGCCAAACCCAGCAGCCCGTCCAATTGGAAGATGTCGTCGGGCGAGGCGTCGAAATTATCGGCCAGGAACCGCAGGAGATCCTTCGGCATGCCCGCGTCGACGCTCAGCAGGATCACGTGGCCGCGGCGGCGGCGCTTCAGCGCGGTCTCGTAGAGGCGCACCAGGTCCTCGGCCTCTTCCTCCACCTCGATGTCGCTGTCGCGCAGGATGCGGAACATGCCCTTGCCCTTGACCGCGAAACCGGGGAAGAGCCGGTCGAGGAACAGACCGATGACCTGTTCCATCGGCATGAAGCGGATCGCCGGTCCCGGCAGCCGCACGAAACGGCCGACCGAGGGCGGCACCGGCAGCAGCGCCTGCATCCGCGTGCCGTCGCTGGCGCGAAGCAATTGAAGCGCGATGCCGAGCCCGAGATTGGCGATGAAAGGGAATGGATGGGCGGGGTCGATGGCAAGCGGTGTCAAAACCGGGAAGATGTCGGCCATGAAGCGCTCGCCGAGCCAGGTCTTGTCCTCTTCCGAGAGCTCGGAAGGGTCTAGAAGACCGATACCGGCGGAGCGCAATTCCTGGCGCAGCGCCAGCCAGCGGACCTGCTGGTCGAGGGTCAGGCGGCCCGCCCTTTCGGAAATGGCCGTCAGCTGTTGCGCCGTGGTCAGTCCGTCCTGGCTGCGCGCGGTGATACCGCCCAGCACATGGCCTTTGAGGCCCGCGACACGAACCATGTAGAATTCGTCGAGGTTGCTCGCCGAGATCGACAGGAAGCGCAGCCGCTCGAAGAGGGGCTGGTTGGGGTTGTCCGCTTCCGCCAGCACGCGCTCGTTGAACGCGAGCCATGAAAGCTCGCGGTTGATGAAACGGGCTTCGGAAGTAAGGTCGATCGATTTCTGCGCTGCGCGCTGGACCCGTGCCACGTCGGGGGACTCCTTGTTTTCTTGCCGGCACGACGAGTCTATAACCTCAACATGGCGTTCTCGTGACGCCCTGTCCAGCGAGGAAAACAGATACCGTGCGAGAGCTTTATCTGCTGCGCCACGCCAAGACGAAGCTGGCCGAGCCGGGACAAGCGGACCGGGACCGGGCACTGGCCCCTCGGGGCCGCCGTGCATCGCCCGAGATCGGCACCTATATGGCAACCGAGGGAATGATCCCCGACCTCGTGCTTTGCTCGACCGCTCTAAGGACGCGGGAGACGCTCTCGCTTCTGCTCACGGGCCTGCGCGCCACGCCGGGGATCCTCTTCGAGGAAGAGCTTTACCTCGCCGAGGCCCAGACCCTCCTCGACCGCTTGAGCGACCTCCCGGCGAATTCCAGCCGGGTGCTTGTCGTGGGCCATAATCCCGGCATCCATGAACTGGCTCATCACTTCGCCCGACATGGCGCGTCGGAAGCGGCCCTCGCGCTCGCCTCCGGATTTCCGACGGGAGCCCTCGCGCGTTATGAACTGGAAGGGGACTGGAGCGAGATCGACCGCCTGGTCCGGCTTGTCGGCTACAAGACGCCCCGGGGCGACGAGGCCTAGGTTCCAGCCCCGAAGATCCGGCGCGCCAGCGGAACCGTGATGGACCGGTGTTCGGTCAGCGCCGCTTCATCCAGTTCTCGAACGACTCGCCGGGCGGCCTCGAACGAACGTTCCATCTGACGCAGAAGGAAGAGGATCACCTCCTCCCCGACAGCAAGCTGCCGGTCGGCGAAGAGCTTCTTCAAGACACCGCCCAGAAGCGCGTCGTCCGGCGGCGCGATCGGCACGGCGGCGGCGGCCAGCAGGCGCGACCGCAGATCGGGGAGCACCACCATCCAGTGAGCCGGGGCCCGCGTGGCCGTCAGCAGAAGGCTGCCGCCCCGTTCGGCCACGACGTTGTAGAGATGCAGCAAGGCTTCCTCCTCGACACCTTCCGCATCGTCGAGGATGACCGAAGACGCCGCCCCCAGAAGATCGGGAACGCTGTCGGTCCTGAGATCCTCGCGTTTTATGAAGGAGGCGCCCGCCCTCGCCTGCCAGACATGGGCGAGATGGGTCTTGCCGCAGCCCGCAGGCCCATAGAGCGCCAACGCCGGTCCCGGCCAGGCGGGCCAGCGATCGATCCAGGCTACCGCCGTTTCATTGCAGGGAGCGACCAGGAAATCGGCCTCGCCATAGGCCGTCCGGTGGCCCAGATCGAGGATGAACTGCGCCAAGATCACTCCCGGATATTGGCAGGATCGTAGAGCGGGCTTCGCAGGTATTGCTGGATCGAAAAGCGCACGACCACGCCGATCACCGCCGCCAGCGGTACGGCGATCACGACACCGACGAAACCGAAGAGCTTGCCGAAAGCCAGAAGGGCGAACATCAGCCAGACGGGATGGAGATTGACCCGCGCCCCGACGAGCTTGGGCGTCAGCACGTTGCTTTCCATCGTCTGCCCGAAGACGAAGAGGCCGACCACGACCAGCACCTGGCTCCAATGCTGGAACTGCGCCGCCGCGAGCCCGATCGCCAGGGTACCGCCCACCGCCGCCCCCACATAGGGCACGAAGACGAAAATCCCGATGAGGAGCCCGATCACCAGCCCGAAATCGAGGCCCGCCACCGTCAAGGTGATGGCGTAGTAAATCCCCATCACGACGCAGACCGTGAGCTGTCCACGCAGGAATCCGGCGAGGGTCAGATCAACCTGGCGGGCCTGTTCGCGGAGCAGGGCAACATGCGGGCGCGGAAGCCAGCTGTCGATCCGCGCGACCATCCGGTCCCAATCGCGCAGCAGGAAGAAGGCGACGATGGGCGTGATGAAGATCAGCGACAGGAGGTTCGCTATGGCGATGCCGCTGGTGAGCACGCTCTGCAGCGCCGTCGCGCCCCAGGCCAGCACGCTCGACAGCTTGCCACTCGCCGCTTCCCGCACCTTGGCCAGATCCTCGGGCGAAAGACGTTCCTGGGCGAATTGCAGAAGCTGTTCAACATTCTGCCGGGCGGCGGTCACAAGATTCGGCAGGCGTCGGATGAAATCACTCACCTGCCCCTGGAGGACCGGCACCAGGAGCAGCAGGACCAACAAAATCGCCAGGAAAAAAAGCCCCAACGCCAATGTCGCGGCCAGACCGCGCGAGAGCTTGAGCTTCTCAAACTGGTCGGCGACGGGGTCCAACACATAGGCGATGGCGAAACCCACCGCGAAGGGCAGCAGGATCGCGCTCACCGACTGGAGCAGCAACAGGACGAGGCCGAGCGCCACCGCCCAGTAGATGACGATCCAGGCGCGGGGGCTCACGAGGCTTCCTCCACCCCGGTCAACCCTCTCGCCCAGCGGATCACATAGGCCGCCCCCGACATGAAAGTCGTGACTGCGACCGCATAGATCAGAGGCTTCGACAGACCGAAATCGTCGAGGCCGAGACCCGTCCGCGCCAGGATCAGGGCCACCAATACGATTTGGAGCGTCGTGTTGAGCTTGCTGATCATGAGGGGCTGCCAGCGCACGGGCTGGGCCAAAGCAAGCACAAGAAGCGCCCCTCCAATGATCAGAAGATCCCGGAATACTACCAGAATTACGAGCCAGAGGGGCAGCTTATCGGTGGCCGCCAACGCGACGTAAACGCTGACCAGCAGAACCTTGTCCGCGATCGGATCGAGCACGGCGCCGAGCTTGGTGCTGCTGTCGAAATGCTTGGCGAGATAGCCATCGACCGCGTCGGAGATGCCGGCCAGGACGAAGAGCGCAAAGGCGAAACCCAATTCGCCGGAAACGATCAGCCAGACCGTCAAGGGCACTGCCATGAGGCGGCCCAGGGTGATGATGTTGGGAATGCTCACCGCTGGGATCGGGGTTTCAGCGTCCAGTCGGGTGAGCCCTCGACCAGATCGAGGTCCCGCTGGGCCAGCGCCAGGCGAAGCTGCGCCGCCTCGCCCAGATAATGCAGCGTCAACCGCACCCCGCCTCGGTCGAGCGACAAGACGTCGGTGCTGCGGATCGAGGCGACACCCGAGAGCCGCTCGCGGATCGCGAGCCAGTCCTTGAGCTCGTTGATCGGCACGTTGACCGTCATCGTGCCGGCTTGTCCGAAGCGCAGGAGATTGGACTGTTTCCAGACGTCTTCCAGATGATCAAGCGTAGCGGTAATGGCGCGCTGGAGAAAATCCGCGTCGCTCTCGCCGGCTTGCGCCTTGAGCTGGGACGTCCAGCTCTGGTTGCCAGCGCCCGGTCCCTCGCGTTCGCTCTGCAATTCGAGGGTTCGGGCGTCTCCGCTCCCGCTCATGGTCGCCTGAGCAACCAGCGTGTCGCCGGCCTTGTAACGCGCGGCCAGCGCCTGAAGCGGGCCGTCATCACCGTTGATCGCGGCTTCCGCGTCGATGGCGGTAGCGTCGTTGATATCGCCCAGGGGCAGAACGATGGGCACGAGCCCCTGGGACGACGACCGGGTTCCCCAGGCCGCCCGCCAGGGATTGGGGTCGTCCCAAAGGATGGGCCTTTCGCTGTCTCGCCAGACCGCCAGGACGACGACCGGCTTGCTCTGGGTTTCGGCGAAGGGAATGTTCGCATCGCGCAGGAGACGGCGCACGGCCTCCGGATTGAAGCGATAGGTGTATCGGGCGATATAGCGGACTGTGGAACTGCGTTCCCCCGCCACCTCGAATCCCTGGATCATGTCGCTGAGCGCATTGTCGCTGACCCGCGGCAGCCGGCTGCGGTCGGCCGAGAGCGTCAACCGCTCGAAAAGCATCCGCAGGGCGCGGCGCTGACCCTCCGCCCGAGCGGTGTCGCGCGCGGCGGAAACGCTTGCCGCCGTGGCATCGAGGGGCACGCCTTCCACGGTAAAAACTTCGGCGGCGCGCAGCGGAACGGCCGCAACCAGGAGAAGAAGCACCAGCGCCAGAAAGCTCAGACGGCGCTTTAGCATCGTTGCAAACCAAACGAGATCAAGTATCTTCGCCTCCACCTCGACCGCGCTGTGGCGGCCTTCGCCCCTGCGGTCTTAGCCTAGATCGTGCGAGGACGCCATACCGAGCCCCACTTCCCGCGACGCCTACCGCGCCGCCGGCGTCGATATCGATGCGGGCAACGCCCTGGTGGATGCGATCAAGCCGCTTGCCCGCGCGACCGCGCGCAAAGGCGCCGACGCCGGCCTGGGCGGCTTCGGCGCGCTCTTCGACCTGAAGGCCGCAGGCTTCAAGGACCCGATCCTAGTCGCCACCACCGATGGGGTGGGCACCAAGCTCAAGATCGCCATCGCCAGCGGCCGCCACGAGAGCATCGGGATTGACCTCGTCGCCATGTGCGTCAACGATCTGGTGGTGCAAGGTGCCGAACCCCTCTTCTTCCTCGACTATTTCGCAACCGGGAAACTCGATGTGACGGCGGGCCGCACCATCGTCGCCGGCATCGCCCAGGCCTGTAAGGAAGTAGGTTGCGCCCTCGTCGGAGGCGAGACCGCCGAGATGCCCGGAATGTACGCGGCGGGCGACTACGATCTGGCCGGCTTCGCCGTGGGCGCCATGGAGCGCGGCAAGGGGATCGACGGCAGCACGGTCGCGGAAGGCGATATCATCCTGGGGCTCGCCTCAACGGGCGTCCATTCCAACGGTTTCTCGCTGGTTCGGCGGGTCGTGGAGCAGGCGAAACTCGGTTGGAGCGACCCCGCCCCCTTCGCGCCGGGCAAGAATGTCGCCGAGGCCCTGCTCGCCCCGACCCGGCTTTACGTCACGAGTTGTCTCGCCGCCGCCAGGACAGGCAAGGTCAAGGCGCTTGCCCATATCACCGGGGGCGGGCTTCTCGAAAACATCCCGCGGGTGCTGCCCGAGACGCTTGCGGCCGAAATCGACGCGAAAGCCTGGACACTGCCGCCGGTGTTCCGTTGGCTGGCGGAAACGGCAGGACTCGATCACACCGAACTCGCCCGAACCTTCAATTGCGGGATCGGGATGATCGCGGTGGTCGCGGCCAAGGATGCCGGCGGCGTTGCCGAGATCCTGACCCAACACGGCGAGACCGTTCACCAGATCGGCCGCATCCTTCGCCGTCCCCCGGGCTCCGGCGGGACGATCATTCTCGGCACGGAAGCAAATTGGCCCGGCTGAAGGTCGGCGTTCTGATCTCGGGTCGAGGCTCCAATCTCCAGGCCCTGATCGACGCCTGCGCCGCGCCCGATTTCCCGGCGGAGATCGCGCTTGTGCTGTCGAACCGCGCCGATGCGGGCGGGCTCACCCGCGCCCAGGAAGCGGGCATCGCCACCGCCGTCGTGCCCCACCGCGACTTCGGCGAACGCCCGCTCTTCGATGCGGCGATCGGCAAGGTGCTGAAAGAAGCGGGGATCGAGCTCGTCTGCCTCGCCGGCTTCATGCGGGTTCTGGGGGATGCCTTCGTCGAGAGCTGGCGGGACCGGCTCATCAATATCCATCCGTCGCTGCTGCCGGCCTTCCCGGGCCTCCACACCCATGAGCGGGCACTGGAGGCCGGCGTGCGCTTCACCGGCTGCACGGTCCACTATGTCCGAACGGCGGTCGACGACGGGCCGATCATTATTCAGGCCGCCGTTCCGGTGCTGCCGGGCGACGATGCGGACCTGCTGGCGGAACGTGTCCTGACCGCCGAGCATCGGGCCTATCCCCTGGCTCTCCGCCTCATCGCGGAAGGCAGAATCAAGGTCGTCGGGAACCGCGCCCTGGTGGAGGGCTCTTATGCCGCGCCCGCGATCGGGCTCAATCCTCCCGATGGGCCTTGAGCAGGCGGCCTTCCTTCCGTTATATCGAGAGCAACCACCCGAAATATGCGAGCGACTTCCATGGCCTCAGACTTCGATATGCGCGCCCATCGTCAAACTTGGCATAGTTTCACGATTCTCATGAAGTGGACCATCGGCCTGGTGGTGGTCACGCTCGGCGGCATGGCCTACTTCCTGCTCTAGCAGGTCTTTGGCTTCTTAAAATGAAAACGGCCGGGACTTAGCCCGGCCGTTAGCGCTTCCTGCCTGATCGGCCCTCAGGGGCAGATTTCGGTCGCCGCGAAGAAATAGGAAATCTCCGTCGCCGCGTTTTCGGCCGAGTCGGACCCATGGACCGAATTCGCCTCGATCGATTCGGCGAAATCCTTGCGGATCGTGCCGGCCGCCGCATTGGCTGGATTGGTGGCGCCCATGATCTCGCGGTTCAGCGCGACGGCATTGGCACCTTCCAGAACCTGGACCACAACCGGACCCGAGATCATGAATGCGCAGAGGTCCTTGAAGAAGGGACGCTCGCGGTGGACGGCGTAAAAGCCCTCCGCCTGAGCCGGGGTGAGCTGCAGCCGCTTCTGAGCGACGATCTTCAGCCCCTTCTCCTCGAAGCGGGCATTGATCTTGCCGGTCAGGTTGCGACGCGTGGCGTCGGGCTTGATGATCGACAAGGTACGTTCGCTGGACATGGAAACTCCTCTTGAGCGGATTTGCGGCGCGTTATAGCCGCCCCGCCCCCGCCCCGCAACCCGCAGAGGGTTGTCGGCATAGGATTCAGGCGCGCTTCGCCCAGCCCGTGCCGGTCTGCTCCCAATAGGTCAACGCGTGGCCCGCGGCCTTGCCCGCCCGCCAGCGTGCCCTCGCCGCTTCGACCGCGACCGGGTCGTTGCCGTCGAAAAGGTCGCAGCAGCGCTCATACTCGGAAAGCTTCGCGCTCTCCATCCCGTCCGTCAGGAAAAGCACGGTCGCCTTGTTGGGGTTCTCGTCCGAAGCGGTCAGCCAGACCGGCTGCCGCGCGGCATTACCCTCCTTGGCGGTGCCATGGGCCAGGAAACTCGCGTCGTCATAGGTCCAGAGGAGCTGATCGAGATAATCGACCCGTTCCCCGGAACTCGCCATGACCACCACGCGCAAACCCTGCCCCACGGCACGTTCCAAGAGCTTCGGCAGCGCCCTTTCGAGCGGCGAGGAGGTCAGATGGTAGAAGCCGATCTCGGTCAGAAGACCTATCCCTCGTAATTGGCCGCGACGAACTGGTCGAGAAGGCGGAGACCGAAGGCGGTCGCGCCCTTCGGCACCGTGGCCGTATCCTTCTTCGACCAGGCGACACCCGCGATGTCGAGATGCGCCCAGGGAACCCCATTGGTGAAACGCTGGAGGAATTGCGCCGCGACGATGCTCCCGGCGTCGCGGCCCCCGGCAATGTTCTTCATATCGGCCGCGTCGCTGTCGATCATCCGGTCGTAGGCATCGCCGAGCGGCATCCGCCACAAGGCCTCTCCCGCCTGCTTGCCCGCTGCGGTCAGCCGCTCGGCAAGCTCGTCGTTATTGGCGAAAAGACCGGCATGCTCATGGCCCAGCGAGATGATGATGGCGCCCGTAAGCGTCGCCAGATCCACCATGAACTTGGGCTTGAAGCGGTCCTGGCAGTACCACATGACGTCGCAGAGCACGAGGCGGCCTTCCGCATCCGTATTCAGGACCTCGATGGTCTGCCCTGACATGGAGGTGACGATATCGCCCGGCCGCTGGGCGGTGCCGGAGGGCATGTTTTCCACAAGGCCGACCAGCCCCACCGCATTGACCTTGGCCTTCCGACCGGCCAGCGCCTTCATCAGGCCGATCACCACGCCCGCGCCGGCCATATCCCACTTCATGTCCTCCATGCCGGCGGAGGGCTTGATCGAGATGCCGCCGGTGTCGAAAGTGACGCCCTTGCCGAGAAAGGCGATCGGCGCCTGATCCTTGGCCTTGGGCGCGCCCTTCCATTGCATCACGACGAGACGCGGCGGCCGGGCGCTCCCCTGCGCCACGCCGAGCAGAGAGCCCATGCCGAGCTTCCGCATCTTCTTCTCGTCGAGTATCTCGATCTCGACGCCGAGGGCAGCCAGCGTTGCGGCCTGGGCGGCCAAGGTCTCCGGATAGATGATATTGGCGGGTTCCGACACGAGGTCACGCGTCAGGAAAATTCCGTCGGCGATCTTGTCGAGAGGCTGGAAGGCCCGGCGGGCCGCCGTCGTTTCGGCACTCAGCAGGGAGAACTTCGCCATGGTGGGCTTTTGCTCGGGCTTCTGCTTGGTGCGGTATTTATCGAAGCGATAGGAGCGTAGCCGCGCGCCGTAACCCACCTGGGCGGCCGCTTCCGCCGCTCCCAGGGGACTGCCCTGGACCGGATCGAGCAGCACCGAGGCCTCGGTCTCGCCCACGCCGTTCAAATGCTGGAGGATCTGCCCGCCGAGATTCTGCCAGCCGAGCGTATCGAGCCCCGCCGCCTTGCCGAGACCGATCAGCACGATCCGGGTAAGTTCGGTGCCGGCGGGGGCCAGGATCGCCAGGATCTCGTCCTTCTTGCCGGTGAAACGGCTGGCCTTCAGCGCCCGGGTGATGGCGCCTCCCGCTGCCTTGTCCACCGCCTTGGCCGAGGCCGTCAGGCGCCGCTCGTCCAGCGCGCCCACGACGACGGCGCCGGATTTGGGCAGCGATAGCTCGGCAAAGGCGATCTTCATGGGCACATCCTGTCAGGAGGGATCGGGGTCATGGGAGCGATAGTCGCAAACTCGGCGAGCCTGTCAATTCGAATGCGCGGGCGGAAGGTCGGAGTCGGCATCGGCTCCCGCCGCGCCGGGGCGGCAGAACGGACCGCTCGAAAGATTGCCGACCCAACGCTCTCGCGGGTCGGAAGGGGGATAGGCCAAGGTTTCCACAGGGTGCCATTCCCCCCCCTCCTCGACCAGGAAGATCGCGCTGCGGGGCGGCAGATCGGGGAAAGCCGGAGTGGTACAGCTCAAAAGCGCTTTACGATATCCCTGCGCGGCAAGGGAGGACAAGGTCGCCGGATCGGCGACGCCGCTTTCCGCGATATCGAGATTAAGCCGCCGGGGCGGGACAAAGCGGATCCAGGATTTTAGCATCCAGGAGACGGTCGTATTGTCGCCGGGCAGCAAAAGAGCGACTTTCTCGTCTGGCCCGACGTGGCGCGCGACGAGTTGAGCCAGATCCGCGACATAGGGCTGCGGCGGGATGATATCGAAGCGCAACCGCTTCACGAACAGCAGCGGCGCCGCCAGCATCAGAACGATCCCCGCCGCGGGCACGATCCGGCGCCAGCGTCCGCCGTCCGGCGACCAATCCGACCAGAAGGCCGCCAAGACCAGTACGATCACCAGCGAAAGATGCGTGCTGTAGCGGAAATAGGAATGAGCCCCGGGCTCGCCCTCATGGGCGAAATGCCCGATGTAGGTCACGATCAGGAAGACGTTGTAAGCCAGGAAGACGACCGTGGCCAAACCCGCCAGCCGCACCGTTCCACCGAAGCCCCGGCGAAGGGCGAGCAGCCCGAAACCGGCGATCACGACCGCCAGGCATCCGAAAAAATAGCCCTTATCGGTCATGATCTTGAGCATTTCGAGGACGAGCGACGGAATTGTCTCGAACTGCCATTGCGAAAAGGGAGCGGGTTTCAATTCACCGATGGCGAAATGGGCCTGAACATACCACCGCCAAACCAGATAGAGCGCCGCGGCCGGCAGGGCCGCACAGGCCAAATCGCGGAGCGCGTTCAGGAGGCGGATGCGCCGGTCGATCAGGGCCAGGACGCCCATGCTTCCCAGTGTCGCGGCGACCAGAGCGACGCTTGCCTGCTTGATATTGACGAGCGCCGCGAGAACGAGCGCCAATTGCCAGATCACGCCGCCGCGCGGTTCTCCGGTCTCGATCCGGTTCAGGAGCCTTGCCGCCAGCCAGACCGCCCCCCCCAGGGCGACGGAGATCGGCGCCTCGCCATAGCCCGAGAAATGAACGCGGGGAGAAAAACCGGGATTGATCGCGATCGCGATCAGCAATCCCCAGGCACAGAGCGCCCAGGAAGGCGGGGCATCGAGCCGTCCCCATAGCACCCGGGCGAGAAGCAGGCCCGACAAAACCTGAAGCAGGATGTTGAAATGGGCCATTCCCGAGACGGGATAGAAACCCGGGGTGAGCAACGAGCCGATAAACGCCACGAATTGCGTGTTGTAGGGAGCGCCGGGCAGGAAGGAATAGCTGGGAGGCCGGACATCCGCCGGAAACATGCCGTGGTCGACCAGATAGGCCAGGTTCGGCAGCAGGTTCATGAAGGTGTCGGTCATCGCCGGGCGCGCCGGCGCGAGAATGATCCAGACCGGCAGGGAAAGGACCATGACGCGAAGAAGCGCTCCCCATTCGTCGCGCCGCGGGCGGGAATGAGGCAAGACGAGGCCGGCAAGACCGGCGCAGAGGATGAGCGCCGCGGGAATCCGCAGGGAAACGTCCGTCACGGCCCCCCAAAACGTGAGGACGAGACAGGCCAAGCCCCAGCCCGCGATCACATCGATTTCCACCAGACCGGATTTTGGCGCCACGAGGCGTCCCAGTCCCAGAAAGGCCGCTGCGACGACGAGGATCGAGGCGAGTTCCCAAAGATCCGACCAATGGGGGAAATAGGCCGGCAACAAGGCAGCTGTCATTTAACGATCCTGAAGAGCTGCATTCCCTCACCTTGAAACACCGGCTCAAGCAAAGGCGACGGCATGACCTGGAAGGGCGCTCGATTAACGAAGACGAGATAGTCGAAGCGCTCCAGAGCCGCATCCGCCTTGCCGCCGCTCTCGGTCACGAACACCGACCACAGAATGCTGGGGCTGGTCTTTTCGGCGACGCGGCGCACGCCGGCCTTTATGGCGACGGGCTGCTGGGTCGGGTAGGCGAAGAGCGTCGGCACGAAGGCATCCCGCCGCGCAATCGCCAGCGTCGGGAAATGAAGGACCGGCATTCGGTCCGCATGAATGGACGAAGGCGGAAAGGCGACCGCCAGGCAGGCCCCTTCGGGGATCTTGTCGAGCGCCGCGAGAAGCGGGGCATATCCCCGGTCGTCCCCGATCCAAACCCCATAGATCACCGCCATCCGCGCGACGAACACGCATCCCACCACCCAGGCGAAAGCCTTGCGGCCCCGGTCCCGCAGGAGAGGTTCCGTGCTGCCCAGGAAAAGAAGCGCCAGGGCAAGGGGTATCCGATGATCGGCTCCGGTCGCCGTCATGAGTCGACTCGGCATAGCCAGATAGGTCAGCAGCAGGAAGATAAGCGGCCAGCGCATTCTGCGGTCGATGCGCAAACCGCCCCGCCAGGCGATCCAGATGAAGAGCAGAACCATGCCGGCAAAGCAGGCGACGTCAAAGGGCCGGCTGTAATTGTCGAAAAGACTGAAGGGCAGGTCGAATTTTCGCAGCGGGTTGCCGAAGCTAATCTCGGCACCCGATCCGCCGTCCGACATCAGCCCGAAGATCAGAAGCGGCGGCAGGAACGGAAGGGACTGGAGAAGAAGCTCGCCTGCCCCCCGCAGGCTTAAAAGACGCCGCTCCTGGATCCTGGCGCCCAGTTCGAACCCCGCCGCCATGACCGCCCAGAGCCCAAAGGCAAGGAAATGACTACTATAAAGGGCCAGCGAAAAGATCGCTGATATCGGCAGCCGCAACCCTGGCCGGTCCCGCAGCCAGATCCAGGCGGCAAGAGCCCAGAAGGCAAGCCCCAGGCCGAACAGGTAGTTGAGGAAACCCCACAGGAAAACACGATTGTAGAGCAGCAGGAACACGAGGCACGGCCAAACCGACCAACGGCCGAAAAGGACCCGATGAAGCACCATCGGGCCCCCGGCGATGAGCAGGAAAATAGCCAGCAGGAAGACCTTGCCCCCAGCGGCCAGGGGCATGATCCAGGCAAGCGGCGGGACGATCAGATCCATCGCCAGATTAGGCAGTGGCCGCCAATTGATTTCGTAATAGCGCTGCAGCCAGGCCGATTGATCCCAGCGCGCCAGGATATGCATGCGGGCCAGATGGTTCGGATAATCGACCAGAGGGGGTAAATTTACCCACAGCAGAGGCAGCGCGACCACGGCAAAGAGCGCGACGAACAGGCCAAGGACGGCAGCCGGCCGCCAAGGGGGTGGATTCGTCGCTTCCGCCATTCGCGTGTTGGCAGCCCCGTGTCAATGTTTGGAACGCAGTTATGAGACCCAGACTTCGCCGGAGCAACCGGAAATCCCGGACCCCATCGGATGGCGGCGATTCGCCCTAGGCGTCGTGCTTGCCGCCCCCCTATAATCCGCGACCATGAAAGGGATAACCCGTTACATCCTGCGCCAAAACATCATCATCCTGGCCGCGGTCACGGTGGCCTTCACCGCCGCTGTTTGGCTCATCGAATCCCTGCGCCTTATCGACCTGATCGTGAACCGCGGTCTGTCGGCGGGGACGTTCCTCTATCTGGCGATGCTCATCATCCCGCGCTTTATCAATGTCGTGCTGCCGATCGCGGTCTTCATCGCCGTGGTCTTCACCTACAACAAGCTGATCGCCGAGAGCGAACTGGTGGTCATGCGCGCCTCCGGCATGAGCCCGCTCGACCTGGCGCGCCCCGCGGTCATCGCGGGGGTTCTCGGCTCCATCATCCTGCTTTTCTTGTCGCTCTGGCTGATGCCGGCTGCCAATCGAGCTTTCAAGGACCTGCAGTTCGAGATCCGCAATCGCTTTGCCTCGGCCCTCCTGCAGGAAGGCGTTTTCAATACGCTCTCGGACAAGCTCACTGTCTATGTCCGCAGCCGTGACCAGAACAACGAGCTCTACGGTCTTCTCATCCAGGACAGCCACGACCCGGCCAAGCCCACCACGATCATGGCCGAGCGGGGCGCCTTCGTGGACGGGCCGGACGGCCCCCGCGTTCTCATGGCGAACGGCAATCGCCAGCAATACGATCGCGCTTCGGGAAAGCTCTCGGTCCTGAGTTTCGAGAAATACACGCTCGACCTCGCCAATCTGCGGGATACACCGACCTCGCGCTCCCGTCAGCCGGATGAGCGCTATCTTCCCGAATTGATCGGGCCATTCGATGAGGATGTGGAACGGCAATGGGGCCGCTGGCTCAGGCTGGAACTGCATCAAAGGCTTGCCATGCCTCTAAGCGCCCTGGCCTTCGCGGCCATTCCGCTGGCCTGCCTTCTTCCCGGAGAATTCAATCGGCGGGGTCAAACCAGACGCGTGCTCCTGGCCGTCGTACTTGCCCTGCTTCTCGAAATACTGCAACTCGGGGCGCGCAATCTGGCGGCCGGAAATCTTGCCGCGATCCCACTCCTTTATGTCATGGTCATTCTGCCGATCCTTGCCACCTATTGGCTCCTGTGGCGCGATGCGCGGCGACGCCCCGCGCGTGTGGCTGAGGCGCCGGCGGAATAGCATGTCTCCCTGGAAAACGCTTTCGCGCTACATCGCCCGCCAGTTCCTCCTGTGGGTCGTCAGCATCTTCCTGGCGATGACCAGCATCGTGTTCCTGTTGGATTATATAGAACTCATCCGCCGAGGGGGCGTGAAGACAGAAGCGACCCTGCTAACGCTTTTGGCCATGGCAGCCCTGAAACAGCCCTATATGGCCCAGCAGATCCTGCCTTTCGCGATCCTCTTCGGGACGATGATGGCGTTCTGGCGCATGACCCGCAGCAACGAGCTTGTGGTCGCGCGCGCCGCCGGCATTTCGGTATGGCAATTCCTGACCCCGGCGGTGACTTGCGCGCTCGTTATCGGCGTCATCGCGGTGACGGTCTTCAATCCGGTCGCTTCGGTCATGCAAGCCGGCTACGAAGCTTTAGAGAACCGCATCCTCCGCAGCAACGGCGATCAGCTTTCCCTTTCCCATACGGGCTTCTGGCTGCGTCAGAGCGACGACGAAGGAAACCATTCGGTTATCCATGCCGAGCGACTAGGATCCGGAGATATCGCCCTGGAGGACGTGATCGTTCTTTTTTTCAATGATGACAACCGGCTACGCGCTCGCCTCGACGCGCGGGAGGCACATCTGCGCGACGGCTATTGGAGCGTTCGCGATGGCACGCGCTGGGCTCCCGATAAACCGCCGGAGGCATTTACCGAGTTGACTGTCCCGACCAATCTGACGCCCCGTAAGATCCAGGAAAGCTTCGCATCGCCTGAAAGCATGTCCTTCTGGGAGCTGCCCGGCTTCATCAAGCTGCTTCAGGAATCGGGCTTCGCGACCCAGCACCACCGGCTCTATTACAACGCGCTTCTGGCCCGCCCGTTTCTGTTCGTCGCCATGGTGCTGATCGCCGCCACCTTCAGCCTCCGCATGCATCGGCGAGGCGGCACCGCCTTGATGATATCCGGGGGCATCGGCGCGGGCTTCCTGCTCTATTTCGGCTCTAACGTCGTCTTCGCGCTGGGCCTTTCCTCGACCATCCCGGTCATCCTCGCCGCCTGGACCCCGACGGGGGTCAGCTGGCTCCTGGGGGCCACCTTGCTTCTCCACCTGGAGGATGGCTGATGGCCTTCATGGGGGGGAAGAGCCATCGGCGAAGCCTGGCGGCAGGGAGCATCGTTCTCCTTACGGCTCTGCTCGGGCTCTGGTTGAACGAACCGGCAGCAGCGCAGGAAAGACGGCCTGGCCGGATAGCTTCATCCTCGTCGATCCGGCAATCGCCAGTGCTCTTCAACGCGAACGAAGTGCAATACGACCAGGACCTGTCGCTGATCGTCGCGCGCGGCAACGTCGAAATTTCGCAGAACGACCAGGTCCTTCTGGCCGATACGGTAACCTATAACCAGCGCAGCGACACTGTGACGGCGTCAGGCCATGTGAGCCTCTTGACGCCCTCCGGAGAAATCGTCTTCGCCGAATACATGGAACTCACCCAAGAGCTCCGAGACGGCTTCGTCAAGGACGTCCGGATGCTGTTGAGCGATCGGTCGCGGCTCGCGGCCAACGCCGGCCGGCGTATCGAAGGCAATCGCACGGAACTGCGCCGCGCGGTCTATTCGCCCTGCGATCTTTGCGCCCGGAATCCCAATTCGCCGCCGCTTTGGCAGATCGAGGCGGATCGGATCACCCACGACAAGGAATTGCAGCTCGTCGAATACCGGGATGCCTTCATGGAGATCGACGGGATTCCAGTCTTCTATCTTCCCTATTTTTCCCATCCCGACCCGTCGGTCCGTCGCCGCAGCGGCTTTCTCGCGCCCAGCTTCGGCTATTCCAATACCCTGGGAGCCCGGGTCGAAATCCCCTACTACTGGGCGATTTCCCCCGACAAGGACATGACCTTCAGCCCGCTTTTCACAAGCAAGGGCGGGGAAATCTTCGCGGGCGAATATCGCCAGCGCTTTGTGAACGGCAGTCTCCAGACCTCAGGCAGCGCCGGCTATGCCCCCTTGCAACTCGGCACGGCCACCAATCCCACGCCGCCGAAGGACGATTTCCGCTATCACATTTTCAGCAAGGGATCCTTCGATCTCAACGATGTTTGGCGGGGCGGCTTCGATGTCCGCCGCACCTCGGATCAGACCTACCTCCGGCGTTACGGCTTCGGCGGCAGCGAGCCGTTCCTGACCAGCCACGGCTTCGCCGAGGGCTTTCTGGATCGCACCTATGCGAATATCGACGCCTATTCCTTCCAGAGTCTCCGCTCGGGGTTTGGAGACAGCAACCAGGCGATCGTCTCCCCCGCGGCAGGCATCAACTGGGTCAGTACGCCCGATGCCCTGGGCGGACGCTGGAACACCAACGCCAATCTCCTTAATCTCGTCCGTCCGAATGCGGCGAACCTGCAAAGATTGTCGCTGGGAACCTTGTGGGAGCGGCCCTTCAACGGTCTGATCGGCGACCGCTTCACCTTTACCGCCAGCATGCGGGGCGATGGCTATTTCTCCAGGAATGTGCAACCGACCCCCTCCAACCGGCCGATAGACGCGCTGACCGGCCGAGCCTATCCCCAGATGTCTCTTACTTGGCGTTATCCCTGGGTACGCCGGGGTGACGGATATAGTCAGATGTTCGAACCCATTGTCGCGGCCATCGGAGCGCCCGTCGGGGGCAATTCGGCCCTCATTCCCAATAGCGACAGCAGCGGTTTCGAGTTCGACGAAACGAAACTCTTCTCCACCAACCGCTTTCCCGGCTACGACCGGGTCGATGGCGGCCAGCGCGTTGATTATGGCTTCAGGGCAGCCGTCTACGGCGACGGCGGCGGAAGCACGCGTCTCATCGTCGGTCAGAGCTATCGCTTTCAGAAGATTGCGGGCTTCCCGATAGGTAGCGGCGTCGAGAATCAGAAATCCGACATCGTCGGGCGTGTCGTCGTGTCGCCCGACTCCTTTTTCGACATGGTTTATCGCTTTCGTCTCGATAAGGAGGACTTCGCCTCCCGCCGGCAGGAATTCGGGATCATCACTGGGCCGGATACCTTCCGCGTCAACCTCAACTATGTGGCACTTTCAGCGAATGGCGCGAGCACGGATCTGGTTTCCTCCCATCAGGTCACGGGCGCCCTCACCGCGCAGGTCAGCCAATATTGGTCCGTGGCTCTCAGCGGCACGCGCAATATCGGCAGTGGCAGCGCGACATTGGGATCCGGCATTGCGCTCATCTATCGGGACGAGTGCCTGAGCTTCGTTACCTCCTTGACCCAATCCGGCACGCGCGACCGGGATGTCACCCCTGGCACGACGCTTCTCTTCAGCATCGTCTTCAAGAATCTTGGCGACGTCGGGATCAAAGGTTTCTCGACCGGCAGTCAGTCGACGAACCAGACCGTTACCCGTTGAGATCGGGCGCCAGGATCAGAGGCAGAGGCTGGGGAAGACAGGCCGGGGCCATCCGGTGTATGATTACGCCCCTTCATCTTCGTTGACCGATATCACTGTGCGTATGGCCTTCATGCTCCGAATCCTCGTGCTCTTTCTGCTGCTGATTTCTTCAGCCGTCGCGTCGGCTCAGGAGAGTCGGATCGCCGCCATCGTCAACGACGAGGTGATCTCGATCAGCGATCTGACCGCGCGCATCCGGCTTGGCCTTTTATCTTCCGGGCTTGAGGACAACGAACAGACCCGCCAGCGCATGGTGGGCCAGGTGCTTCGATCCCTCGTTGATGAAACGCTGCAGATGCAAGAGGCCAAGCGCAACAGCATCACCGCCGCCGATAGAGAAATTGCCGCGGCGGTCGGGCGCATCGAGGCGCAGAACAAGATGCCGAAAGGCGGTCTTGAGCAATTCCTCAAGGCCAATGGAATTCCCGAAAGCACGCTGACCAATCAGATTCGCGCCTCTCTCAGCTGGAACAAGCTGGTGCAGAACCGCCTGCTCCAGGACGCGCAGGTTTCCGAGGACGAGATCAACGAGGCGCTCCAACAGTACAACGAAAATTCCGGGCAGGCTCAGGTCCGGGTGGCGGAAATATTCCTGGCCGTCGACAACCCGAGCCAGGAGGACGAGGTCCTTCGTCTCGCCGCCCGCTTGAGCGACCAGATCCGGAATGGCGCCAGCTTTGCCGCCGTTGCCCAGCAATTCTCGCAATCGCCGACGGCGGCGGTCGGCGGCGACGTCGGCTGGATGGCCCCGGCCCAGCTCGGGCCGGAACTGGGTGGCGCGGTCGAGCGGATGAATATGGGGGAACTTTCCCCGCCCGTCCGGTCCGCAGGCGGCATCTATATTCTCTACCTCATCGATAAAAAGCTGCCCCACAGCAATGGCGACACGATGCTGTCGCTTTCCCAGGTGGTCTTCCCCTTGGCCGCAAACGCGTCCCCCACCGAGCGAAACGCGGTGATCGCCAAGGCGCAAGCCGCAGCCGACCAGGCCAAGAGTTGCGGTGAGATGTCCCGCATCGGGCGGGAGCAATCCCCCGATCTCTCCGGCGACATCGGGCAAATCAAGGTGTCGGATCTGCCCGCAGAAGTTCGCGAGGTGGTTCTGGCGCTTAAAGTGGCCGAAGCCAGCAAGCCCCTCGCGCTTCGCGGCGGCATGGGGGTGCTGATGGTTTGCGAGCGTCAGGATGCCGGCGATGCGGCCCCAACCCGGGAACAGATGGCCGATATGATCGGCAAGCAGCGGCTCGACACCCTCGCCCGCCGCTATCTTCGGGATCTTCGGCGCATTGCCTTTGTCGATATGCGTGTATGAGCGCTCCGCTGGCCCTCACCATGGGCGAACCAGCGGGCATCGGGGGGGAGATCGCGCTCAAGGCGTGGTCGCGGCGGGCCGAGGGAGTCCCTCCCTTTTTCCTGATCGACGATCCTGAAAGGCTGCGTTCCCTGGCGAGGGCGATGGACTGGACCGGCGCGCTGGAAACAATCACGCGGCCAGAAGACGCCAATCGGATATTCGCCAGAGCATTGCCTGTTCTGGCCCGTCCCCTGCCCGCCCCGGTGACGCCGGGACAGGCCGAAGCCGCCAATTCCGCTTCGGTCATCGCCGCGATCGAAACCGCGGTCGATCTCATTCAAAAAGGCCAGGCTTCGGCCATGGTCACCAATCCGATCAACAAGGAATGCCTCTACCAGGCCGGCTTCGCCCACCCCGGCCATACGGAATTCCTGGCCGCGCTCGCCGGCGGCGTTACCCCGGTGATGATGCTGGCCTGCCCCGGTCTCAGGGTCATCCCGGTGACGGTGCATCTGTCGCTCAAGGAGGCGATACCCGCCCTCACGACAGAAAAGATCGTTACCACCGGGCGGATCACGGCCGAAGGCCTCAAACGGGATTTCGCCATCGACCGGCCCCGTCTCGCTGTCGCCGCGCTCAATCCCCATGCCGGCGAAAATGGATCGCTCGGGCGCGAAGAGATCGACATCATACGCCCGGCGGTGGAACAGTTGCGCGCCCTCGGCATCTCGGCTTCAGGCCCTGCTCCCGCCGACACCCTTTTCCACGCCGAGGCGCGGAAGCATTATGACGCGGCGCTCTGCATGTATCACGACCAGGCGCTCATCCCGCTGAAGACCATCGATTTCGACCGGGGCGTCAATGTGACCCTCGGCCTGCCCTTCATCCGGACCTCGCCCGATCACGGCACCGCTTTCGATATAGCCGGCAAGGGGATCGCCAGCCCCGAAAGCCTGATCGCCGCCTTGAAGCTGGCAGGCGAAATGGTCGAGCGCCGGGCGCAACGCCACGCTGCCTGACCTGCCGCAGATAGAGCTTCCGCCCCTGCGGGAGGTCATCCAGCGCCACGGGCTCGCCGCCCGCAAGTCGCTCGGCCAGAATTTCCTGCTCGACCTCAATCTGACCGGCCGGATTGCCCGCGCGGCCGGTCCGCTGGACGGCGTCCAGGTCATCGAGATCGGCCCCGGCCCGGGCGGTCTTACCCGCGCGCTGCTCAGTCAGGGCGCGGTGGTCACCGCCATCGAGCGGGATGACCGTTGCCTTGCGGCGCTTGAGGAGGTTGCCGCCGCTTGGCCTGGCCGGCTAACCCTGGTGCCGGGAGACGCGCTGGAAATCGATCCGGCAGCCTTGGCACCGTCCCCCCGGAAGATCGTGGCCAATCTGCCCTATAATATCGCGACGCCGCTGCTCCTGCGCTGGATGGCGAATATCGAGGCTTACGAAAGCCTGACCCTCATGTTCCAGAAAGAGGTGGCGCAACGCCTGACCGCCGCTCCGCGCAGCAAGGACTATGGCCGGCTCTCGATAGCCGTCCAATGGCGGGCGACCTGCCGCCCCTGTTTCGACATACCGCCCCAGGCCTTTGTCCCGGCGCCCAAGGTCACCTCGACCGTCGTGCAGATCGTTCCCAGGCCCCAACCCCTGGGCGCCTGCGCGCTGGAGATCCTCGAACGCGTCACCGCCGCAGCCTTCGGTCAGCGCCGCAAGATGCTGCGCCAGAGCCTGAAGAGCCTGGGCGGCGATACGGACGGCCTCATCGCCGCCGCCGGGATTACCCCGACGGCGCGCGCCGAGGAACTCTCGGTCGAGGAATTCTGCGGGCTCGCCCGAGCTTTCGAAGAGCTGCGCGGATAGACCGGACGCTTAACCTCCGCGCCGCAGATCCCTGACGAAATCCGTCAGCCCCAGCCGGCGCAGCCGCTTCAGGCGCTCGACCTTCAGGATCGAGCTGACGGTGTCCAGGGTCTCGTCGAGGTCGTCGTTCACGATCACATAGTCGTATTCGGGCCAATGGCTGATCTCGGATTCGGCCAGAGCCATGCGGCTCTGCACGACCTCCTCCCCATCCTGCGCCCGCGCCCGCAACCGCCTCTCGAGTTCATCGATGGAAGGCGGCAGGACGAAGATGCTGACCATGTCGTCCCGAAAACTCTGGCGCAATTGCTGGGTGCCCTGCCAATCGACGTCCGCCACCACATCGAGCCCCTGCCCCAGCATCGCGTCCACCGGCGCCTTGGGCGTGCCATAGAGATTGCCAAAGACCTCGGCATATTCGAGCAATTCTCCCTTGGCGATCATGCGGCGGAATTGGGGCTCGTCGACGAAGAAATAGTGGACGCCCTCGACTTCGCCGGGCCGCTTCGGCCGAGTGGTCGCAGAGACCGAAATCCGCAGCTCCGGATCGATATCCAAAAGCCGGCGCGTGATGGTCGTCTTCCCCGCACCCGAGGGGGAGGACAGCACCAGGGCTAGTCCCCGGCGCCTCTCCAAAGGAGAGGGAGGGACTTTCTTGATGGAAGCCTTACTCAATGTTCTGAACCTGCTCTCTCAGCTGTTCGATCGATGCTTTGAGCGCAAGACCGATGCGGGTCAGTTCCACATCCGCGGATTTGGAACAGAGCGTATTGGCCTCGCGATTGAACTCCTGGCAGAGAAAATCGAAACGTCGCCCGATCGCGGCACCCTCGGCAAGGAGGTCCCGGGCGGCGGCGATATGAGCCGTCAGCCGGTCGAGTTCCTCCCGCACATCCGCCTTCGCGACCAGGAGAGCCGCCTCCTGCGCCAGCCGTTCCTCCGGCAGCGTGGGGCTCGCGTCGAGAAGCGTGCGCACCAGATCCCTGAGACGCGCCTTCAAGGCTGCCGGCTGGGTCGCGGCGCTCGCCTCGGCCCGGGCGACGAAGCCCTCGACCTCCGCAAGCCGCGCTTCCAACACATCCTTCAACCGCGCGCCTTCGCCGAGTCGCATCGAGGCAAGCTCGCCGAGCGCCCGCTCTCCGTCTTTCAATATGATGGCGACCCGCTTCTCATGGGCTTCCGGATCGGCCGGTTCCTCGCCGCTATCGAGAACGCCGCGCAGGGACAGGATGCCGTCGATGCGGGCCGGTGCGACATCGAGTTGGGTCTCGATCTCGCGAGCCACCGCGATGACCTGTGCCAGCACCTCCCGGTTGATCCGGAGCCCGCCCGAACCAGCCGCTTTCACGATATTCAGCGAAACCGAAACATTGCCGCGCTTCAGCCGCTGGACAAGCGCTGTCCTCATCGGGACTTCCAACTGGTCGTAGCCGGGCGGCAGGCGAAAACGGAGGTCCAGCGACTTGCCGTTGACGCTCTTGACCTCCCAAGCCCAGGAGACGGTAGCGTCCTGGCCCTCGGCGCGGGCGAATCCCGTCATGCTGGCGACGCTCATGCTCGTGGGGACCTCAGGCTGTCATGGACGGCAGGGTTATAGCCCAGCTTGCCTTCAGCCGCGATGCTTCATTGGCCGCTCTGTAGGCGGCGCAATGCCGCGACGTTGCGGTTGTGTTCCGCGAGCGTCCTGGCAAAAAGGTGCCGACCCTGCTGCCCTTCCGCGACGAAGTAGAGTTCGTCGCTCCCGGCCGGATGAAGCACCGCTTTGAGCGAAGCGAGCCCTGGATTACCGATCGGGGTCGGCGGCAGGCCCTTCGCCACATAGGTATTGAAGGGCGACGCCAAAGCCAGGTCGTCATGGTTCAAAGGGCGATCCAGCGTTCCCCTGCCCTCGCTCAAGGCATAGATCACGGTGGGATCGGCTTGGAGCCTCATGCCAATCTTGAGACGATTGAGATAAACGGCCGCCACCCGTGAACGTTCGTCGTCCCTCGCGGTCTCCCGTTCGACGATCGAGGCGAGCGCCACTGCCTCGCCGGGGCTGGAGAGAGGGAGATCGGGGCTGCGCTCGGCCCACAACCCTTCGAGCGCCCGGCTCATGCCCCGACGCATGCGATCGATGATCTCCTGGCGCTTGTCGCCCAGGGAATAGAGATAGGTATCAGGCAGCAGAACGCCCTCGGAGGGTGGAGCGTCGATGGCGCCGTCGAGGGCGGTTTGCGCCTTCACCAGGGCCACTACCATGGCGCTGGTTGTCCCTTCGGGAACGGTCAGCTTATGCCGGACCGTGCGCCCCGAAGCGATAAGGGCTGCGGCGTCCCGGGGCGCGACGGCCGCCGGAAACTCATATTCCCCCGCCTTCAAGGCGCCGCTGCGCTTGTCCAAGGCGGTTCCCGCGATGAAGACCCAGGGATGAGTGATCACCCCCGCCTCGGCAAGCTGCTGGCCCACGGCGCGCAGTCCTGCCCCGCGCGGGATGACGATAATTCGGTTTTCGGCGAGCGGTCCGGGGCTTTGATAATCGGACCAGCCAACAGCGGTAATGCCAACAATCACCAGGAGAGCGGCGGTTCCGACCAGCCAAGGCCAGGACCGCCGTCCCATCCTGATTTAGGGCGCCGGGGCGAAGATCAGCGAAGCGTTGGTGCCGCCGAAACCGAAGGAATTGGAAAGCGCGTAACGCAATTTCTTTTCCTTGGCCTGAAGCGGGACCAGATCGATGTCGCAGCCTTCCGACGGGTTTTCGAGGTTGAGCGTCGGCGGCACCACGCCATCACGCAGCGCCAGGATAGAGAATATCGCCTCCACGCTGCCGGCCGCGCCCAGAAGATGCCCGATCGCCGACTTGGTCGAGGACATCGAGAGCTTATAGGCGTGGTCGCCGAAGAGCCGCTTCACCGCGCCCAATTCGATCTCGTCGCCCAGCGGCGTCGAAGTGCCATGGGCGTTCACATAATCGATCTGGTCGGGGTTGAGATTGGCGCGCTTCAGCGCGTTCTGCATGGCGCGGAAAGCGCCCCGTCCGTCCTCGGTCGGTGCCGTGATGTGATAGGCGTCGCCCGACATGCCGTAGCCGATGACCTCGGCATAGATTTTGGCGCCCCGCTTCTTGGCGTGCTCAAGCTCTTCCAGCACAAGTACGCCCGAGCCCTCGCCCATGACGAAGCCGTCGCGGTCCTTGTCCCAGGGCCGCGACGCCCGGGTTGGCGTATCGTTGAAATTGGTGGAAAGCGCCCGCGCCGCCGCGAAACCCGCGAGGCCGAGCCGGCAGATCGCCGCCTCGGCGCCGCCGCAGACCATGACGTCCGCGTCATCCCACATGATGAGCCGCGCCGCGTCACCGATCGCATGGGCGCCGGTCGAACAGGCGGTCACCACCGCATGGTTCGGCCCGCTAAAACCGTAGCGGATCGAGACGTGGCCCGACGCGAGGTTGATGAGGCTCTGGGGGATGAAGAAGGGCGAAATCCGCCGGGGACCCTTTTCCTGAAGGGTGATCGCACCCTCCATGATGCTCGGCAGTCCGCCGATGCCGGAGCCGATCATGACGCCGGTGCGGTCCTTCGACTCCTGGTCCTCGGGCTTCCAGCCGGAATCCTCGACCGCTTCCACGGCCGCGCCCATCGCAAAGACGATGAATTCATCCATCTTGCGCTGGTCCTTGGTCGGGATCCAGTCGTCAGGGTTGAAGAGCCCTTCGGAGGTTTCACCTCTCGGCACCTGCCCGGCGATCTTCGCGGGCAGGTCGGAAACGTCGAAGGATTGAATGGCGCGGATGCCGGATTGGCTTTCCAGGATCTGTTTCCAGACCCGCTCTGCGCCGATGCCAAGAGGAGTGACCGCCCCGATACCGGTGACGACCACCCGACGCGTGATATCCATCTAGAATACCTGAGTTATGTCAGGAATGAGCCTCGATGAAGCTGACCGCATCCTTGACGGTCACGATCTTTTCCGCGGCGTCATCAGGGATCTCGCAGCCGAACTCTTCTTCGAAGGCCATGACGAGTTCGACGGTGTCGAGGCTGTCCGCACCGAGGTCGTCGATGAAGCTCGCATTCTCAGTCACCTTGGCCTCGTCGACACCAAGATGTTCGACGACAATTTTCTTAACTCGATCCGCGACATCGCTCATAGCATCGTACCTCGGGAGAATTGACAGTCTTTCCACTAAAGAAAGATCGGGTTTCGGCTTTGACAAGGGGCGCGAACAAACCGCTCTACCGCCCCTTACGCCCCAGGATTAAGGCCCAGGGATTACCTTGAAAGCGCCGTCACATAACATGATTCATAGGACATTGCCAGTACCGCACTTGCGAAGAAAACCGCTTCCGGAGCCTCAGATCAGATCATCGCCAGACCGCCATTGACGTGGATCGTCTGGCCGGTGACATAGCCCGCCTCGTCGCTCGCCAGGAAGAGCACGCAGGCTGCCACATCCTCGGGCTTGCCGATCTGGCCCAGCGGAATGGAGCCCGTGATCCGCCCCTTCTGCTCGTCGTTCAGCACGTCGGTCATGGCCGTGGCGATGAAGCCCGGCGCCACGCAATTCACAGTGATTCCGCGGGATGCGACCTCCAGCGCGAGGGATTTCGAGAAGCCCACCATGCCGGCTTTCGACGCCGCGTAATTGGCCTGGCCCGGATTGCCCGTGGCGCCCACCACCGAGGTGATATTGACGATCCGGCCGGTGCGCCGCTTCATCATGCCGCGCAAGGCCCCGCGCGCCAGCCGGAAGCCAGCACCTAGATTGACGTCGAGGACCTTGGCCCATTCCTCGTCCTTCATGCGGATCATCAGATTATCCTTGGTGAGACCCGCGTTGTTCACCAGGATATCGAGCTTTCCCATCGCCGAGTCGCAGGCCTTGACCAGCACGTCGGCGGCCGCCGCATCCCCGAGATCGGCCGTCTCCACATGGACTCGCGAGCCCAGTTCCGCCGCCAGCTTGTCGAGCGCGTCGCGCCGGGTCCCCGCCAGCATCACCACGGCGCCGGCACCGTGGAGCGCCTTGGCGATCGCTCCCCCGATGCCGCCCGAAGCGCCGGTGACAAGCGCGCTTTTGCCGGTGAGATCGAACATGTCGGCAGCTCCTAGAGCGACTTCAGGAAGGCGTCGATATCGGCGGGCGTGCCGACCGAGGTCGTGGCGACTTCCTTGTCGATCCGGCGGATAAGGCCGCTCAGGATCTTGCCGGAGCCCACCTCGACGGTCTGATCAACCCCCTGCGCCTTCATATAAAGAACGCTTTCGCGCCAGCGCACTAGGCCGGTCACCTGCTCCACGAGGAGAGCGCGGATCCGATCCGGATCGCTCACCGCCTCGGCGGTCACATTGGCAACGACCGGAACTTTCGGCGCGGAAACAGTGATGCCGGCGAGCGCCTCCCGCATCGCCTCGGCGGCCGGGGCCATCAGGGGACAATGGAAGGGGGCGCTTACGGGAAGCAGCATGGACCGCCTGGCCCCGCGTTCGGCGGCAATAGCGATGGCGCGCTCGACCGCGGCCTTGTCGCCGCTCACCACGACCTGCCCCGCGCCGTTGTCGTTGGCGGCGGCACAGACCTGACCCTGGGCCGCGGCGGCGGCGATCTCCCGCGCCGCGTCGAGTTCGAGGCCGAGCAAAGCCGCCATCGCGCCGACGCCCACCGGCACGGCGCGTTGCATGGCCTGTCCGCGCCGCTTCAGGAGGCGAGCGGCATCAGGCACCGCAATCGCCCCGGCGGCCGCGAGCGCCGAATATTCGCCGAGCGAATGCCCCGCCACGAAAACCGCCTGCTTCGACAGATCGAAGCCGCCCTCGGCCAGGACGCGCGCCACGGCGAGGCTCACCGCCATCAGGGCGGGCTGCGCGTTCTCCGTCAGAATAAGGTCGCTCTCGGGTCCTTCGAACATGAGCTGCGAGAGTTTCTGGCCCAGCGCCTCGTCGACCTCGTCGAAGGTGCGGCGCGCGGTGGGGAAAGCCTCCGCAAGTTCCTTGCCCATGCCAACCGCCTGGGAGCCCTGCCCCGGAAATACCAATGCCCTGGTCATCGTCGCTCAAGCCTCCCCCGACACTCATCCGCACTCATACGCAGCGGGTCCAAGGTGTCAAGCGCTTGCAACCGCGCCGTAGATATGTATAGTCCCGCGCCTTGCTCCTTGCCGGCCTTCGCGTCGGCTAGGTCCGTTCGGCTGTTGTCGAGTGTCGACCAGCTCCGGGCCGCTAAAAGCCAAAAGGGACAGCAACCTATGCCACTTTATGAAAACGTGTTTATTGCGCGCCAGGATATCTCGGCGACGCAGGTGGACACCCTCTGCGACACCTTCACGGCAACCCTGACCGAAAACGGCGGGACTGTCGCGAAGCGGGAATACTGGGGTCTCCGCAACATCACCTTCCGCATCAAGAAGAACCGCAAGGGCCATTACGTGCTCTTCAACATCGACGCCCCGCCCGCGGCGGTCGCCGAGATGGAGCGGACGATGCGGATCAACGAAGACATCCTCCGCTACATGACGGTTCGCGTCGACGAGCTCGAAGAAGGCCCGTCCGCCGTCATGCAGAACCGCGGACGCGGCGACGACCGGCCCCGTCGGGGCTTCGGTGAGCGCGGCGGCTTCGGCGAGCGCGGTGGATACGGCGGCGGTGGATACGGCGACCGCGGCTATGGCGACGCTCCGGTGGCGCCTGTTGAGGGAGGCGAGGCATGACCGATATTACGGCTGGCGGCGGCGACCGCGAGGAACGTGGGGAACGGGGCCGAGGCGGTGGTGGCGGTCAGCGCCGTCCCTTCTTCCGGCGGCGCAAGTCCTGCCCCTTCTCGGGCCCCAATGCGCCCAAGATCGACTACAAGGACATCAAACTCCTGCAGCGCTTCATCTCCGAGCGCGGCAAGATCGTCCCGAGCCGCATCACCGCAGTCTCGACCAAGAAGCAGCGCGAGCTTTCCCAGGCGATCAAGCGCGCCCGCTTCCTGGGTCTCCTGCCCTATATCGTGAAGTAGGAGGAACGAGATGGTAGAAGTCATCCTCCTGGAACGAGTCGAAAAACTCGGCCAGATGGGCCAGACCGTGAAGGTGCGCCCCGGTTTCGCGCGCAACTTCCTGCTGCCGCAGAAAAAGGCGCTCCGCGCGACCAAGGCCAATATGGCCGTGTTCGAGAAGCAGCGCGTCCAGCTCGAGGCGCAGAACCTGACCCGGAAGTCGGAAGCCGAGCAGGTCGCCAAGAAGCTCGACGGCCTCAAGGTCGTGCTGATCCGTCAGGCCGGCGAAAGCGGGCAGCTCTATGGTTCGGTCAGCGGCCGCGACATCGCGACCGCAGTGACCGACGCGGGCTTCAGTGTCACGCGCGGCCAGATCGTGCTCGAGACGACGATCAAGACCCTGGGCCTCCACAAGATGCGGGTCGTCCTGCATCCGGAAGTCTCGGTCGCGATCACCGTCAACGTCGCGCAATCGGCCGAAGAGGCCGAGATGCAGGCCAAGGGCGTCGATCCGATCCGCGCTGCGGCGGAAGAGGTCCTGGGCGGCGACGACGACGCGCAGCCCGAGGCTCCGGCGGAAGAAGCGGCTCCGACCGCCTGACGCTTCAGAGTTTAATGATCAACCCCTCTCCCGCCTGGCGCGGGAGAGGGGGTTTTCTTTGCCTCAGGCCTTTTTCACCGGCTTCAAGGAGCGGTAGACGAGGCGCACGAAATTGTCGCTGCCCTCCTGGGGCGCCCCGATCCTGGTCTGGATGTCCGTGAGCGGTCGCGCGGCCACGGCATCGTCTTCGGTCTTCTTCTGGGCGATCAGCTTGGCGACCCGATCGCGAGCCGTCACCAGCATCTGCCGATAGACCTTCAACTGCGCCTTGTCGATGAGAGGACCGTGGCCGGGGACGATCTTGGTCTTGTTGTCAGCGAGCTTCAGGTAGAGGTCCGTACCGGCGATCATCCC
Organism: Rhodospirillales bacterium; assembly: GCA_947473305.1. Taxonomy (GTDB): domain Bacteria; phylum Pseudomonadota; class Alphaproteobacteria; order ATCC43930; family CGMCC-115725; genus CANJCB01. Next base: position 184,190 of record CANJCB010000001.1, read on the forward strand.
CTTGATATTGCCGCCGACCCCCACATCGATATTGGGGTAGCGGGTGCCGAGCGTGACGATATCGCCGGTCGAGAGCACATTAGCATCGGCGAACCAGACATAGGTGTCGCCGTCCGTATGGGCGTTCTTGATGTGGCCGAGCTGAGCCTTCCGGCCCTTTACCCGAAGCGCCAAGGCGCTTTCGTAGGTCTTGCCCGGCAGCGCACCTGGGGCCGCGGGCGCGGTCTTGGCGCCGGTCAGCGCATTTGTCGTCCCTTCGGCGAGCCGCTTCTTTACGTTGGAATGGGCAACGATCTCGATGCCGTCCTTGGCGAAGGGCGCGTTACCACCGGTATGGTCGCCGTGATAATGGGTATTCACGAGGTATCGGACCGGCGCTTTGGAAACCGCCATGACGGCGGCTTTGATCTTATCGTGGAGCGGCGCGAACTCGCCATCCACCTGGATCGTTGCGTCATCCCCCACCGCGACGGTCATATTGCCACCCGAGCCTTCCATCATATAAGTGCGATGCCCGAGATCGGTCGTCTTGATCTCAACCTTGGAGAAATCGGGCTGCTGCGCCCAGGTCGTTCCAGCAAAAAGTAGCGTGCCCGCCAGCGCGACCCCGAAGATCCGTCTCATGAATTTCTCCCCATTTGTTTTGAAACCAACAAGTCGCGCGATGGTCTCATAGGGGAGGATCAATACAAACCAGCGCGGCCTTCTCTCACGCGAATGTGCGGCGGAGTGTGCGAGGAAAACCGGTCGGGACATGCTTTGCGGGAGACCCGGCCTTGCAGAAGGCGCAGGCCTTAGCCCTTTGTGAGCCTTGTCAGGCGCAAATCCATTGATAATAGTAATGTCAATGAAATAGTCGGGTCAATTGGAGGGTTTTGGATGCTCTTGGCGCATCTGCTCCGATATCTTGTCCGCAAAGGAACGCTCCGGGTCGTCGACTCGACCGGAAAGGCACATGTTTTTTCCGGTGAGCCGGGTCCCTCGCTTTCGATCCGGATCAAGACGCGGGCGGCGGAACGTAAGATCCTCCTGCATCCCACACTCTATACGGGTGAAACCTATATGGACGGGACGCTGACCGTCGAGAACGGCGGCGCCTTCGAACTCATCGACTTTTTCGCGCTCAATACGAACTCAATTCCCAAGTCGATCATCACCCCGCTCTACGACGGACTTGGCCATCGCTTCCGCTGGCTCCAGCAGCATAATCCGCTCGAGCGGTCGCGACGGAACGTGGCCCATCATTACGATCTCTCGGCCACGCTTTACGACCTTTTTCTGGAGGCCGATCGCCAATATTCCTGCGCTTATTTCGCCAATCCTGAAGTCTCGCTGGAGCAGGCCCAAGCCGACAAGAAACGCCATCTCGCGGCAAAGCTGCTGATTGAGCCCGGCATGCGGGTGCTCGATATCGGCTGCGGCTGGGGCGGCCTCGCGCTTTATCTGGCTCAGGAATGCGGGGCGCAGGTGACCGGCCTGACCCTATCGGTCGAGCAACTCAAGGTCGCCCAGCGGCGGGCCGCCGAACTCGGCCTCTCCGACCGGGTGAAATTCGAGCTTGTGGATTACCGCAACGCCAAAGGCAGCTACGATCGCATCGTCTCGGTCGGCATGTTCGAGCATGTCGGCGCGATGCAATACGAGACCTTCTTCAACAAGGTAAACGGGCTGCTGACCGACGATGGGGTGGCCGTGCTCCATTCGATCGGGCGAAGCGACGGTCCCGGGCAAACCAACGCCTGGATCCGGAAATACATCTTCCCCGGCGGCTATTGTCCGGCGCTCAGCGAAGTTATGCCCGTGGTCGAACGGGCGAAGCTTCTCGTGACCGATGTCGAGATTCTTCGGCTGCATTACGCCGAGACCCTGCGCCTGTGGCGCCAGCGCTTCTTCGCCAATCGCGACAAGATCAAGGCGGTCTACGACGAACGCTTCTGCCGGATGTGGGAGTTCTATCTCGCAGGCTGCGAGGTGGCCTTCCGGCGCCAGGCCCATATGGTCTTCCAGATCCAACTCGCGAAGAAGGTCGACGCGGTCCCGCTGACCCGCGACTATATGATCGATTGGGAGCGCGCCCACGCGCAGGAGGCGAAGACTTCCGTGGCGAACGACCGGGCCGCCTGAAGCCACCCCCGTTTTCCACAGGCTGTGGACTTTTTTAGCCCTGCCTGTGGATAGCTTCCGGCAGTAAGATCGCCGTCATGGATCCCATCTCCGCTCCCAATGTGACGCCGCTGCGCGACGGCGACGGCATCGGCTACCGCGCGCCGCCCCAGAACGTCGAAGCGGAGCAGGCCCTGCTGGGCGCGATCCTGGTCAACAACCAGGCCTATCACCGGGTCTCGGAATTCCTGGTCGCGAGCCATTTCAGCGAGGCGGTGCATGGCCGCATCTTCGAGGCCATCGCGAAGCTGATCGAGCGCGGGCAGATCGCCAACCCGGTCACGCTCAAGAACCTCTTCGACCAGGACGGCGCGCTGGCCGAGATCGGGGGGGCGCAATATCTGGCCCGGCTCGCCGCTTCGGTCGTCACGATCATCAATTCCGAGGACTACGGCCGGACGATCCACGATCTCCATCTGCGCCGCCAGCTCATCACCCTGGGCGAGGACGTGGTCAATGAAGCTTTCTCCCATGACCTCGACCATCACGCCCAGGCCCAGATCGAGACCGCGGAGAAACGGCTTTTCGAGCTTGCGACTTCCGGCCAGTTCGAGGGCGGCTTCGCGGCTTTTTCCAGCGCGCTGACGATCGCGATCAACCTCGCGGAGGCGGCCTTCAAGCGCGAAGGCAAGACGACCGGCGTTTCAACCGGCTTCACCGATCTCGACAAGCTTCTGGGCGGCTTCCATCCTTCGGACCTGATCATCCTCGCGGGCCGGCCTTCCATGGGCAAGACCGCGCTCGCCACCAATATTGCTTTTCACGCGGCCAAAACCTATCGGTCGGGCAAGGCCGCGGACGGCCGCACCGTGGCCGAAGACGGCGGCATCGTAGGGTTCTTCTCGCTCGAAATGTCCAGCGAGCAGCTCGCGACCCGCGTGCTTTCGGAAGAATCCGGTGTGGCCTCGGACCGTATCCGGCGAGGCGATGTCTCCCACGAGGATTTCGATCGTTTCGTCCAGGCGAGCCAGAAACTGGCCTCGGTGCCCCTCTTCATCGACGACACGCCCGCCCTCAGCATCGCGGCGCTCCGTACCCGCGCCCGGCGGCTGCAGCGCCAGCAGGGCTTGCACATGATCGTGGTCGATTATCTCCAGCTTCTGCGTGGAGGTGGCGACGGCAGAGGCCCCGAAAACCGCGTCCAGGAAATCTCCGAGATCACGCGGGGGCTTAAAGCTCTCGCCAAGGAACTCGCCGTGCCGGTCCTGGCTCTTTCGCAGCTTTCCCGTGCGGTGGAACAGCGCGAGGACAAGCGGCCGATGCTCTCGGACCTGCGCGAATCAGGCTCCATCGAGCAGGACGCCGATGTCGTCATGTTCGTCTTCCGCGAGGAATATTACCTCGACCGCGCCGAGCCGATGCGCCGGCCGGAAGAGAACGACGACAAGTTCAACGAGCGCTACCAACATTGGCACGAGCGCTTGCAGCAGGTCCACGGCACCGGCGAAGTCATCATCGCCAAGCAGCGCCACGGCCCTATCGGCAAGGTCACGCTCCGCTTCGATGGCGAGCGCACCAAGTTCGAGAATTTCATCGGCGGGGACCAGATCCCCGACCACCACTAGCGCGAAAGACGCTCCATAAAATCCATGGCGCGCGGGATGGCGGCAGCGCGCGCGGCGGGATCCGTGCCGACCATGGCCTTGCCGCTTCCAGTCCTGATCCCTGCCATCTCGTGCAGCGCCATCCCCGGTGCATCGAAGTCGTGGTAGGCGCCGGGATAGGTCACGATCTCGACCGGCTCCCCCAGATCCTTCGCCTTCCGCGCCAGATCGAGGCAGGGAGCCGCCGGCGTCCAGTTGTCCGCCTCACCGATCAGGATCAGCAAAGGCACGTCGCTCCGCCACGTCGAACGCCGGGCATCGGCCGTCCGGCAGCCGGGATAGAAAGCCACGGCGAACCGCCAGGGTGTCGTTGCCGCCTCGCGGGCCGGCTGGTGGACATCTACCGCGCCCAGCACGGTGCTGCCGCCATTGGACCAACCGAGAACACCGACCGCGTCGGCCCGCACGAAGGCCTGAGTCCTGAGCCATCTGAGGGCGGTGAAGGCATCTCGCGCCCTTTCCCGCTCCGGCAGGATGCCGTTGCTGCCATGCCGGGTGCAAATCTCGCTCACGCCGCGCGGCGTGAAGCTATCGGGGAAAAGCACGGCATAACCCGCCGCTGCCAACCGCTCGCCCCATTCGCGATGTCTGGCTGTCAGCGTGCCTCGCTGACCGAAGAGACCACCGCAGCCATGAAGCGCGACGACAGCCGGAAAAGGCCCCGCGCCTGGGGGACGCAAAAGATAAGCCGTCAGGGAGATCGGATCGCCCGCGGCGCCGTTTGCGGGGATTTGGACAATTTCGGGAGCGTTTGAAACAGTTCGGGGAGAAGAATGGGGAGCAGCCTGAACAGCTCCGGCCCATAAGAGGAGCGCAAGCGCCGGCAAAAGCCGGCAGAAGCGGTCAGTCCTGGGTTTGACCATCGCGGGCATGACGGATCACTTCCTCAAGTTCTTCCGTCGTGACGCCGTCGGCCTCCATCACCGCCCAGAGAAGCGGATCGGCCAAGATGTCCCGCAGTTCAGGTTCGCCATTACAGGGCATCCGCGACCTCCATATCCACTGCAAGATATAGGGCGATAGTATTGGCTTACATCCCCTCGCGCTGTGCGAGAAGTCACTTGGCCTCAGACATCTCAAGGCTGTCGTCGAGAAAGCCGCCCGACTGCCGCTTCCAAAGTTTGGCGTAATGGCCATTAAGGCGCAGAAGCTCGGCATGGGTGCCCTGTTCCACGATGCGGCCCCGGTCGAGAATCACCAGCCGATCCATTCGCGCGATAGTGGAAAGCCGGTGTGCCACGGCGATGACCGTCTTATGCTCCATGAGGGTGCCGAGGCTCGCCTGGATGGCCGCCTCGACCTCGCTGTCCAGGGCCGAGGTCGCCTCGTCGAGCACCAGGATCGGCGCATCCTTCAGGATGACCCGCGCGATGGCGATGCGCTGCCGTTGCCCCCCGGAGAGCTTCACGCCCCGTTCGCCCACATGGGCGTCATAGCCCTGTCTCTCGTGGAGATCTTCGAGGGCCAGGATGAAATCATGGGCCTCGGCGCCACGCGCGGCTTCGATGACTTCCGCTTCGCTGGCTCCCGGTTTGCCGTAGAGGATGTTGTCCCGGATCGAGCGATGCAAGAGCGAGGTGTCCTGGGTCACCACCGAAATCTGCGACCGCAGCGAATCCTGCGTCACCTGGGCGATGTCCTGGCCGTCGATCAGGATTCGCCCCCGTTCCAGCGCGAAGAAGCGCAGGAGCAGGTTGACGATCGTCGATTTCCCGGCCCCGGACCGGCCGACCAGCCCGATCTTCTCCCCCGGACGGATATGGAGGTTGAGGTCGTTGATGATGCCGGTTCGGCCGCCATAGGCGAAATTCACGTCTTCGAAGCGGATGTCGCCGCGATTCACGGTCAATACCTTGGCATCGGCCCGGTCGAGATGTTCCAGGGGCCGGGCGATGGTGCCGGCGCCTTCCTGGACGACGCCGACGTTTTCAAAGATCGCCGTGACCTGGAAGGCGACCCAGCCGGACATGGCCACAAGCTGCCAGGTGAGCGGCAGGACCATGGCGACCGTTCCGACCGGAATCTTCCCCTGCAAGGCCAGGAGCGTCGCAGGCCCGGCGGTGCCGACGATCAGGGCGGCATTGATGGTCGCCAGGAAGAACACCATCCGCGTCACGAGCCGAAGCTGGCCATGGAATTTATGGGTATGGGAATCTATCGAGTCGCGCACATAGAGGTCTTCCTCGCGCGACCGGGCGAAAAGCTTCACCGTCAGGATGTTCGTATAGCTGTCGACGATCCGGCCGGTCATCACCGACCGCGCCTCGGACATGATCCGGGACCTCTCGCGCAACCGCGGCACGAAGCTCCGCAGCAGCAGCACATAGACGCCGAACCAGATCACCACTGGTAGCGCGAGCCAGAGATCGGCATGGGCCAGCAGGACCAGCGCCGTGGTGCCATAGACGATGATGTACCAGACCGCATCGCCCATCGCGACGACGCTTTCCCGAAGCGCCGGGCCAGTCTGCATCACCTTGTTGGCGATCCGCCCGGCGAAATCGTTCTGGAAGAAGGACCAGGATTGCCGAACCACATGCCAATGGCTCTGCCACCGCACGAGGTTCGAGAAGCCCGGCGCGATGGCCTGGTTGGCCAGGAGACTACGGCAGAGGATCGCGAACGGCCGGCAGACCAGGATGACGAAGCCCATGCCCAAAAGCGTCGGCCATACTTCGTCCAGGGCCTCCGTCCCGCTATGGGTCGTGACCAAGGTGACGATCTTGCCCATGAAGACCGGGATCGCGGCATCGAGCAATGCCACCGCCAGCCCCGCCCCGATGAGGCCGAGGAACAGGCCTTTCGCCTGACGCACGAAATGCCAGTAGAACTGCCCCAGCCCTTCGGCCGGCTGCGGCGGCACCTCGCCCGCGGTCGGCCATACCAGCCGCTCGAAGGTGGCGAAAGGCTGCCCCTTCAGGCGTTCGCCGAGGCTTGCGAAAAAGCTCATGCCCTGTCCGGTTAAAGCGGTCGGTGCGAAAAAGCCTCGACGCGGTCGGCGGGAACTTCGGCGACTTCCTTGCCCGCTTCAAGCGCTATCGTTTCGCCAAGATCGAGGATCCGGCCGGTGATGACATGTCCGCCCCTGGTGAAAAGGCTGAACCAATGGCCGGGATGCTCGCCATGGACGGTCTTGAGCTTCTCGACGATGGTCATCACGGGATCTCCTCGAAGGTTATCGGGATAAGTTCGGACGGCGGGCTTTTGTTGCTATGCTACCGCTTTCGCTAGGCTTCCGACGAGGGAGACACGCATGGATCGCCGACTATTTCTCGCCACGAGCCTCGCCGGGGTGGCAGGCGCCCGCGCAGCCGCCGCTCAACACGCCGGCCACGCGACGCTGCCCGACGCGCCCTCCTCTCCCGAACCTTTCGCCCGTCTCCAGGGCGGTGGGACGATGGGCCATCTCATGCCCGACCAGGAGGCGCAGCGCGTCACCGACAGCCCCGCCCCCGCGGGTCCCGCAGGCCGCTGGGTTCCCCGGGCGGCGCTGCCGCTGCCCCGCAGCGAGATGGCCTGGGCCACCGCCTGGGAAGGCCGGATGCATATCATCGGCGGCTATGGCGAGGGCCGGGTCGACCGCGCCTATCACCATGTCTACGATCCCAAGGCCGACAAATGGGGCAATGCCGCGCCCTTGCCGCGCGGCGCCAACCACGTGGCGGTGGTCGCCGATGCGGGCAAGGTCTATGCCCTGGGCGGTTTCATCGAGCAGAACCGCAACCCGGACCCCAATGCCTATGCCTATGACGTGGCCTCCGACCGCTGGAAGACCATTCGCCCCCTCACCCGCTCGCGGGGCGCCGGCGCGGCGGTGTCGCTCAACGGCCGCATCCATCTGATCGGCGGCGGCTCCGAACCCACGATGGAGCGGTCGAGCGTCGGCTGGCACGAGGTCTACGATCCTGGAACCGACCGCTGGGAGATGCTGAAGCCCCTGCCCGGCGCCCGGGATCATGTGGGCAGCGTGGTGCATGACGGCCGCATCCACATCGTCGGCGGCCGCTTCAACACCTTCGAGTACAACACCAACCTTCATCACGTCTATCTGCCGGATCGCGACACCTGGGAGGAGCGTGCGCCCCTCCCCACCACCCGCTCGGGCCATGGCCTCGTGGTCTACCGCGACCGCTTCTTCGCCATGGGCGGCGAGGCCGGCGTGATCGGCAAGGGCGGGATCACCCAGGCCAAGGTCTTCGGCCAGATGGAGAGCTACGATCCCAAGACCGACAGCTGGCAGCACCATGCGCCGATGCCGACACCCCGGCACGCGGTGGGAGCGACCGTGATCGGGGACTGGATCTATGTGGCGGGCGGCGGCGCGGTGACCGGCGGGGCGATCCAATCCGCGGTGCATGAGGCCTTCACGCTGGGATGACGGATCAGGATCAGAAGCGCGCCGGGGCGATTCTTGAGATCGACCTCGAGGCCGTTGCCGAAAATTGGCGGCGCCTGAGCGCCAAGCTTGCGGCAGGTGCAAGCTGCGCCGGTGTCGTCAAGGCGGATGGCTATGGCCTCGGCGCGGCCAAGGTGGGGCGAGCGCTCGCGAAAGCAGGGTGCCGGCTCTTCTTTGTCGCCACATTGGGCGAGGGGATCGCCCTGCGCCGCGCCTTGCCCGAGGTCGAGATTGCCGTCCTGAACGGCCTTCTGCCAGGTACCGAGTCGGACTTTGCCGCGTATCGGCTGATGCCCGTGCTCAATGACTTGGGTCAGATCGCAAATTGGAAGCGCTTCACCCCTGGCCTGCCGGCCATGGTCCAGATCGATACCGGCATGGCTCGCCTGGGGCTGCCTACAGCCGAAGTCGCGCGGCTGGAGGCGTCGCCCGAACTGCTTGCCGGCTTCCCCCTGCGCGCGGTGATGAGCCACCTCGCCTGTTCCGATGAGCGTGACCACGACCTCAACGCAAGACAACTTGCGACTTTCGAGGCGTTGCGGAAAAAGCTGCCTCCTGCCGCCGCCAGCCTCGCCGCATCCTCCGGTATTTTCCTGGGCTCAGCCTATCATTTCGATTTCGTACGCCCCGGCGCTGCCCTCTATGGCGTAAACCCGACACCGGACGACCTGAACCCGATGGTTCAAGTCGTTCATTTAAAAGGAAAAATCATTCAAACCCGTGAGATTGACAGGGATTCTACCGTTGGTTATGGTGCGACCCATCGAATGGATGAACCTGGACGCATAGCCACCGTCGCCGTCGGCTATGCCGATGGTTGGCTCCGCAGCGCGAGCAATCGTGGCGGCTTCGCTCTTCTCTCCGGACACAAATTGCCGATTATCGGGCGCATCTCGATGGACCTCATGACGCTCGACGCGACCGGCCTCGACCCGGCGCTCTGCCATCCCGGCGCTTTCGTCGAGTTGATCGGCGAGAACGGTGTCGACGCGGTCGGCGCCACGGCCGGCACCATCGGCTACGAGGTCCTGACCTCGCTCGGGCGGAGATATCATCGGGTCTACAAGGGCGAACCCATGTCGGATGAGCCTGCCTGAACATGCTCGATTTTCTCGCCTCAGTCGGCAGTGTCTTCTTCGCCTTCCTCACCAGCACGGGCCGGCTCGCGATCTTCGCGGGGACGGCGCTGAGCCACTGTTTCCGGCCGCCCTTCTATCCCCGGCTGATCCTTCGGCAGATCATCGACATCGGCTATTACTCCCTGCCGGTGGTCGGATTGACAGCGATCTTCACAGGCATGGTCCTGGCGCTCCAGACCTATACGGGCTTCAGCCGTTTCGCGGCCGAAAGCGCGGTCTCCACGGTTGTCGTGCTCTCCGTGACCCGGGAACTTGGGCCCGTGATCGCCGGGCTGATGGTGGCCGGCCGCATCGGCGCCGCCATCGCGGCGGAGCTCGGCACCATGAAGGTGACCGACCAGATCGACGCGCTCTCGACCCTCTCGACCAACCCCTTCAAATATCTCATCGTGCCGCGCCTTATCGCGGGGCTGGTGACGCTGCCGGTCCTGGTGCTGGTCGCGGATATCATCGGGGTCTTCGGAGGGTTCATCGTCGGGACCTACAAGCTCGGCTTCAATCCGGGCATGTACCTCAGCCGCACCGTCGACTATCTCCAGGCCAACGACGTGATCTCGGGCCTCGTGAAGGCAGGCGCCTTCGGCTTCGTCGTGGCGCTCATGGGCTGCTATCATGGGTATCATTCCAAAGGCGGCGCACAGGGCGTGGGCGCCGCCACAACCCATGCGGTGGTTTCGGCTTCGATCATGATCCTGCTCTGTAACTATCTCCTCACCGCCCTTCTCTTCGCCAACCGATGAGCGGACCCAAGATCTCCGTGCGCGGATTGCGCAAGAGCTTCGGCCGAAAGGTCGTGCTGGACGGCATCGATATCGATGTGGGCCGGCAGGAGAGCCTCGTCATCATCGGCGGCTCGGGCACCGGCAAATCCGTGCTGATTAAATGCATCATCGGGTTGATCCAGCCGGATGCGGGCTCGATCAAGCTCGATGGGCAGGAGGTCGCCGACCTTGGCCGTGGCGACCGGGAGAAGACCATGCAGAAATTCGGCATGCTCTTCCAGGGTGGCGCCCTCTTCGATTCGCTGCCGGTCTGGGAGAATGTCGCCTTCGGCCTGATCCAGGGACGCGGCATGGACCGCGCGGCGGCCAAGGAGATTGCGATCCGGAAGCTCGCCCAGGTGGGCCTGGGCGCGGAAGTCGGGGAATTGAGTCCTTCCGAACTTTCCGGCGGGATGCAGAAGCGCGTGGCACTTGCCCGCGCCATCGCAGCCGAGCCCGAGATCGTGATCTTCGACGAGCCCACGACCGGCCTCGATCCGATCATGAGCGACGTGATCAACGAGCTGATCGTCAAATGCGTCAAGGAGCTGGGGATCACGGCCATCTCCATCACCCATGACATGGCGAGCGCCCGCAAGATCTCCGACCGGATCGCCATGATCTACAAGGGCAAGATCATCTGGACGGGCGCCACCGCCGAGATCGACCGCTCCGGCAACGAATATGTGGACCAATTCATCCATGGCCGGGCGACCGGACCCATCCAGATGGAAGTTCGCGCGCTGTGACCCGGCGGCAGGTCTGATTCCCATGGCGCGGACGCAAGCTCGCTTCGTCTGCCAGGAATGCGGCGCGGTCCACGCCAAATGGGCCGGCAAATGCGATGCCTGCGGAGCCTGGTCCTCGCTGGTCGAGGAAGTCCAGCGGGACAGCCTTCCCAAGGGGTTGGGCACAGCGCGAGGCCGGGCGATCGAATTCGTCGGCTTGGTAGGCTCGAGCACGCCGCCGCCCCGGCGTGTCAGCGGCCTCGCCGAATTCGACCGGGTCTGCGGGGGCGGGCTCGTCCCAGGTTCCGCGCTATTGGTCGGCGGCGATCCCGGCATCGGCAAATCGACCATCCTGCTGCAGGCCGTGGCGGCCCTGGCCTCGGGCGGCAACGGCCGCCCCCAGATCCGCTGCGCCTATATCTCGGGCGAGGAATCGCTCGACCAGGTGAGGCTGCGGGCTTCCCGGCTGGCGGTGGCCGGATCGCCGGTCCAATTGGCAGCGGCGACCAGCGTGCGGGATATCGTGGCCTCCCTCGACCAAATCCAAGGCCCCGAGGTGGTGGTCATCGATTCGATACAGACTATGTATCTCGATACGCTGGACAGCGCGCCGGGCACGGTCAGCCAGGTGCGCGCCTCGGCGCAGGAACTGATCCGGCTCGCGAAGCTCAGGGGCTTCACGGTGATCCTCGTGGGCCATGTCACCAAGGAGGGATTGATCGCCGGTCCTCGCGTGCTGGAGCACATGGTCGATACGGTCCTCTATTTCGAGGGCGAGCGCGGCCATCAGTTTCGCATCCTCCGCGCGGTCAAGAACCGCTTCGGCCCCACGGACGAGATCGGCGTCTTCGAGATGACCGATGGCGGCCTCGCCGAGGTCCCGAACCCGTCCGCCCTCTTCCTCGCCGACCGCCAGCACGCGGTGAGCGGCGCCGCCGTCTTCGCCGGCATGGAGGGCTCCCGGCCCATGCTGGTCGAGATCCAGGCCCTGGTCGCGCCCTCCCCGCTCGGCACGCCGCGACGCGCGGTCGTCGGCTGGGACGCCAACCGGCTGGCCATGGTGATGGCGGTGCTCGACGCACGCTGCGGCCTCTCGATCGGCCCCAACGACGTCTATCTCAATGTGGCGGGCGGGTTGCGCATCGGCGAGCCCGCTGCCGATCTGGCGGTGGCGGCGGCGCTGGTGTCGGCCCTGACGCTCCATCCGGTGCCCGCTGAGACGGTGGTTTTCGGCGAGATCGGGCTTTCGGGCGAGGTTCGGGCGGTCAGCCAGGCCGAAGCCCGCCTCAAGGAAGCCGGGAAACTCGGTTTCGACGGCGCCTGGATCCCGCCGCGCCGGGCCAAGGACAAATCCAAGGAACGCAGCGGAGGTCTTAAATTGCGCGAGATCAGCCATCTGCGCGATCTGGTCGAGCTTTTCGAAGACGTGCCGCGCCGCGCCGCGAAGGAGGCAGCCCGATGAACGCACTCGATCTCGTCGTCATCGGCATCATCCTCTTTTCCGGCCTTTTCGCCTTCACCCGCGGCTTTGTCCGGGAGGCGCTGTCGGTCGCGACCTGGGTCGGCGCCGGTCTCGCGGCGCTCTATTTCTATCCCTACCTGCGCCCCGTCGCGGATCGCTTCCTGTCCAATCCGACGGTGGCGAATATCGCGACGGGCGTGGCGATCTTCCTGGTCGCGCTGATCCTCCTCTCGATCCTGTCCTCGGCCATCGCCGGCAGGGTCAAGAACAGTTCGCTCTCGGCTCTGGACCGCACGCTGGGCCTGCTGTTCGGGCTGGCGCGGGGAGCTTTGCTCGCCTGCCTCGGGTATCTCGCCCTGGCCTGGGCGCTCCCGGCGGACCAGCGGCCGGCCTGGATGACCCAGGCCCGCAGCCTGCCTTTCCTGCAGAGCGGCGCGGAAACCATCCAATCCTTCCTGCCCGAGTCGCTCGTAAGACGCACCGTGGATCGCTCGGAGGAGACCCGGAAAGCCCTGGAACAGGCGCAGCAGCTCCGCTCCCTGGTCGCCCCGCCGGCGCCCGCTGCCGCTCCACCCAAGCAAGGCCAGCAGCCCGTCTACAACGAAGGCGAGCGGCGCGACATGAACCGCCTGATGCAGCAAAACTCCCGATAGGGTTGAAGCGGGGTGGCGCAATCGCCCGAGCCCGTGTAGAAACCGGTTTCCGGACGAAGCCTCGACAAGGGGTGGGACGATCCCCACCTGACAGCCGCGATCGATGCATCGGTCGCTACTCAGGAAAAGGCGGCGCGATGCTGACCACCGATCCCTATGACGACGACCATCTTCGCGACGAATGTGGCGTCTTTGGCATCTATGGCCATGCCGACTCCTCCGCCCTCGCGGCGCTCGGCCTTCACGCGCTCCAGCATCGCGGCCAAGAGGCGGCGGGTATCGTCACCTACGACGGCGAGCAGTTCCACGCCCATCGCGGGTTGGGCCTTGTCAGCGATAATTTCAGCAACAAGGACATCATCGCGAGCCTTGTGGGTCATTCCGGGATCGGCCATGTCCGCTATGCGACCACCGGCGAAGTGGCGATCCGCAACGTTCAGCCCCTCTTCGCCGATTTCGAATTCGGCGGGCTCGCGATCTGCCACAACGGCAACCTGACCAATTCCTATCACCTGCGCCGCCAGCTCGTGCGGCGCGGCAGCATCTTCCAGTCGACCAGCGACACCGAGGTTATCGTCCATCTCATCGCGACGAGCCTCAAGGAGACCGTCGAAGAGCGCATGGTCGACGCCCTCCGCCAAGTGGAAGGCGCCTATTCCCTGGTTGCCCTCACCCAGACCGGCATCATCGGCGTCCGCGACCCCTTGGGTGTCCGCCCGCTGGCCTTGGGCAAGCTCGGTGACGCCTATATCCTGGCGTCGGAAAGCTGCGCCTTCGACATCATCGGCGCGGATTTCGTGCGGGATATCGAGCCCGGCGAGATCATCACCATCGGCGCGCATGGGCTGAAGAGCCTGAAACCCTTCGGCCGTCATCGCCGCCGCTTCTGCGTCTTCGAGCATATCTACTTCGCGCGGCCCGACAGTGTGGTCGAAGGCTTGAGCGTCTACGACGTCCGGAAACGGATCGGCGCGGAACTCGCCCGCGAGAGCAGCATCGATGCCGATGTGGTGGTTCCGGTCCCTGATTCGGGCGTACCGGCGGCGCTGGGCTATTCGGTCGAAAGCGGCCTGCCTTTCGAGCTCGGCATCATCCGGAACCACTATGTGGGCCGGACCTTCATCGAGCCCACCGATCAGATCCGCCATTTGGGCGTCCGATTGAAGCACAGCGCCAACCGCGGCCATCTCGCCGGCAAGCGGGTGATCCTGGTGGACGATTCGATCGTGCGCGGCACCACTTCAACCAAGATCGTCGATATGGTCCGCAATGCCGGGGCGAGCGAAGTCCATATGCGGATATCGAGCCCGCCGACGAGCTATTCCTGCTTCTATGGCATCGCCACGCCGGAGCGCGACAAGCTCCTCGCCTCGCGCTTCGATATCGCGGGGATGACCAAGTTCATCGGCTGCGACACCCTGGCGTTCATCTCGATCGATGGACTTTACCGGGCCATGGGCGAACCTGCCCGCGATCCCGCAGCGCCCAAATTCTGCGACGCCTGCTTCACCGGCGATTATCCGATCCCGCTGGCGGATCACGACGCCGGCAAGGTCTCGACGCAGCTCTCCCTGCTCTCGGAAACGATCTGACCCATGACCGAGGCTAACCCCGGCGGACGGCTCGCGGGCCGTCTCGCCCTCATCACGGGCGCGTCCCGGGGGATCGGAGCCGCCGTCGCCAAGCGCTTTGCGGCGGAGGGCGCCCATCTCGTGCTGATCGCCCGCACGGTCGGCGGGCTCGAAGAAACGGACGACGCGGTCCGCGCGGCGGGCGGCCAGGCGACCCTGCTGCCTCTCGACCTCAGGCAATACGACAAGATCGACCAGATGGGCGCGGCGCTCTACGAACGCTTCGGGCGTCTGGATATCCTGGTCGGCAATGCGGGCGTCCTGGGGGCGCTCTCGCCCACCGGCCACTTCGGTCCGAAGGTTTGGCAGGAAGTCATGGACGTCAACCTCACGGCCAATTGGCGGCTGATCCGGTCGCTCGATCCCCTGCTCCGTCTGTCGCCCTCGGGCCGGGCGATCTTCGTGACCGCTTCGGTTGCGCAGGAAGCCACGCCTTTTTGGGGCGCCTATGCGGCGAGCAAGGCCGGGCTCGAAACGCTCGTCCGCTGCTATGCGGGTGAAGTCGCGAATACGCCTGTCCGCGCCAATCTCATCGATCCGGGCATCGTTCGCACCGCCTTGCGCGCCCAGGGCTTCCCGCTCGAAAACAAATCCGCTTTGACTTCGCCCGAGGCCGTGACCGGGGCCTTCGTCGATCTGGCGGCGGCGGACTGCGCCCTCAACGGCCAGATCGTTACCGCTCAGGCCTGATCAGTCCTTGTCCGCAAAGGGGTTCTTGCCCTTGCGGAGCATCATCCGGATCGGCACGCCCTGGATGTCGAAGTCGTCCCTGATGAGATTGACCAGATAGCGCCGATAGGCGTCCGGCAGATCGCCGGGATGCGAGGAAAACAGCGCGAAGGTGGGCGGCCGGATATTGGCCTGGGACATGAAGCGCAGCTTCAATCGCCGCCCCTCGACCAGCGGCGGCGGATGGCGTTCCTGGACCGCGCCCAGCCAGCGGTTGAGCACCGGCGTCGGGATGCGGCGGTTCCAGGCCTCATAGGTGTGGAAGACCTCGGGCATGAGCTTGTCGAGACCAGCGCCCGTCATGGCGGAAACCGGTACGAAGCGTACGCCCGAAAGCTGCGACAGCGAAATCTGGAGCCGGTCCTTCAACAGGGACAAGGTCTCCTGCTTGTTCGTCACGATATCCCATTTGTTGAGAACCAGAACAAGCGCCCGGCCCTCGTCCTCGACCAGCCGCGCGATGGTCAGATCCTGCTTCTCCATCGGCTGGGTGGCGTCGATCACCAGCATGACGACCTCGGCGAAGCGGATCGTCCGCAAGGTGTCGCCCACGGAAAGCTTTTCGAGTTTCTCCTCGATCCGCGCCCGGCGCCTCAGACCCGCCGTATCCACCAGCCGGATCGGTTTCCCCTCCCATTCCCATTCTACGGCAATGGAGTCCCTAGTAATTCCCGCTTCCGGCCCCGTCAAAAGCCGCTCCTCCCCGAGGAGGCGATTGACGAGAGTGGATTTGCCGACATTGGGACGGCCGACGATAGCCATCTGCAACGGCTTGCCGGCAACCGGTTCTTCCGGGTCGGGCTCCTCCTGCGGCGCTTCTATGTCCGGCCCCATGACACCGACAAGCGCGTCGTAAAGCTCGCCCATGCCTTCGCCATGTTCGGCCGAAATCGGCACGGGATCGCCGAGGCCGAGCGCGAAAGCCTCGTAAAGGCCCGAGTCTCCGGCCCTTCCCTCGGTCTTATTGGCGACCAGGATGATCGGTGTCGCGCCCCGCCGCAGCAGGGCGGCGAAATGCCGGTCAAGCGCGGTCACGCCGATGCGCGCGTCGATCATCAGGAGAGCGACATCGGCCTCGGTGATCGCCCGCTCCGTCTGCTCCCGCATCCGAGCCTCGAGCGTGCCGGTAGCGGCCTCTTCGAGACCGGCCGTATCGATCACCCGGAACTCCATACCGGCGATCGAGCCCGCCCCTTCCCGGCGATCGCGCGTCACGCCCGGCGTGTCGTCAACCAGCGCGATGCGGTTGCCGATCAGCCGGTTGAAAAGCGTCGATTTGCCGACATTGGGGCGGCCGACTATGGCGACCGTGAAGTTCATGCTATCGCAGCGCCACCAGATCGGCGTCCTCTGTCAGGACATAGAGGGTATTTCCGGCCAGCACGGGAGCGATGAAGGTCCCGTCTGGAAGATCGACCCGGCCGAGCGCCTTGCCCGTATAGGGCGAGAGCGAGAGGGCATCGCCATTCGAGCCGACCACGATGAGCCGGTCCCCGCCCAGCACGGGGCCAGCCCATTGGATCGGATCCTTCTTCTTCTTTTCGTTCTCGTAGCGGGGCAGTCCCTGCACCCAGCGCACACGGCCGTCCTGGCGAGCGAGGCACACAACCTCGCCCTCGTTGGTCAGCACATAGACGAAATCGCCGGCGACCCAAGGCGAGTGGACCCCGCCGATCTCCTGTTCCCAGACCCTTTCGCCGGTCCTGAGATCGATCGATACCAGCCTGCCGCTATGGCTGATCGCCAGGACCCGCCCCCGGTCGATCACCGGCCGGCCACGGATATCGGCCATGGTCGAGACCGCATCGAACCGCCGGCTGGTCGCCAGATTGTCGGTCCAGACCGGTCGGCCATTCTCGACACGGAGCGCGAAGACCTCACCGGAGGAATAGGGAACGACGACGATATCGCCCTCGACCGCCGGGCTCGCATCGCCCTGCAGGCCCGCCGTCTCGGGAATGCCGTTATGAGTCCAAAGCCGCCGCCCGTCGTCGGCGGCCATCACATCGAGCTGGTTGTTGACCGTGACCGCGAAGACCCGGCCATCCGCCACCGTCGGCGCACCATGCACCGGGGCCGAGAGCTGCTGGCGCCAGAGTTCCTTGCCGGTATCCGGATTGAGCGCGATGAGCTGCCCATAGCCGGTCGCCACGTAGAGTTGATTGCTGTCGAAGGCCAGACCGCCCCCATAGGTATTGGCGCGAGCACCGTCAGGCTGTGTGTCGAAGGTCCAGGCGCGCCGCCCCGTTGCCGCATCGAGCGCGTAGACTTCGTCGATGGCGTCGAGGGCGAAGACCTTGCCCTTGGCGACGATGGGCTGGGCGATGACCCGGCCATAGCGATGGGCGCCGTCGCCCACGCTGGAACTCCAGATCCGTTTCACATTGTCGCCGAGCGCCAGATGCTGCATGGCGTGGTTGGGGTAGCCTCCCGCCTGGGGCCAATCGGGGTTCTCGTCGGGCCTCGGCAGGCGAACGTCGACTTGGGCGAGCGAGGGATCGGGCTCCAACCTGCGCTCCAGGCTCAGGACCGAAATGCGCTCACCGGTCAAAGGGGTCTTGGAGCTGTCGTCGAAAAGCCCGTCGAACCATGAGCAGCCGGTCAAGGCCATCAGCGGGAGAAGGACAACGAAACGGTACTTGGTCATCAGGATATCCGCTGTAGGTTACGTGCCAAGCGCCGCGACCATCTCCGCCGCCCGGGCGCGCAGGCTCTGAGGCGCAGATAGGTCGTCCGCCAGCTTTTGGTAGGTGCTTCGGGCAGCTTCCTTGTCGCCGCCCTTGAGCTGGGCAAGCGCCGTCAATTCGAGAGCGGAACCGTGCCAGGGGCTGCCCGCGTCGGTCAGCGGCTTCAAGCGGTCGACGATCGCTTTGGCGTCGCCGGCCTTGAGCCCGTTGATCGCCGATAGGATCGTTGCGAGGTCGCGAAAGGACCGATCTATGGAGCTATCGGCGGCTATCGCGTCATAAGCCGAAAGCGCCCCGGCGGCATCGCCCGCCTTGGCTTTCAGGCCCGCCGCTTCGAGACGCGCGAGCACGGCGCGCCCCGAAGTGGTCGAAGTCGCGATTCCGGCGAAAGCAGCTTGAGCCTCGTCGGTCTTACCGTTGCGCACGAGATCCGCCGCAGCGACGTAACGCGCACCTTCAGCCTCCCGCTCGCGCTTTTGATATTCCCGCCAGCCGAGGATGCCGGAAGCGATCACAACGATGAGAACCGCGCCAACGATCAGATGGGGGCCAAAGCGCTTCCAGAGCTTGAGGAGGTTGTCGCGCCTCAAGTCCTCGTCGATTTCACGAAATAGATCGGTCACCCAGCGCTCCGGAAAATTTCGGCGCTACCATAACCGGTCGCAGAGGGCGAGGCAAACCCGCCGGGGTCGCAGCCACCGGCCGACAGGCTGGACGGCGTGGCGGAAATGAGGAACACTGGTCATCCGATAGGAAATGACGGCTCCACGAGGCCCAAACCAGTCGATGGCGACATTCTACCGCCTCAGCGAATACCGTAAAAAGCATCGCTCCATTTTTTTCACGCGCCTGGAGCTCAATCAGCTTCTTGGGCTCTACAGCGTTCAGGTGGCGCGCGGGCAATGGCGCGACTATGCCATCGACCAGCGGGACGGCACGGCGTCCTTCGCCATCTTCCGCCATACGCACGAAAGCGCGCTTTTCACCGTCGTCAAATCGATCCCGGGCAGCAATAAGGCGGGCGACTATACGGTCTTGAGCGGTCGCGAACTCATTGTCTCGGCCCGGACTTTGCCCGACCTGCTCGCAGGATTGCTGAAGAAACTGCCTTCCTCGCGGCTCGCTTCGGACGAGCGTTACCGCTAATCAGGTCTTGGGCGGCGCTGCGACCGGCGAGGCGGCCGCCACCGGCCCTTCGGCATCCGGATAGGCCCGGCGCATCGCCGCAACCGTATCCGCCGCCACGAATTCACCCGATTGGGGCTGATGGGTCAGGGTCACGTCAACCGTGACGACCGACCGCAAATCGGCAAAGGGGCTGGTCACATAGGAGGGGAAAGGATAGGCCCCGCCCCAAAGGGCGTAATCGCGATAGAGCGGCCCCCGATAGAAGAAGGGATCGGGATAGGACGAATCGGCGGTCACATCGACGTCGAAGTTGCGGGTGTCGACCCGAAATCCTTCATATCCCTGGGCCTGGGCGACCTGCGCCGCCCGCCACATGGCCAGATCGAGCGCCTGCGCCCGCGCCGCGACGGTGTCCCGCGCCCGAAGTTCACCCGCGGTGACCGTTCTGCGCACCGGCGCCACATAGGTGACGCTCCAATGGCCGTCTCCCGTCGGGCGCTCCGTATAGCCAAAGTTCTGTCCCTGACCCAAGGGCGACAAAAGCGGCCTTGACGGCCCTTCCGCGCATCCCGAGAGCACCAGCATGCCGACCAAGGCGCAGGCCAGAATGGAAATCCGCGAACGCTCAGCCATCGCCGCATCTCCTTATGCCGGAGGGATCATTGCATTTCCCGGCAGACGAGCCCTCGCCGTGAAATTTGGAAACGCGCATAGTGGATGACAAGAGGGAGTATTCGGCTATGCGCTTTCTCACAATGCTGTTTCGAGCTTCCGGCCTGGTCCGCGCTTCCGGCTGGCTTGGCCTTTCGGCGATCGCGACCCTGCTGATGCCGGCGTCGGTCTGGGCGGCGGCCTGCATGCCGGCGGTAGCCTCCCTGAAGCCGTCCCCGCCCAATATCCACCTCGCCTCGTTCCGATCGGCGGCGGCGGCCACCGACGATCAGGTCGGCATCACCTTCATCGGCCATGCGACCTTTCTGATCGAGAGCCCTGGCGGCGTCTCGCTCGTCACCGACTACAACAACTATTTCCGCCCGCCCGGGATGCCCGACGTCATCACGATGAACCATGCCCATTCGACCCATTACACCGACAGGGTCGATCCGGCGATCAAGCTCGTCCTTCGAGGCTGGGAGCCGGGCGGCGGCATTGCGGATCGCAACGTCACCTTCGGCGACGTGAAGATCGGCAACGTCCAGACCAATATCCGCCAATTCTATGGCGGCGCTTTCGATTCCGGGAATACCGGCGGCGGGACCGAATTCGGCGGCAATTCGATCTTCACTTTCGAGATCGCCCAGCTCTGCATCGCGCATCTGAGCCATCTTCACCACACGCTGACGCCCGAACATATCGCGGAACTGGGTCAGGTCGACGTGCTCATGGCGCCGGTCGACGGCACCTATACGATGAGCCATGCGGACATGCTGGATGTGATCGACCAGATCAAGCCGACCCTGGTGATCCCCATGCATTATTTCGGGCAGACCGTGTTGCAGACCTTCCTGGCCAAGGCCCGCGACCGCTACCCGGTGCGCAGCAATCCGGCGCCCCAGGTCTTCCTGAGCCGGGCGGATCTGCCCCGAACTACCGAGATTCTGGTGTTCCCGGGATATTGACCCGGCAGCCCAGTCCGAGTTTCGGCTTGCATGCCACCGCGCCCTCCTGAATAAAAGCGCCCATGCATTCCTTTCTTCTGCACGGCTTGAGGCTCGCCTTGGTGCTGGCCTTCACCGGCCTCGGCGCTCCCTCCGCTTTCGCCCATGCGATCGTGCTCACCTCGGTCCCGACGATCAACACATCGATGCGGGGGCCGGCGATCCCGATCCAGGTCCATTTCAACAGCCGGATCGACCAGGCCCGGTCGCGTCTGCTGCTCATCGCGCCGAATGGAGCGGAGACGGTGCTGAAACTCGATCCCACATCCTCCCCTGATACGCTCACCGCCCAGGCCGATAGCGTGGCGCCAGGCGCCTATCGGCTTCGCTGGCTGGTCCTGGCGGTGGACGGTCATATCACCCGGGGCGACATACCCTTCAAGGTAACGGGTCCCTGATGGCACTCCTCGTCGATATCTTCGGCTTCCTCAGCGTGATGCTGCGGGGGCTGACTTTGAGCGCACAGGCGATGACGCTGGGGGGGATCATCTTCCTGCTTCTGGTGGCCCGCCCCTTCGCGCCTCAGCTCGGCGCAACGGGCGAGACGATCCTGCGGCGCTGCCAGGCCTTGACCCGGTGGAGCGCTTTGGCCCTGGCCCTGATCGTATCCTGCTCCGTCGCGATCCAGGTCGCGGTTCTGGTCGGCACCGTCGATATCACCGCCGGCGCGGCGGCCGGAGCGGATTTTGCCCTCGCCGGCTTCGTCGTGATCGCGGCGGCGCTGGGGACCTGGCTCGCCTGTCGCGGGCAGCTCGGCGCCAAGGCCACCGGCCTGGTGGTGGTCTTCGCCATCGCGATGCTCCTGGGCCAGGCCGTGGTGAGCCACGCGGCGGCGCGCCTCGACGACCGCTTCCCCCTCGCGGCGGCGGATATCCTCCACCTTCTCGGGGCCTCGGCCTGGATCGGCGGCATCCCTTATTTCGTGGTGGCGCTGGCCGCCAGCGCGAACGGCAACGCCTGGCGCCTGGTCGGCAGCCGCTTCTCCCATATTTCGATGATCAGCGTCGCGGCGGTGCTGGTGGGTGGCATCGTCATGGCCACGGTCTATATCGGTTCGGTGGATGCGATCTACGGCACGGCCTATGGCGTGATGGTCTCGACGAAGGTGCTCCTTCTGATGGGGCTCCTTTTCCTGGGATTCATGAATTTCCGCGCGGTCGAGCGGCTACGCCGCGATCCCAGCGTGCCGATCCTGCGCCTCAGGCGCTTCGCCGAGGTCGAGATCGGCATCGGTCTCACCGTGCTTTTCGCGGCCGCGTCCCTGACCTCGCTGCCCCCCGCCGTCGACCTCCCAACGGATCGGGCGAGCTGGCAGGAAATCGTCGAGCGGATCACGCCCCATTGGCCGTCGCTTGAAAGCCCGGACCATGGGCAACTCGCGATCCCGGAACTTCAGGCGCGCTACGCCGCGGTGGTGGCGGCCTCCAACCAGGCCAGTCAGCCCCAGGCCTATGTTCCAGGTTCGGGTATCGTGGCTCCCCGCAATGCCGAGGACATCGCCTGGTCGGAGTACAACCACCACTGGTCGGGGATTCTGGTGCTCGCGATCGGGCTCCTTGCCTTGTTGGAGCGCTCCGGCTACGGGCCTTGGGCACGACATTGGCCGCTCCTGTTCCTCGTGCTCGGGGGATTTCTTCTCCTCCGGTCCGATCCTGAAACCTGGCCTCTGGGCGATGTCGGATTTCTCGAAAGCTTCCGCGATCCCGAGGTGGTCCAGCACCGCATCTTCGTGGTGCTGATCTCCGCCTTCGCCTTTTTCGAATGGGGCGTCAGGACCGGGCGGGTCAAATCCCCTGGCGCGGCCCTCGTCTTTCCCTTGATCACCGCCGTGGGCGGCGGCCTGCTGCTGACGCATTCCCATGCCATCGCCAATATCAAGGAACAGCTATTGATCGAGATCACCCATGTGCCGCTGGCCCTCTGCGGCATCACGGCGGGCTGGGCGCGGTGGCTCGAACTGAGGCTGGAGCCGCCCGCCAACCGGATCGCCGGCTGGATCTGGCCCCTTGCCTTTGTCGGCGTCGGCCTGATCCTCCTTGCCTATCGCGAAAGCTAGGCGACAGGTGCCGGTCATCGCATTCATCGTTGGGTTGGTCGAAGCGAGCCGCCGTCATGCGGGCGCGGTCCTGGCGGCAGCGATCCTCCTGAGCCTCGGTTGCGGCTGGTATACGGCGACGCATCTCGATATCGATACCGACACCAATAACCTGATCTCCCCGGACCTGCCCTGGCGGCAGCGGGAAGCCGCTTTCGACAAGGCCTTTCCGCAGAATACCGACCTGCTGGCCATCGTCATCGACGCCCGCACCGCCGATCAGGCGGAGGACGCCAGCGGGAAGCTCGCCGAGAAACTCACTGCCCGCAAGGATCTGTTCCGCACCGTCAGACGGCCCGACGGTGGCGATTTCTTCCTGAAGGACGGTGCGCTCTTCCTGCCGACCCCCGAGGTTCAGGAACTGGCCGATCAGCTGATCGCGGCCCAGCCGATGATCGGGGCCTTGGCCGCAGATCCGAGCCTGCGCGGTCTTTTCGATGCCCTCGATCTGGCGGCCCAGGGCGTCATCCAGGGCCAGGCCAAGATCGAGGTCATGGACAAGCCCTTCACCGCCATCGGCGACGCGGTCAAAAGCGCCCTCGACGGCAAGCCGCAGCCCTTGTCCTGGCAGGTTCTTTTCACTGGACGACCGCCGGAGCCCCAGGAATTGCGGCGCTTCGTGCTGGCCCAACCCGTGCTCGACTACAGCGCCTTGGAGCCGGGCGGAAAATCGACGGGTTTCATTCGGGATGCGGCGCGGCAACTGGGCTTCACGCCGGATCGCGGGGTCACTGTCCGCGTCACGGGACCGGTGGCGCTTTCCGACGAGGAATTCGCTTCCGTCGCGGAGGGCGCGGGCTTTGCGACGGCGCTGTCGCTCGGTCTCGTCTGTCTCTGGCTTTTCATGGCGCTCCGGTCCTGGCGGCTTGTGGTCGCCATCCTGGGAACGCTGGCCGTGGGGCTCGTCGCCACCGGCGCTTTCGCGGCTATCTCGGTCGGCAAGCTCAACATGATTTCCGTCGCCTTCGCCGTGCTCTTCATCGGCATCGCGGTGGATTTCGGCATCCAATTCGGCGTCCGTTTCCGGGACGAGAGGCATCGGAGCGGCGACAATCGCGAGGCCCTCGAACGTGCCGCCAAGGGCGTCGGCGGCCCTCTCGCGGTGGCGGCGGCCACCACGGCGGTCGGTTTCCTCTCCTTCGTTCCAACCGACTATAGCGGCGTCTCCGATCTCGGATTGATCGCCGGCGTCAGCATGGTGATCGCGCTTTTCCTCAATCTTTCGGTGCTGCCGGCGCTCCTCGCGCTGCTGCGGCCGCCACCGGAGCGGGCCTCGATCGGCTTTGCCTGGGCGGCCCCGATCGACCGCCTCTTGCTGCGGCGGCGCTGGGCCGTACTCGCGATCGCCGGCTTGCTCGGTCTCGTCAGCATCCTGCTGCTGCCGAAACTGCAGTTCGATTTCGATCCTTTGAACCTCAAGGATCCCAAGACGGAATCCATGGCGGCGCTGCGCGACCTCATGGCCGATCCGATCACCACCCCCTATACGATTGACGTGCTGACCGCCTCGCCCGATGAAGCCGCCTCGCTGGCCGCGCGTCTCGAAAAACTGCCGCAGGTGGCGCAGGCTGTCACGATTTCCAGCTATGTGCCGGAAGACCAGGACGCCAAGATCGCGATCCTGGAAGACGCGGCGATGCTGCTCGGCCCCACGCTCTCCCCGCCAACGCCGAAACCGGCTCCCAGCGATGCGGAATCCCTCGCCGCGATCACCCATTTCGCCGCCGACCTGAAGCAGGCGAAACCGCCGGCCGGCAGTGCGGGTGAGCGTCTTCTCGGTCTGCTCGACCAGGTTGGCGCCAAGGGCGTCGCGGTCGTCCCCGCCCTGCGCGAAAGCCTTGTCGGCGCGCTGAGCCAGAGGCTTGCCCTATTGCGTCTGATGCTCCAACCGGAGAAAGTCACCCGCGAGACGCTGCCGCCGGAATTAAAGGCGGCTTGGGTCGCCGAGGACGGGCGCGCCCGGATCGAGGTTTTCCCTAAGGGCGATCCCCGCGACCGCACCGTGCTGACCCATTTCATCTCCGCCGTGCGAGGCGTGGTCCCGGAAGCCACCGGCATGCCCGTCTCGATCCAGGAATCGGGCAGCACGGTGGTCAGCGCCTTCCTGCGGGCCGGCCTGATCGCGGTGGGAGCGATTGCGCTGCTCCTTTTCCTGGTGCTGCGACGGGCGTGGGATGTGGCTCTGGTTCTCCTGCCCCTGCTCCTCGCGGCGCTCCTGACCGCTGCCACCAGCATTGCCATCGGGCTGCCGCTCAACTTCGCCAATATTATCACCCTGCCGTTGTTGCTCGGCATCGGCGTCGCCTTCGACATCTATTTCGTGATGAACTGGCGGGCCGGTATGACCGGGCTCCTGCAATCGGCCACGGCGCGCGCGGTGCTTTTCAGCGCGCTGACGACGACCACCGCCTTCGGTAGCCTGGCGCTCTCCAACCATCCCGGAACGTCGGAAATGGGCAAATTGCTGACGATTTCGCTTTGCTACACGCTCGCCTGCACGCTCTTCTTCCTGCCGGCCTTGCTCGGGCCGACTCCCAATCGGAAAGTCGAGTGACGTCTAGCTAACCAGGGATTTCCGTCCCGAGAACAATCCTCGCCCCTCGTCCCATTGCCAGGTCAACAGCCCCGGCACGAACAGCAGAATATCTCGCGCGCGCCGCGCAAGGGCTAGGGCGATTGCCCCCTCGGAAGGCATGCCGACCAGCCCTCCCACCAGCAGGAACGCCCCTTCCTGTAGACCTGCCGCGCCCGGCACCACGAAGGCGCTGCTGCTCACCGCCTGGATCAGGGATTCGATCAAGATCGCGTCTTCCAGATCCAAGGGATATCCGAGGAACCACGCAGCAAGCCAGATCTCGCCGCTGCCCGCGATCCAGCCGACGAACTGCCAGAACGTGCAGGAAACGATGCGCCTGGGTCGGCGATAGATGACCTTGACCGCCTGGTCGAGCCCCTTGGCGCCGCCTACCAGACCGTCGAAGCGGTCTCCGAACAGCATCCGGAAGAATTTCGCGAGCAACCCGAAAAGGCCGACGCGCTGAGCGGCCAGGAATGCACCGACAAGCACCACCGTCAACAGAAGGCCCAGGGCGACATTGCCGATCACCGCCCAATCCCGGCTGCGCTGGATCAGCAGCGCCAGGCCGATAAGGGTGAACAGGAATTGCGACACCATGGAAAGGGTCACGTCGACCACGATCCCCCCGGCCGACACGGCGGGCCGGAAGCCATGGCGGATCATGAGCCGGGTCGTGACGACCTCCCCGCCGATCCGCGCGACGGGCAAAAGCCCGTTGACCGATTCCCGGACCCAGACGATCCAGACGAAGAAGCCTAGAGACGGCAGCTTGCGGCCCGGCATCAGCACGCGCCAGGCATGGGCATTGAAACCCATGGCGACGAAATGAAAGAGGCTGGCCCAGACGAGCCCCCAGCCGGCAACGGCCAGCGCGGCGAAGACCTCGCCCACGCCCTGCCAGGCCACGAGGCCGGCGGCGAGAAGAACGCCCAGCAGACCAACGACGGTCGCGACCCGGATCATGACGGGAGGTCGCGGTAGGCGATAAGCTCGATCCCGCGCGCCGCAACCCGCTCGCGAACGGCGGGGCTGACAAGCGCCGCCTGCTCGTCCATCGGGCGATAATGGGGCATGGCGCGCTTCAAGGCGGGGGTTTGGGAAAGAGCGGGATGGGCATAGAGCTCGCTGACGCCTTCCGGCAGGGCATCGATCAGGCGAAGCACCCGGGCTTCGGTCATGGCGCCCGTCCAGGCGAGCCCCAGGAGATGGTCGTTGACCGCGAGCCCCGCGCCCTTGATCCGGCGGCGCAGGAGCTCGATCCAGGGGGCATAGAGAGGCGCGCGAACCGTCATGCCCTCGGCAGCGGCGGCCTGGCGCAATACCGTGGTCGGCTCGGCAGGCACCCGCATCGCGGCGATCCCATAGTCCCGACCGATCTCGATCGCAAGCCGCGCGATAGTGGGATGGATATGGAAATGCTTGTGGGCGTTGACATGATCGAGCACCAGGCCCGTCGCCCGGAAAGCCTCGAATTGCGCTCGTATTTCAGCGGAAAGCTGCCGCCGCACATGCGGCAGGAAGAAGAATTTAGCGCCCTGCAGCGCCATCCGGTTGTCGAAAGCGCCCTGGGCATCGACGAGATCCGGGACCCGGTCCGGCGGTAAAATCGGCCTGCCGTCCACCAGCGTCAAATGGAGCCCGACGCCTAACGTTGGAATCCGCCGCGCCCGCTCGACCGCGTCCGCCACAGCAGGCGCGCCGACCATCAGGCTCGTGCAGGTGAGGATGCCGTCGCGATGGGCCGCCTCGACCGCCTCGTTGACGGCAAGGTCCAGCCCGAAATCGTCGGCGCAGACGATGAGACGCCGCGCCGTCTCCATGCCCTACTTGGCTCGCGCGCCGGTTTTAGCCAGCGATCTGGCGCTCGCGCAGAAAATGGAAGAACTCCACGCCTTCCCGCAAGCGACGCTGCATCATCTGCGGACTGCGGACCATCTCGTTGACGATGGAAGCGATCTTGCCGGCCCGGAAGTAGAACTTCTTATAGAAGACCTCGACCGAGTCGAAGATTTCGCTATGCGACAGGTGCGGATAATTAAGCGGCGCGATCTGCACGCCACGGTCGTCGATCAGTTCCGCATGCTCGATGTCGAGCCAGCCGTTCTCCAGCGCCTGCTTGTGCAGGAAGGTGCCGGGATAGGGTGCGGCCAGCGAGACCTGGATCGTATGGGGATTGATCTCGGTGGCGAACCTGATCGTCTCCTGGATCGTTTCCCGCGACTCGCCCGGCAGGCCCAGGATGAAGGTCCCGTGGATCTTGATGCCAAGCTCGTGGCAATCCTTGGTGAACTTCTTGGCGACGTCGATCAGCATGCCCTTCTTGATGTTGTGAAGGATCTGCTGGTTGCCCGACTCGTAGCCGACGAGCAGGAGCCGCAAGCCGTTGTCCTTCAAGACCTTCAAGGTCTCGCGCGGCACGTTGGCCTTGGCGTTGCAGGACCAGGTGACGCCCATCTTGCCGAGTTCCTTCGCGATCGCCTCGGCGCGCGGCAGGTTGTCGGTGAAGGTGTCGTCGTCGAAGAAGAACTCTTTGACCTGCGGGAAATCACGCTTCGCCTGACGGATTTCCGCGGCCACATGCTCCGGGCTGCGGACACGGTAGCGATGCCCGCCGACCGTCTGCGGCCAGAGGCAGAAGGTGCAGCGCGACTTGCAGCCCCGTCCCGAATAGATCGAGATATAGGGGTGCTTGAGGTAGCCGATGAAGTAATCCTCGATCTTGAGATCGCGCTTATAGACCTCGGTCACGAAGGGCAGCTTGTCCATGTCCTCCAGGATCTCGCGTTCCTGGTTGTGGACGATGGCGCCGGAGGCGTTGCGATAGCTGATGCCGTCGATCTTGTCGAAGGAAAGGCCCTCGGCGATCTCCAGGATCGTGAAGTCGAATTCGTTGCGCGCGACGAAATCGAGCACGGGAGCCTGCCTCAGGCTGTCCTCGGGCTCGACGGCAACCTTGGCGCCCACGAAACCGATCTTGAGGTTGGGATTGACCGCCTTCAGGGCTTCCGCAACCTTTACGTCCGACGCGAAGGACGGGGTCGAGGTATGCATGACCACGAGTTCGTAGTCGCCGACTTGGCTCAGCACTTCCTCGAGCGTCGTGCCCGCGGGCGGCGCGTCGATGAGCTTGCTGCCCGGGACCAGGGCCGCCGGCTGCGCCAGCCAGGTCGGATACCAGAAGGACTTGATCTCGCGCTTTGCCTGATAGCGCGACCCGGCGCCGCCGTCGAAACCGTCGAAAGAGGGCGGTTGCAGAAAAAGGGTCTTCATCATGCCCGGGTATCTCCGTCCAAAGTAAGCCGCCCCTTGGCGCTCACATGGAATGTCTGGTTGCGCCAAGCAACCTTGCGGCTGAAATAACTAGCGATAAACACTCCAAACGACAACAGATCGCGCGGCAGCAAGAGCCAAGCCGGCGTCCGGGGAAGTTTTAAGGCTCTATCGACGGCGCGCACCATAGCGAAACGGGCGAAAAACGCAACCGCAAGCAGGGCGACGGAAAGCCGCGGCAAGCCTCCCATCGCAACCGCCAAAGCCGCGAGAACGACGGGATGCGTGACCACGGACCCAGCGTAACCGCCAGGCGCCAGTTGCCGGATCGTGCGCGCCCAGCGGAGTTCGTGCCTCCAAAGCGCGGCAAAATTGCTTTCTTCCGTGATGTTGTCGATGAGATGAGGCGAGACAACGACTTTCAGCCCGAGTCGCCGAACCGCCGCTCCCAATTCATAGTCGTCCGCCAGGTCGTCGGCGACCGCCGCCAGTCCGCCGATCGCGTCCAGGGTCGAGCGTTTGAGCGCCATCGAGGCGCCGAAGCACCCCTCGCCCGGATTGAGTCTTTCGCCGACCAGAGCCTGAGGCAGAAAACCGTGATTCACATGAAGGCAGGCGAGCCTGGACCAGATCCCTCCGGCCGGGACACCCCGATAAAGACAGGTCACTAGCCCGACGCTCGGCTCCTGGAGTGGCGCCGTGACCTCCGCAAGGTAATCGCGCTCGACCCGCATATCGCTATCGGCGATCACCAGCACATCGTGGCGCGCCTCACGCATCATGTTGATGAGGTTCGCAACCTTCAGATTGGCGCAGGAGACATTCGGGTCCAACACGAGCGCCAGATCCGCCTCCGGCAAATCCGACATCAATCGCCGCACCACAGCGATCGCTAAATCGTCGGCGTCTCGCACCCCGAACACGATCTGAAAGGTGGGGTAATCCTGGCGGCAAAAGGAAAGAAGGTTGTCGTAGAGACCGATGTCTTCCCCGCAGAGGGGCTTGAGCACGGTTATCGGCGGTCGAGCGGACGGCACGCTTCGCGCCTGCCGGGCGAAGCGTTGCACCGATTGCGCGGCTACCCCGAGATAGGCGAGCCCTACACCGCTCATAATCAGGAATAACCCCGTCAAGGAAGTTGTCAGTTCAAAGACCAGACGCTATCTCCACTTCCTGCGAGGTTCCCCGAACCCGCTGGTTCTTCGAAAATTGCTGTTGCATTGCAACGAAGGTTTGTCAACGATGCCGCGTCCCATCGCCCAACTGCGAAAATCGACGGCAAAGGAGTTCTTGTGATCGCATCGGTCCGCATCATCGCGGCGTCCGCTACCCTTGGTTTGGCCTTGGCCCTGAGCGCTTGCGCCACGCCTCCGTCGGATTCTGCCGCGCGCGCCGATTTCGATCGCACGAATGACCCCTTCGAGCCGACCAATCGCAAGATTTTTGCGGCCAATCAGGTGCTCGACCGTTATGTGATCGAGCCTGCGGCCGAGGTTTTCCGCGCCGTGTTGCCCGACCCGGTCCGAACTGGGATCCGGAATTTCCTCAACAATCTCGGCGAGCCCGTGATTATTGCCAATAATGTGCTTCAAGGGGAGTTTCACCGCGCGGACGTAAGTCTCGGACGCTTCGTCAGCAATTCGACCTTCGGCCTTGGTGGCCTCCTCGATTTCGCGAGCAATCACGAATTGCCGAGGCAAAGCGGGGATTTCGGCCAGACCCTGTATCGCTGGGGAATGCCGCCCGGTCCCTATCTGATCCTTCCGATTCTGGGTCCCTCCAACCCGCGGGACGCCATCGGGCTGGGCGTCGATTCCTATCTCGATCCCTTCGGTTATATTGCCATCAACAACAATGCCGGCGAGGCCTCCCCGTCGCGCTTTGTTGCCAGCGGATTGGACCAGCGAGCCCAGAATATCGAGACTTTGGACGAGTTGCAGAAGAACTCGCTCGACTTCTACGCCCAGCTGAGGAGCCTCGTCCGCCAGCGCCGCGCTCAGGAACTGAACCACGGCGAGCCGGTGAGGCCGGGCGAGGACGATGCCGATCTTTATATCGATCCGGCGACGCCCGCGGCCAAGCCCTGATGCGTCAGGCGTGTTTCAGGGCGTCGATGCGTTGATGGAGCAATTTTAGCAGGCCATCGCCGCCATCCTGGCGCAGCACGGACGAGAATTCCGACCGTCTCGTCGCAAGCTCGCTGACCGTGCCGCTCAGGAAGACGTCGATGATCCTCCAATCGCCCTCCGCCTGCCGCATCAGGTAATCAAGCTCGATGGGCTTGCCATCGCCCTGGATCAGCTGGGTCCGCACAACCGTACCGCCCGCGCTTTGGCTGGTCCCTTGCTCGACATTGAATTTCTCGCCGCCATAGCCGTCGAAACGATTGGCATAGGTCGCGACGCTGTACTGGCTGAACGCCTCGGCCAACGCATTCTGCTGCGCCTCGGGAATGTTCTGCCAAGTGGAGCCGATTGCCAGCCTGGTCATAAGCTCCAGATTGAACGCCTTGCGCACCGCCGGATCGAGCAGCTTGTAGCGGCCGTCGAAGCCGAGCTTCTGGGCGTCCTTCATGACAGTGAGCAGCACGTCATAGAAGGCAGACACGGTGGCCGTGGGCGAAGCCTCCGCCCACGCCGTTCGCAGCGCCGTACCGATCACCAAGGATCCTGCAGCGGCGCGCATCAGAGCGCGCCGCCCGATCATGCGCGAGCTGGTTTTGCGAGAGCTTCGGAAACGCCCAGCGCTGAAATGGCGGTATCGACGATCTGACGGGCGTTGAGCCCCGCCTGATCGTACTGCTTTATCGGGGCGTCGTGATCGATGAAACGATCGGGCAAAACCATCGGTCGCACCTTCAGTCCTTTGTCCAAGGCCCCGCTTGTCGCGAGTTCATGCAGGACAAAACTCCCGAAGCCGCCGATTGATCCCTCTTCGATGGTGATGAGCACCTCGTGCTCCCGCGCGAGTCGGCGAATGAGGTCGCGATCCAAAGGCTTGGCAAAACGCGCATCCGCCACCGTGGTCGAAAGCCCCAGCGCCTGAAGCTCGTCGGCCGCCTTCAGGCATTCCTGCAACCGCGTTCCGAAGCTCAGGAGCGCGATTTTTGTGCCCTCCCGGATGATACGGCCCTTGCCGATCTCAAGAGGCGTGCCGCGCGCGGGCAAGGGGACGCCAACACCTTCGCCACGAGGATAGCGGACACCCGAGGGGCGGTCGTCGATGGCAACGCAGGTCGCCACCATATGCATCAGTTCCGCCTCGTCGGCGGCCGCCATCAGCACGAAATCGGGCAAACAGCCGAGATAGGCCACGTCGAAGGACCCCGCATGGGTCGCGCCGTCCGCGCCGACAAGACCGGCGCGGTCCATGGCGAATCGCACCGGCAGGCGCTGGATCGCTACGTCATGCACCACCTGGTCGTAGGCGCGCTGCAGGAAGGTCGAATAGATCGTCGCGAAGGGAATGAGACCCTCGCTCGCGAGACCCGCCGCGAAGGTCACGCCGTGCTGCTCGGCGATCCCCACGTCGAAAGAACGGTTGGGGAACCGCTCCGCGAATTTATCGAGCCCGGTGCCCGAGGGCATGGCGGCGGTGATCGCAACCACCCGCTCATCCGCCTCCGCTTCCGCGATCAGACCCTTGGCGAAGACCGAGGTATAGCTCGGCGGGCCGCTTGCCCCCTTGGCCTGCGCACCGGTCATCACATCGAACTTGGTGACGCCGTGATACTTGTCCGCCGCCGCTTCGGCCGGACCGTAGCCATGGCCCTTCTGCGTGACGACATGGATCAGCACGGGACCCCGTTCCTCGCTGTCCCGGATGTTCTTCAACACGGGGAGGAGATGGTCGAGGTTATGACCGTCGATGGGGCCGACGTAATAGAAGCCCATCTCCTCGAAGAGCGTGCCGCCGGTGACGAGGCCCCGGGCATATTCCTCGGCGCGCCGGGCCGTGTTCTCGACGCCCTTGGGAAACTTCTTCGCCACTTCCAGCGCCAGATGACGCAGCGACCGATAGGGCTTGGACGACAGCAGCCGCGACAAATAGGCGCTCATCGCGCCCACCGGCGGCGCGATCGACATGTCGTTGTCGTTGAGGATGACGATCAGGCGCGACTCGGACGAGCCGGCGTTGTTCATCGCCTCATAGGCCATGCCGGCGCTCATCGAGCCGTCGCCGATGACCGCGATCACGTCGTTGTTGCCGCCCTTCAGATCCCGCGCCACGGCCATGCCGAGGCCCGCCGAAATCGAGGTCGAGCTATGTGCCGCGCCGAAGGGATCGTATTCGCTTTCCGAGCGCTTGGTGAAGCCCGAGAGGCCTCCCCCCTGGCGCAGGGTGCGGATCCGATCGCGGCGGCCGGTCAAGATCTTATGGGGATAGGCCTGATGGCCCACGTCCCAAATAAGACGCGCCCGCGGCGTGTCGAAAACGTAGTGAAGCGCCACCGTCAGTTCGACCACGCCAAGCCCGGCGCCCAAGTGACCGCCGGTCACGGAGACCGCATCGACGAGCTCGTTGCGCAACTCGTCTGCGACCTGTCGCAGATCCGATTCGGGAAGTTTCCGCAAATCCGCCGGGTAGACAACTCCGTCCAGCAACGGGGTCCGGTTCGATATAGTCACGAGGACAATCCTTCGTATAGTGCGCGCGGGCGTCTCGAGACGCCTCTCAACGAATTAACCCGGAAACTAACCACAAGTGAGAGTGCTTGGCAATTTGACAATCCGATGATACCAAGCGCTCGGTTGTCTGAATTCGATAAGGATCTGGGGATGG
The DNA here is from genome assembly GCA_947473305.1 of Rhodospirillales bacterium. Taxonomy (GTDB): domain Bacteria; phylum Pseudomonadota; class Alphaproteobacteria; order ATCC43930; family CGMCC-115725; genus CANJCB01. The sequence goes on from CANJCB010000001.1 coordinate 217,654, forward strand.
GATCCGCGTCGGGTGCAATGCTGCCAGACCGCTTCAACGAAGCCTGGGGCTAGCGTTTCCGCCGAACTCGTGCAACAAGTCGCCGTCCGTTGTAGAATTGGGCGACGAGACTTTCAACACACCGCGGCCGGGGAAGAAAACCTTCCAGGGGCTAGCGGAGTTTGGTTCTGAGAACCGCATTCTTGAGGGGTCGCAACTTGTCCGTTCCGTTGCTCCAGAAGATCCGAGTCGGCGCCTATGTGGCGAAGCAGCATCTCATGGGCGTGAAGCGCTATCCGCTCGTGCTCATGCTGGAACCCTTGTTCCGCTGCAACCTCGCCTGCGCTGGCTGCGGCAAGATCGACTATCCCGACGAGATCCTGAACCAGCGCCTGAGCGTCGCCGAATGCCTGGAGGCTGTCGACGAATGCAACGCGCCCGTCGTCTCCATCGCCGGCGGTGAGCCGTTGCTGCACAAGGAGATCGACCAGGTCGTGCAGGGCATCATCGCCCGCAAGAAATTTGTCTACCTCTGCACCAACGCGCTGCTTCTGGAAAAGAAGCTCGACCTCTTCAAGCCCGATCCCTATTTCGTCTGGTCGGTACATCTCGACGGCGACAAGGAGATGCACGACAAGTCCGTGTGCCAGGACGGCACCTACGACCGCGCGGTGAAGGCCATCGCGACGGCGCGGGCCAAGGGCTTCCGGGTCAACATCAATTGCACCCTTTTCGAAGGCACCGATCCCGAGCGCACGGCGAAGTTCTTCGACGATGTGATGGCCATGGGCGTCAACGCCATGACCGTCTCGCCGGGCTATGCCTATGAGCGCGCCCCCGATCAGGCCCATTTCCTGAACCGCCAGAAGACGAAGCAGCTTTTCCGCGACATCTTCAAGCGCAACACCGGCAAGAAGAAGTGGTCCTTCAGCCAGTCGTCCCTGTTCCTGGACTTCCTGGCGGGCAACCAGAGCTATCACTGCACGCCCTGGGGCAACCCGACTCGGACCTATTTCGGCTGGCAGCGCCCCTGCTACCTCGTCGGCGAAGGCTATACCAAGACCTTCAAGGAGTTGATGGAGACCACCGACTGGGACAGCTACGGCACCGGCAACTATGAGAAATGCGCCGATTGCATGGTCCACAGCGGCTATGAGGCGACCGCCGTCATGGACATGGTGAAGAACCCGCTCAAGGGCCTGGCCGTCGCGATGCGCGGCATCAAGACCGACGGCGAGATGGCCGCCGAAATCGACATGAACAACCAGCGCCCGGCGGAATATGTCTTCTCCCGCCATGTCGAGCAGGCGATGGAAAAGCTTACGCATCAGCCCCTTAAGGCGACCGCCGCCGAATAGGCTTCTTCCGGTTATAGAAAGCCCCGGCTGAAGAGAGCCGGGGCTTTTTTATTTGAAGTCCCCGAAGGCCACGCCGCCCGCCCTTCCCGATAAAAAGTGCATGGGAAGGTCGTTCTTGGCATGATGGCGCATGACGCCCCCTGCCGCGAGCGGCCCATGCTGACCTTCCGCCAGCTCTTCGATCCCCAATCCTCGACCTATACTTATCTCCTCGCCGACAAGTCGGGGGACGCCGTCTTGATCGATCCGGTGTTCGAGCAGGTGCGCCGCGACGCCGCGCTGATCGGGGAATTGGGCCTGACGCTGCGCTGGACCATCGAAACCCATGTGCACGCCGACCATGTGACCGGGGCCTGGATGCTGAAACAGCGACTCGGCAGCCAGATCGCGCTCTCAACGCATTCCGGGGCCGAAGGCGCCGACCGTTATGTGGAACCGGGCGATAGGATCACCTTCGGCCCCCGCTATCTGACCGTGCGAGCCACGCCAGGGCATACCAACGGCTGCGTGACCTATGTACTCGACGACGAGAGCGTGGCTTTCACGGGCGATTGCCTCCTGGTGCGGGGCTGCGGCCGGACGGATTTCCAGGAAGGCGACTCACGGACCCTCTATCAGGCGATCCATCAGCAGATCTTCACCCTGCCCGCCGAATGCCTGCTCTACCCGGCCCATGATTATCGCGGCATCCCCTGCACCTCGGTCGCCGAAGAACGACGTTTCAACCCCCGGATTGGCGGCGATCTCAGCGAGACCGATTTCGTGGGCTATATGAGCAACCTCAATCTGCCGCATCCGAAACAGATCGACGTGGCCGTGCCCGCCAACCTGGCCTGCGGGAAGCCGGCGGTGAGCACGCTCGCCCAGAACGATCCCACCTGGGCCCCACTGGCCTTCACCTTCGCGGGTTTCTGGGAGGTTCAACCCCATTGGGTGGAAGAACATCTCAACGACGTGCTGGTCGTGGATGTCCGCGAGCCCGATGAATTCGACGGTCCTCTCGGACATATTCGGGGGGCGCTCCTCGCCCCGCTGGGGGGGCTCGCGACGGAGGCCTCGGGCATCCCGAAGGACAAGCCCATCGTTACGGTTTGCCGCGCCGGAGGCCGCTCCGCCCAGGCGATCAATATCCTGCAGAAGGCAGGCTTCACCGATGTCGCCAATCTGGCCGGCGGCATGCTGCGCTGGCGCGCGGATGGGCTCAGCGTCGAGGGCGGCCGACAATAGTCTAGGAAATCTTCCGGACGGCCGCCGCGAGCGCGACCAGTGCCGCTCGCGATTCCCGGGCGAGGCGTATCAGGGCCGGAATCTGGCCGGGTTTCAGCCCCACGCTCCGCAAGATGGCCGGCATCCTCGCCCGTCCCGCCGCGTCCAAAGGCAGGAGCGCTGCTGGCGGCAGGTCCCGCATTGCAGGGTCGGCCACGGCACGGAGCACGAACCAAGGCACTCCCGCTGCCGAAGCCGAGCGAGCCACCAGATGGCTTTCCAAATCCACGGCAACGGCCCCGCTTCCGAGATGAAGCGCTGCTTTCTCCGAGGCGGTCGCGGCGATAGCCTGCGTCCCCAGGATATCCCCCCCTTCGATCCCGGGTCCCAGAAGGGCGCCGAGCTTCGAACGCCAAGCCGCATCGACCTCGTAACGCGTCCCATCGGCTTCGACGACCGCTTCGGGCAGGAGCAACGCGCCGCTTGGAATTTCCGGCAGGAGGCCGCCCGCGATACCGAAACTCACGAGCGCTTCAGCGCCGTCGCGAAGCGCCAGATCGATCAGCTCCAGGGTTCGCGCCGCGTCACCGCCTCCGGCCACCGCTTGCCATCCGGCCCGCCGCGCGATCCGCGCTTCGGCGGCAAGTCCGGTGATGGCGACGATGCTCACAATCCGTAAGCGACCTTCGGATCGTTCGCCCGGCGCAGGTTGCGGTACCGCGCAAGCGCCCAAAGGGGGAAGAAAGCCCTGTAACCATGATAGCGCAGGTAGAAGACACGTGGGAAACCGACGGCCGTGAACAACTCCTCATCCCAGAGTCCGTGATCCTCCTGGGTCTCGACGAGGTATTTCACACCTTTGGCCACCGCTGGATGATCGACCTCGCCCGCCGCCATCAGGCCCAGTATCGCCCAGGCCGTCTGCGAGGCGGTGCTCGCCTTCCCTTCGCCGCGCGGCTGGTCAGTCCAATAGGAGGCTCCATCCTCGCCCCAGCCACCATCCGGCCTCTGGCGAGCCAGTAGCCAGTCGACCGCCTGGCGCATCAGGGGGGCCTTGTGATCCACCCCGCCCGCGTTGAGCGCGCACAGCACCGACCACGTGCCATAGATGTAATTGGTCCCCCAACGCCCGAACCAGGAGCCATCTCCCTCCTGGTCTTTCAGGAGGTAATCGAGCCCGCGTTTCTGCACCTCTGGATCGCGACCCAATTGCGCCAGCATTCCGACGCAGCGCGCCGACACATCGGCGGTGGGCGGGTCGAGCAGCGCCCCGTGATCGGCGAAGGGGATGTAATTCAGATAGGAATAGTTGTTGTCCGCATCGAAGGCGCCCCAGCCGCCGTTGCGGCTTTGCATCCCGGAAATCCATTCCGTGCCCCGGTCGATGGCATGGGCGTATTTCTGCTTGTCGCAGCGGTCGAGCGCCATGACGACGACAGCGGTGTCGTCCACATCGGGATAATGCGGATTGTTGTATTGGAAGGCCCAGCCGCCCGGCCTCACGCCCGGCCGCCATTCGGCCCAATCCCCGACGACCTCCAACTCCTGCCGCTCGATCAGCCAGTCGCAGCCGCGCCGCGCCGCTTCCTTGGCCTCATCGCTCCCCGCTTCCAGAAGAGCGTGGGCGGCAAGGCCCGTGTCCCAGACCGGCGAAACGCAGGGCTGGCAATAGGTTCTGTCGGGGTCAAGCACCAGGAGCTTTCGCAACGACTGCTTGGCGATGAGAAGGTCCGGATCGTCCTTGGGATAGCCCAGGCACTCGAACATCATTACCGAGTTCGCCATGGCTGGGTAAATAGCGCCCAGCCCGTCCTCGCCATTGAGCCGTTCCTTCACGAAAGCGACGGCCTTGTCGATCGACTTCCGGCGCAGGCCCTTGGGGAAAAGTGGCTCGGCAAGGCGCAGGATGCGGTCGATCCCCGCGAAGAGCCGGCCGAGGAAACTGTCGTCCACGCGCGGCGGCTTCAATTGGGAGCCCGGCAGGAACAATTCCTTCACCATCACGCGGCGGGGGTTCTTGGCCTGCGGCTTCAAGGTCATCAGCACGAGGAGCGGCACGATCACCGTCCGCGACCAATAGGATACCTTCGCCAGATGGAAGGGGAACCGGCGCGGCAGGACCATGATCTCGACCGGCATGACCGGTACCGCGTCCCAGGACAACTCGCCGAAGAGCGCGAGCTGGATCCGGGTGAAGACGTTGCAGGCAGCGGCGCCTCCCGCCGCGAGGATCGCGGAGCGCGCCCGGACCATATGAGGGGCATCGGGACTGTCGCCCGCCGCCTTCAACGCGAAATAGGCCTTCACGCTGGCGCTGATGTTCATCTCGCCGTCGTGGAACAGCGGCCAGCCGCCATCTGTCCCCTGGATCGAACGCAGGAAGTCGGCGAGTTTCGCCTGAAGCGGGTCGTCGATCTCGTCGAGGTAGTGCTGGAGAAGGATGTATTCCGCCGGGATGGTGGCATCGGCCTCCAGCTCGAAAACCCAATGACCGTCCTCCCGCTGGCGCTCCAGCAGGGCCGCAGTGGAACGGGAGACGGCCTTATCGACCTGAGCGAGATCGGTCATGAAAAACTCGGAGCCATGCTTGCGGCGGGAGGCACGGCATCGGCCGGCTGCCGTCGTTGTCCTGTGGGGAGTTTGGCGGCAAGCGTGACGGCTGCCGCCGTGACACCCGAGCGGATCGCCCCCTCGATGGTGGCGGGAAGACCTGTATCTGTCCAATCCCCGGCGAGCGCCAGATTGCGCCACCGCGTCGTTGCCTGCGGGCGCTTGGCGACCTGGGACGGCAGCGCCGCGAAGGTGGCGCGCTTTTCCTTGACGATCTGCCAAGCGGGCAGCGGCGATGGCGGCAGGCTGTAGGCCACTGTCACGTCACGCCACAGGATCTCGGCCAGTTCGGCCGCCGGGCGGTCGATCAGGCGGTCCGCCGCGCTGACCGTGACGGACAGGACCCGATGCTTGCGGAACACCCATTCCGCCGTGCCGCCGATGACCCCGACGAAGGGCGGCGCGCCCGACGGAGCCTCCGCCCGGAAATGAGCGTTGAGAATCGCGCGGTATTCGTCCGGGGCCGAGATATCGGGAAGCAGGCGCGATGCCACCGCCGGCGGCACCGCCAGCACCACCGCATCCTCTTCCTCAAGGGTTTCATCCCCTTCGTCGAAACGCAAAACGGCGATGCGATCGCCCGCCTGTTCGATTTCCCGCAAACGGGAGCCGAAGCGGACTTCGCCACCCAATTCCCCAAGCCGACGCAGGGCAGGCTCGACGAGGCTCTCCGACAGGCCTTCATTGGGAATGAGCGGGCGACAAGCCATGCCGCCCCGGCCGAAACTCTCGCTCAACACGCGCCAGAGAAGCTGTGCCGAACCCGTATCGGTCTCGGTATTGAGCGCCGCCACGGCAAGCGGCTCCCACAGGCGGCGGAAAATCGCGCTGCCGCGCGGGAGACGGTCGGTCACCGCCTCGTTCGGACCCGCATGCCTGAGGGCCGCGCCCTTGAGATAATCCAGGGCGCCGGTTCCGGGGATCCGCCGCTTCGACGAGAAGATCCACCAGGGCAGGCGGCCAGGGTTGGGGCGAAGTACCCAGCGCTCACCGCTCCCCATGTCGAGGAAATCGTAGCGCGGCTCATCGGGTCCGCTGAGCGTATCGGAAGCGCCGATGGCCTGGAGATACTCCATCGCCGAACTGTTTCCGGCGATCAGCAGGTGATTGCCGTTGTCGATCCGGCAGTCGAGCGCAGTGTCATGATAGGACCGGCAGCGCCCGCCCGCCTGACGCGCGGCCTCATGGAGCACAACGCTTCTCCCGGCTTCCGCCAGCCGCAGCGATGCCGAAAGGCCGGCGAGCCCCGCGCCGACCACATGAACCTTGGCCACCATCAGAAGAATCCGTGCCGCAGAGCGAGCCAGAGCTTGACGGGCTTGGGCAGGCTGACCGGCTGAGCGAGATCGCGCCAGCCCCGCTCCCGCAGCCGATCCAGGACGGCGTGATAAACCGCGCACATCACGGCCGCCGGCCGCATCGCCTTGCGCGGACATTCCCGCATGGCTTCCCGCGCCCTCGTGTAATGCGCGTCCGCGACCCTGGCCAATTCCTCGCAAACCTGGGGCAGTGCAGGATGGCCCAGCACCGCATGGGGCTCGGTCGCGCCGATGCCGGCTTTCCGAAGCAATTCCTCCGGGAGATAGAGCCTGCCGCGCTGCGCGTCCTCGTCGATGTCGCGCAGGATGTTCGTGAGTTGCAGGGCGCGCCCCAACTCCTCGGCCACCCGGTCGGCGGCAGGGATATCCGAACCGAAGATGCGGACGGAGAGATGTCCCACCGCACTCGCGACCCGCGCGCAATAAAGATCGAGTTCGGCCATGGGCGGAGCCTGGATATCGCGGGCCGCGTCCATCTCCATGCCTTCGATCATAGCGATGAAGTCCTGGCGCCGCAGCGCATAGCGATCGACCGCATCGCTCAGGATGCGCCCCAGGGCGCTGCCCGAACGATGTTCATAGATCGCCGCGATTTCCTCGCGCCAAGCCAAGAGACCACGGCGCTTTTCCTCGGGCGGATCGTCGCTGTCCGCGATGTCGTCGACCTCGCGGCAGAAGGCATAGATGGCGAACATCGCGTCGCGCCTTTCCACCGGCAGGAGCCGCATGGCCCAATAGAAGGACGTGCCCGCCGCCTGGACTTTGGCCTGAATCGCGGCGCGGGGATCGACAGCACCGGGGAGATCCGCAATCGCGCTCATGCGCCCATCCTCCGCCCGCGCCAGAGACCCGTCAGCAAGGCGAGCGTGAAATCGGGCTTGGTGAGCTTCACGCGGCCTGCCACGGGATCCCCCGCCCGGAGCCGCCGCGTCAGCCGTTCGGCAAGGGAAACGACAACCGCCGCCTCGCGGCGCAGGCCGGGACTTTTGACATCGGGAGGAAGTTTGCGCGCCATCGCAACCAACCCATCGACGCCATCAAGCAGCCGATCGAGCACCCGGCGCAGGCCGGGAGTCGACTGCTCGCCCGTCAGATCCCCGATACTGCTGCCGAAATGCGCGAGATCCTCGTCCGGCAGATAGACCCGGTCGAGATCGCGGTAATCCTTCGCGCAATCCTGCAGATGGTTCAAAATCTGGAGCGCCGAGCAGAGCGCGTCGTTCGCGGGCCAGGTCGCCTGGGATTCCCCATGCAGGTCCAGCAATTGGCGCCCCACCGGCGAGGCGGAATAGCGGCAATAATTCATGAGATCGGCCCAGTCGCGATACCTGAGCTTGGTCGCATCCATCCGGAAAGCATGGAGGATATCGTGGCAATGCTGGGCCGTGACGCCGGTCTCGGCGAGGCTCCGCCGCATGGCGACGGCCGAGGGCACGTCATCGCCGGAAGCGCCGTCGAGCACCGCGGCCACGCGATCCAACCGCCGCACTTTTTCCTCGGGCGTGAGAGCGCCGTTGTCCGCGATGTCGTCGGCCTCCCGCGCAAAGCGGTAGAAGGCGTGGACATGCGGGCGCAACTCGCGCCGGATCAGGAAGGAGCCGACCGGGAAATTCTCGTCCGCCGCCACCTTGCCCGATGGCGTCTCGATGGAGGCGCTCACGTTCGTAATTGTACCCGCCCCTTCCATTCGCCACCTTTGCCGCGCCAATGCCGCCGCGCCGAATCGACCGTTGCCAGGAGATAAACCCCCGCGATCACCGGCAGCAAGGGCGCCCAGATCCAGGACCGACCGTAAAACCGCAGCATCGGCAGGAAAGCCACAGTCATGGCGATCCAGGCTACCCCCGCCACAATGGCCGCAAGCCCACCACCGAAGATCGCCAGCACCGGCGGCGCCACATAGGTCGCCGCCATGCCCAGCACCGTTCCCCCCAGAAGCCACGGTGAGTAGCCGAGCTGCGTATAAGCCGTCCGCGCCACCATGCGCCAAATATCGCCGAGACGCGGATAGGCGCGCAAGCTTCGCGTCTCCCGGGTCAATCCGAGCCAGATCGGCCCCCCCCGCTTCACCTGCCGCGCCAGGGCGCAATCATCGATCAGCTCGCTGCGGATCGCTTCATAGCCGCCCGCGCGTTCGTAGGCCTCACGCCGGATCAGGATGCAGCCTCCAGCCGCCGCGGCCGTGCCCTTGCTCCGGTCGTTTGACCAGCGGAAGGGATAAAGCATCGCGAAGAAGAAGACGAAGGCCGGGATCAGCATCCGTTCGGCGAAACTGTGGCAGCGCAGCAGGACCATGAGCGAGGCCATGTCGAGCTTTTCCGCCTCGATCCGCGAGACAAGCTCCCTGAGGTTCGTCGGATGATGGACGATATCCGCATCGGTGAAGAGGTAGAGGCCAGGGGTAGAGCCCATATCCCGCTCCTGCCGCACGCCCTCGGACAAGGCCCAGAGCTTGCCCGACCAACCCGGCGGAAGGTCGCGGGCGCCCAGCACCGTCAGGCGGTCGCTTTGCCCCACGGCGCGCGCCGCGATTTTGGCCTGCTCGGCCGTTCCATCCGTGCTGTGGTCATCGACCAGCACGACCCGGAAAGCTCCCGGATAGTCCTGCCGGAGGAGCGAGGCGACGGCATCGCCCACCACCGCCGCTTCATCCCGCGCGGGCACCACGGCGATCACCTCGGGCCAGGCGTTCGGAGGTTCCGGCAAGGGATCGAGCGTCGCGCGCCAGAATAACCCTCGCCCGAACAGCAGCACGAGCCAGATCGCGAGCGACAGGAGCGCGATGGCGAGAGCGACCGTCATGGGCACATCCCAGCCGCGCGGAACCAGGCGATGGCATCGGCCAGCCCTTCCTGCGCCGGGCGCGGCGCATAGCCCAACTCCCGCTTCGCCTTGGCGCTGGAGAAGAACATCTTCTTCCGCGCCATCCGCAACCCGTCGAGCGTGATGAAGGGTTCGCGGCCCGTGATCCTTCCGATCAGTTCCGCACCCAGCGCCAAAGGAATCAGAGGTGCGATCGGCAGACTAACGGTCGGGGGCTTGCGACCGGTCAGGAGCGCGATGCGCCGGAGGATCTCGCCCAGGGACAAGTCCTCGCCACCGAGGATGTAGCGTTCTCCGATCCGGCCCTGGGTGGCGGCCAGAAGATGCCCTTCGGCCACATCGTCCACATGCACGAGATTGAGCCCGGTATCGACGAAGGCGGGCATTTTGCCGGAGGCGGCCTCGACAATGAGCCGGCCGGTCGGCGTCGGCTTCACGTCGCGCGGACCGATAGGCGTCGAAGGACTGACGATGACCGCCGGCAGCCCGCGCTCGCGGACGAGCCGCTTCACTTCTTCCTCGGCCAGGAATTTCGAGCGCTTGTAATGCCCGACCATGTCCGCGACCGTGCTGGGCGTGGTCTCGTCGGATGGTGTGCCGTCGCCCTTCAGGCCCAGGGTGGCGACGCTGCTGCAATAGACGACCCGCTCCACCCCCGCCGCGAGCGAGGCCTCCATAAGCGCGCGGGATCCGTCCACATTGGCGCGGTACATCGGCGCCGCATCGCGAACCCAGAGCCGATAATCGGCGGCCACATGAAAGACCGTGCGGCAGCCCTCGACGGCGGATGTGAGTGAGCGCGGATCGTCGAGCGACCCGATGGCCGTCTCAACCGCCAGCCCATCGAGATTGCGTCGGTCGCTCTCCGGTCGCACCAGCACGCGAACCGTCCGGCCCTGGGCGATGAGCGCGCGCGCCACCGCCGAGCCGACAAAGCCCGAAGCGCCGGTTACGAGGGCCGTCCCCGCCGGAAGCTCACCCATGTCGCCTGCCCATGATCTTGCGCGTCAGGTCCCGGTCTTGCCGAAGACCACACGGGACGCATTGCCGATAAGCCGCGTCGCAACCGCCCGCGCCTCCCGGTCGATCTCATAGACATCGTCGAGGTCGTCGATCTTAAGGTCGGGCATCTCGTCGATGGTATGTTCCACCGTGCGGGCGATATCGAGAAAGCCGATCTGCTCCGCCAGGAATGCCGCGACGGCCACTTCGTTCGCTGCGTTGAGGATGGTGGGAGCCGCCCCCCCGGCCTCCAGGGCCGCACGCGCGATGCGGAGCGCGGGGAAACGTTCGGGATCGGGCTCCTCGAAGGTGAGCTTGCCGATCTGGGCGAGATTGAGCTTCGGGCTGGGTGCGGAGATCCGATTGGGCCAGCCGAGCGAATTGGCGATGGGGGTCCGCATATCCGGCGATCCCAATTGCGCCAGGACCGAGCCATCGGTGTAGCAGACCATGCCGTGGATCACGGACTGGGGATGGATCACCACCTCGACCTGCTCGCTCGTCAGGTCGAAGAGGTGGAAGGCCTCGATGACTTCGAGCCCCTTGTTCATGATCGTCGCGCTATCGACCGAGATCTTGGCGCCCATCTTCCAATTGGGATGGGCGACCGCCTGGGCCGGGGTCGCGGTCTCCATGAAGGCGACCGTCTTTTCGCGGAAGGGACCGCCGCTGCAGGTAAGGATGATCTTCTCGATGGCGGCGCGCTGGTCGAATTCGAAACACTGGAAAATCGCATTGTGCTCGCTGTCCACGGGCAGCAGCTTCGCGCCGTGCTTCTTCGCCTCTGCCGTCACGAGGGCGCCCGCACAGACCAGCACTTCCTTGTTGGCGAAACCCACGAACGCGCCGCGCTGGACGGCGGTGAGGGTCGGCCCCAGGCCTGCGGCCCCGACAATAGCGGCCATGACGAAATCCGTAGGCCGGGCAGCGGCTTCCATCACCGCATTCTTGCCGGCGGCCGCCTCGATGCCGCTGCCCGAGAGCGCGTCTTTCAGGGCCTGATAGCAACTGTCGTCCGACACCACGGCAAGCTTCGCGCCGAGACTCTTTGCCTGGCTCGCCAATTGCTCGACATTGCGATGCGCGGTGAGCGCCTCGACCCGATAGGAACCGGGATCGCGCGCGATGATATCCACCGTATTGGAGCCGACCGATCCGGTCGATCCCAGGATGGTCAGGCTGCGCGGCTCCGTCGCCTTACCGGCCGGCTGGGTCATATCGGATATCCTTCAAAGATGCAGCGTTCTTATGCGCCAGAGCGGTCCTTCTCCGCAACCGCCTGACGCTCGGCGACGAGCCGTTTCAGTCGCGATAGCCGGCGATCGTGGATCCCAAGTTCTCCCAGATGATCGACAGTATTGAAAAGATAGGCGGCGCAGGGTCCCAGCGCTCCCGAGGCATTGGCGATCACCGCGGCCACGCGCTCCTCCGAAAGAACGCCCGCATAATTCTCGTGCGCACGGTTCATCACAAAAGTGATCGCCCACACCGGCCCCTCGGAAGTGACGACCTTCACCCAGCGAGGCCGATAGGAGCCCATGATCATCTCGCGCTTCCAGACGAGGGCCATTTCCTCGGCCGCCTCGGCCGCGCCGATCCGGAAGGCCACGCCCTGGCAGGCTCCTCCCGGTTCGAGCGCGAGCATGAGGCCGGGATTGGCCTGGCTGCCTCGCCCCAGCCGCGTCCAGAGGCAGAACCTCCGATGATAGCCGTAGATGGTGCCGACCCGGCGCTCCTCGAAGCGGATGGCGGGGTTCCAGATCAGTGAGCCATAGCCGAAAAGCCAGACGTCCTTGCCCGGGCAGGTCGCCATGATCCTGGCGAGAGACGCCTTGTGCTCCTCGTCGGTCAAGAGACGTTGAGTGGTGCCGCTCGATTCAATCATGCGCCGCATCGAGCCGTCGAGCAGCGCCTCTCGGGTGAGCGCCAAGGGTACCACCTTCGTTCCCTGAGGATCGTTCAGGATCGGAACTCCCACCTGCCGCATTGCTTCTAGGGTCATCTCACGGTATCACGAGCTTGACGAAAATTGCACGAACCGAGGAATCATGGTGCAGCGGACGGACGTGCTTCTGGCGGTTCAGGCCGCGCTCCTGGGGGCCGTGCCTCGCGCCCTCCGGGCCGTGACCTGCGGCTGGACCGACGGCGTGGTCATCCGGTTCATGTTCGACGGCGAGGTCGATCCCGCCAATGAGAAGGACATGCAGGCCGTCGCGGCCCAGGTCGCCAGCGAACTCTCCGGAGAAAAAGTGACGCCGGACATCATCAGCGTCGATTATCCGGGCGATCTCAAGGCCCATGGGCTCGAAGGCTGGGCCTATATGCGCCGGGAAAGCATCGCCTTCAAGCCGCTGCGGGAAACCCGCGTCTGAAATCGGCGAAGGATCGCTATATTAGATGGAGCGGAGCCGTCGTTCTGTCTTTGAAGGAAGCCGGGAATGAGTATTGAGGAAGGCCGCAGCGCCGAGACGGTCCTGCATGTGAACACGATCCTCCTGGCGTCGCGCCGGGCGCTCGACAACGCCCTGGAGGATCTGGGCTTTCCGCAGGACGACGACCGCATCATCGAGGTCGAGGGCAAGCTCGGCTTCCTGACCTGCAGCCACGACGACGATTGCGACGATCTCTTCGCCCTGATTGCCGAGTTGGCGAGTCGCGGCGAAACCTGGGAGCTGCGCTTCCGCATCGATACCAGCGAGACCCGCGCGATCTTCCAGACCCTGTCCCGGCATAAGTCGGTCAGCGCGGTCGATGCGGAAATTCCGCCGGAAGCCGACGAGGCGCAGGGCTCAGGCCCGGTTCACGATCTCGCGACTCCGGAAGGCGTCACCGCGATGAAACGGGCTTTGGGGCGGGTCAAGCCGGAGGCCGTCTTCGCCTCCATCCGCACCCAGCCCTCAGGCCGCGCGACCGGTGTCATCGTCGAGCGCACAACCAAGCGGACGCTCGCGGCCGTGACCGGCGAGACCGAGCACGAACTGCGTTCCGCCATCCGAGAGATCCTGCCGAACGTCATGTTCTCGCTCGCGATGGCTCCCTGATTTCAGAGCAGCAGGGTCAGGAGGGTCGGCACCGTGACGACGGCGGCGAGCGTCGACACCACCACGAGCCCCGCGATCTCCTCGGGTTCGTTGTTCCAGCGCTGGGCGAAGAGGTAACTGTAGACGGCAACCGGCATGGCGCATTGCATGATCAGCACCGCCCGCGCCGTTCCTTCGAGGCCGAAAAGCCAAGCCACGCCAAACCCCACGACCGCCCCCATGGAGAGGCGCAGCGCGGAGATCGCAACGGCTCGCGGAAAGGCCGCAACCCTGAGCCTCGCAAGCGACGATCCCAGCATGAGCAACATGATGGGGATCGTAAGCCCGCCCAGCAGAGATACCGTATTGCTGAGCCAGAGCGGCAATTCGACGCGAAACAGCGCGACGAGAATCCCGAGCCAGACCGCATGCACCAGGGGCATCCGGATCATAAAGCGCCAATCTGCCCGACCGGCGGCGATAGCCTGGCCGATGGTGTAATTGGCGATGGAGGCGATCGAGAAAAAGGCGATCGCATAGCTGAGCCCCTGCTGCCCAAAGGCATAGAGCGCCATGGGCAGGCCGAGGTTCCCCGAATTCGGAAAGGAAATCGCCGGCAGATATGTCCGGATCTTGAGGCCGCTGAGCTTCAGCACGACCATCCCGATCACGACGAAAGTCAGCAAGGACAGCGCCGTCGCCGTCGCCATCTCGGCAAAGGCCCAAGGGGGTATCACCGCCTTGGAAAGGGTCGAAAAAATCAGGCAGGGCGTGCCCAGATCGGCAACGAGCGGGGTGAGCACCCCCGCCTCGATCGATCGACCGGACCTCACCCAGAGGAAGCCGATGAGCGCGGTCAGCAGCACCGGCAAAACGGCGGCGAGAATGGTCGAGATCATGACAGCGCCGCCCTGATTTCGGAGAAGCCCTCGCGTCTCAATGCGCCGTGCTGTGCTGGAGATATCGCATCGAGATCGGTGGCGAGGAAGATTTTCGACAGGGGTTTCGAGGGGCTTATCCTCCCGCGCTCGCCGCCGAGCAGTTCACCGATGCGGCGGGCAATCGCGGCCCCTGAATCGATCCAGGCAATATTCGCAGGCGCGATCGCCGCGAGATCAGCCCGCAGCAGCGGAAAATGCGTACAGGCCAGCACCACGACATCGACAGCCGGCGAACCGCCCGGCTCGAACAGCGGCCCCAGCGCCGCGGCCAGGCGGCGGGGATCGAGATCGCGCCCGGCGAATTTTTCTTCCGCCATAAGCACGAGATCGGCTGAGCCGACGCGGACAATCGTATAGTCCGACGCGAAACGGTCGATCAAATCCTGGGTATAGGCTCGGCGAACCGTGCCGGGAGTGCCCAGGAGGCCGATAGCCCGGGTCTTGCTTAGGGCCGCAGCCGGCTTGATCGCGGGCACGACGCCCACCACCGGGACCAGGATACGCTCCCGCAGCGAGGGCAAAGCCACCGTGCTGGCTGTATTGCAGGCCACCACCACGATATCCGGCTCGCATCCCGCGGCGACGCTGCAAAGCACAGACGTGACCCGCGCGATGAGTTCGTCCTCGGGCTTTACGCCATAGGGGAAAAAGCCATTGTCACAGACGTAGATCGTTTCACTGCCGGGAAGCAGGTTCCAGATCTCACGAGCGACAGTGACGCCCCCGACGCCGGAGTCGAAAATCAAAATACGAGGAGGACCCTGCGTCATAAGGGGGTAGAGCGGCCAAGAATGGCGCTGTCCAATGTCTTGATTTTAGTCAAATTAATCTTGTTCTCGCGTCGCAATTGGGACAGGAAATTCTTAGGATAAGCAATATTTCGGGATTAAGCTCATCTCAATACCGTCGTAAGGAAGCGCCGATGACCCCAAAAAACCCAATGGACCTGTGGATGGAGATGGTGAATGGCTGGGTCCAGGCGACCCAATCCTTCGTCGAATCTCAGCAGAAAGCCTTGCAGCAGGTAATGTCATCATTGCCTGCGATGGGCAAGATGCCGAGCGGCTGGCCCCTGTCCGGTCCCAAGGATATCGAGCCGATATCGACGAAAGCTCCCGTGACCGCGGCGCCCGCGCCGAAACGGTCGACCAAGCCGGCTGTGCCGAAGAGAGCCGCCGCGAGCAAGCCCGCGGCCCCCGTCAAGGCCAAGCCCGCCCCGAAGGCAAAGCCTGCGGCCGCCAAGGTCGCAGCCAAGCCGAAAGCGGCGGCGCCCGCTGCCAAGAAGGCGGCCCCGAAGCCGGTCGTGAAAAAAGCCGCGGCAGCGCCGAAGCCCAAGCGCGCTCCCAAGGCGGAAAAGCCTGCCGCCGCCCCGGTGCCGACAACCGCCTTGGCGGAAGCGGCAAAGGTAGCGGTGGCCCCCGCTACCGCAACGGAATAAGCGTCAGAAACGAAGCGCGGCCCCGCCTTAACGGGCGGGGCGCTTTTTCTCCGTTTCGCGAGGAGCCTCCGCAGGTTCCGCCTCTGCATCGCCCAGCGTGCCGAGCTCGATCAACTTCGGCCACCGACGCTCCGAGGTGAAGTGCGCATAGATCGGCACGAGCCAGCCACGCTTGCGCCAATCGTTGATGCGGGCATCGTCGAGCGCTTCGAAACGGGCGGCGTCGATGACGCGCAAGCCGTCAAGCCGCGATGTCGTGCCGTTCTTGAAGGTGATCATCACCTGCTTTTCGACCAGCAAGCCAGCGTCGTCGAGGGCGCGGCAAAACTCATGGGTGAGCCTGGAATATTCCCGATAGGAGCTGCAAAGCTGCATGGCTTCCTGCAAGGCCGGCGTCGGCTCGCCATTATCGAACAGGGGAACGCCCTGGCCGGCGATGCATTCCGCGGTGGGATCGACGCCGCAGACCCAGAGGCTGCTTTCCGGTTGCTCGATGAAGATGAAGGGGTATTGCCGGACTTAGGCTGGAATATAAATGCCGGACTGCCAGTTCAGATCTTCCTGGACGAAAAGGTTCTCTCCCTCGCGGATACCGACCATGGCCAGGGCGCCGGGATTGGGACCCCGGGAAAAAACGATGGGATAATGATCAGCAGCGACGTTGAATTCCGAGATGCTCAACGGAATGGCAGGAGCGAGCGAAGCATAGCCATAACGCTTGTTACGGCGATCGAAGCGAAGTCCCGCATGGAGATTTCGGTTGAGCGCCGTCAAGCCCTTGAAAAAGAGTGGCAGGGCCGTGTCGGATTGTGTTTCGCTCGGTGCTGCGGCTACGGTAGTCGGCATGCTCAAAACCCTCGTATGCTCCATGGTCGGTCGAGTCGACCGGGCGCAGTCGCCGAGTCGGCGATCCCCCCAATCCCCACATTAACGATTCAATGTGACAAAAGCCCCGAAAAGTGTAAAGCGCCGAACAGTAATTGACGCGATTCGGCTTCAGCGCCGCAATGCGGTTCGACGGAAAAACAGAAGGCACGCTAATGAAGCTCTACGATTGCAATACGGCGCCGAGCCCTCGACGGGTGCGGATATTTCTCGCCGAAAAGGGAATTACCCTACCTATAGTCCAGATCGACCTGCGAACGAACGAGCAGTTTTCCCCATCTTTTCGCGCGATCAATCCCGATTGCACCGTTCCCGTTCTGGAACTGGCGAGCGGCGACAAGATCGCCGATGCGGTCGCCATCTGCCGCTATCTGGAAGTAGAGCATCCAGAACCCCGTCTCATGGGGCGCGACGCGCTGGAGCAGGGAGTGACGGAAGCCTGGCTACGCCGGATTGAAGTCGAAGGCTTCTATTCGGTCATGGATGTGCTCCGTAACACATCGCCCAAGCTTAAGGACCATGCCCTTCCCGGTCCCTTGGAGCATGAGCAGATCCCTGCCCTGGCCGAACGGGGCCGCCGCCGGGTGGAAGCCCTGTTTCACCGGCTCGACGCCCAGCTCTCCGAGCGGGAGTTCATTACCGGTCCCCACTACAGCATCGCCGATATCACCGGTCTCGTGACCGTCGATTTCGCCCGTTGGGTGAAGCTCGCCATTCCCGAGGACTGCGCCCATTTGCGGCGCTGGCATAGAGCGGTTTCAGATCGCCCCAGTGCCAAAGCGTGACATCGCTCCCTCCCCGCCACCGGACGTTATCCCGCAGCCTTCTGAACGAGTTGATCAAGCGGCAGTACGGCGAGGACGCCCGGCTTGTCGCGGTGAAACGGGCGCCGCGTTTCGGCGGCACGGTATTCGTCGTGGACTATATGGAGCGCCATCGGCTGATCCGGCTGCTCGGCTCGGTCGCGGACGATGGCCATTTCACCGAACAATCGGGCATGGATATGCTCCATCCCGAACGCCTCGCTTTTTCCTATGAAAGACTGCAGCTCCTGGCCTTCGCCATGGCGCGCAGAACCGACAAGGCTCTCCTGCTCGGCCTTGGAGGGGGCGCCATGTACAGGCATCTGAAAGCCTATCTTCCCGATTGCGAACTGACGGTCGTCGAACTCGACGAAACCATCATCGACATCGCGGGGGCCTACTTCCGTTTCGATTGGCCGGTTCTACAGGCGGACGCGGAAGTCGTCTTATCGGATGCGACCAACGCCTACGACGTCATCCACGTCGATCTCTACGACGCTCGGGGCGTTGTGTCGGTCGAGGAGACGTTCTGGCAGGATTGCGCGCGCGCGCTGCGATCCGGCGGTTGGCTCGCGGTCAACTGGGCGGAATTCGCGGATCGGGCGCAGGTCGCCGAAGAAGTTCGGAAGATCAGCCGGTATTTCGCAGGAAATTGTTTCGCGCTCCCCCGCGGCTATGGCGAAAACCTGGTGCAATTGGCATCCAAAGACGAGCCTTTCGAATTGACCGACCTGGAGCCCAGGCTTCATCGTCTGGCGAAGGACTGCCGCCTGCCGCGCGAAGACCGCGATATCCTAGAGCGATGCGAGGTTTCCGCGGTCTTTCCGGTAAAAATGAGGCCCGGTCAGCGAGGCTGAGCCGGGCCTCTATTCATATTCGTCCCGCGACAAGCAGGACGATTAGGATGACGACGACAAGGCCGAGCCCGCTGCTGGGGTAATAGCCCCAGCCGGTGCTATAGGGCCAAGTCGGCAAAGCGCCAATCAGCAAAAAAACCAGGATGATTAGAAGGATCGTTCCCATCGAGTGCCCCGTATCTGGTTGCTCTCAGGGAAGGAAAACCTCCTTAGCGGGGATTTCGTTCCACCGCTGTCATTTCGCCTTGGGCACGTAACAATATTCCAGGGTCGGGAAACGTCGTTCCCGCACCTCTTCCGCGAAGGCCGTGACGGCGCTTTCGATCACCGTGCCGAGTTCGGCATAGCGTTTGACGAACTTCGGGGTCATGCCGGAAATGCCGAGAAGATCGTCGATCACCAGGACCTGCCCATCGCAATCCGGCGATGCCCCGATGCCGATGGTCGGCACCGTAACGGCCTCGGTTATCTTCCGCGCCAAGGGCTCCAACACGCCTTCGACCACCATGGAAAAAGCTCCGGCCTCAGCAACCGCCTTGGCATCCGCCAGGATTGCCTCCGCCTCGGAATCGGTCCGACCGCGGGCGCGATAGCCGCCCAGCGCATTGACCGATTGGGGCTCCAAGCCGATGTGCCCCAGGACGGGAATGCCCCGCTGCACCAGGAAGGAGATGGTCTCGGCCATCTCGGTGCCGCCTTCCAGCTTGACGCCAGAGCAACCGGTCTCGGCCATGACGCGGGCCGAGGTGCGAAAGGCCTGCTGGGGCGATTCCTGATAGGTGCCGAAAGGCAGGTCGATGATCACACAGGCGCGCGTCGAGCCCCGCATGACGGCCTTGCCGTGATTGATCGCCATGTCGAGCGTGACCGGAAGCGTGCTGTCGAAGCCATAGACCACCATGCCGAGCGAATCCCCGACCAGCAGCATGTCGACATGGGGATCGAGCAGGCGAGCCATCGGGGCGGTATAGGCCGTCAGGCAAACGATCGGCACCTCGCCCTTGCGGAAGCGGGCGGGCGAGATTCTCTGCGTGGGCTTTATCGCGCTCATCGCAAACTCCCTAGGGGGACCAAAGACTTCTGTCCCCCCGTATAGCGGAAGCCGCGCAGAACATCCATCCGGACGACGGGACGGCAGCTATGCGCCAAGCGGCCCGCTAGGCATCCTTCTTCGGCAAGGGCCTCAAGGGAACGACCGTCGAGTTCAGGTCCCTGGGAGCCGATCCGTCGTCCGAATTCGCCGAAACAATCTTGGAAAGCCGGGGATGGGTGAAGTTCAGCATTTCCATGCCCACGCGCATCGCGGTGAGGGCGTCGATCTTATATCGCGCCACCACCCCGGGCGAGGCGGCAACCTCCAGGATGAGATGTTCCTCATCCTCCGCCTTGGCAGTCTTGATGGAATTGACCGTGGCGCCCAGTCCCCCGGTCGGCGCATCGCATTTCTCGCGGGCCGCTCGCTCCAGATCGTTGGTGATCTGGACAACGAGTTCAGTCACCGACTGCGCGAGTTCCATGCAATTCCCGTAAGGAACGAAGAGATCGAACGCCTCGCCATCATCGCGGTAAGTCCCGCGCAACCGGACGCCGTAATCATGTTGGCCTTTGGCAATCGATTCGATCCGGACATAGCGTCCGCTATGAAACATCGAGCGTCCTCCGAGATCCGGCTGCTTGTGAGACGCAGCCCGGAGCAAATAAGCCCTTTACTTTATTGGCCAATCGCAGCCGCTAGTCGAGTCACTTCCGCGTAATAGGCAGCGACGGACGATCCCCAAATGGGGTCGACAGCCCAGGCGGGGTAAGGAAAAATTAAGGCTACCGAGTGATTAACGTCACTTCGCCCTTTCGGACGATCCTATAAAAACTCCGTGAAATCGTGACAAAGCGGGCGCGGTCAGGCGGTCGTCGCCCAAAGGGTGAGATGAGGTTTCAACTATCTCGTTCTTAACGGTTTGTTGGGTTTGCACTGCTTGTCTCGAGAGGCGTAATGGGGGCGCGGAACAGAATACAACCGCATCGATCTCACCTTCCCTCGACCTTCGAGGAGCGTGGCACGGCCGTCAGTTTCACGACGCCGCTGCTCACCGGCTGCCGCATCCGAAAGGACTATAAGGAACGCCTCGAAGTTCTGGTGCCTAGCCTTGCCGACAGCAAGGGCACCTATGTCATTCCCTGGCGAAATCTCGGGGAAATGGTCTCCCTCACGCTCCACGACCGGATGCTTTATTCCGAGCTTGCCGACTACACCTCCATAAGCCCCCGCGACCTTCGTGGGGCCGTTCTCAAGGTCGCGGCGACCGGGGTGGCAGGACCCCAGGCGGCCGAGGGCGCCAAACGCGCCCGACTGGAAGAGGACCGGACCAAGACACTGACGAATTACATGCTTATCGCGCGGGTGGTCGCTTTGAATGGCAAGCGACCCGAGGAAATCCTCAGCATCATCAGTACGCTGGAAGGCCGACGCCTTATTCGTTCCTACCTCAATGAAGTGGCAAAAAAGGTCGGCGCCACGCCGGCGCAACTTGATCTTCAGATCGAACAGTTGAGCGAGATCGCGGCCCCGATCGGGCTTGGAAACGCCGGCCCTTCCACCGGACTGCGCCTTCAACTGGAGCAGCTTGCAGCCTTTCGCGATTCGATGCGCGCCTGGTCCGCCGACGCCGCCTTCGAACATGGCGGTCTTGCCCGGATTTGCGCGGATGTCGCGGACCATACCTATGCGCTCAGCTTGAAGGTCATTGCCGAATTCGACGCGAAGATGGACGCCATCGAGGGCGTTCTGCGCAATTACGAGATGGAAGCCCTTCAATTCCCGCAGATGATCGACAAGCTTTCCTGGTTGCTCGATGGTTGGCAGTTCCTCATCGACTGGTGGGAAACCGCGCGTGAACAGCCCCGCTACGAGCAGATCGTCGCACTCACAGGCATTTTCCGTATTCTGCCGCTAATCCCCGTGGCGGAACTCAAGGAACGGGGGCTTGAAACGGATACGATGAACAATGTGCTGCGCACGAAATTCGTAAAAATGTTCGAAAACTGGAAGACCGGCGATATGGACAACGAACTCGTCTCGCGGATGGAAGCGATCAAGGCAAAGTCTGCCTGAGGCCACTTCTCACTCGATGGGGATCATGTCGAAGGCGATGGAAATCCGCCTCTGATCCGCCTTGAAGGGCACGGTCCGGTGATAGACATAGGCCGGGAACAGCACCAGCAATCCGGGTTCGGGCCGGATCAGCAGAGGTTCCGCCTCTGTCGAGGAATGGAAATCGGTCGGCGGGCGGCCCAGCTCCAGGAAACCTGAGCTTCCCTGCCCCTCCGCCCCGACAACATCGGGAACCAGCGGATAATAGACGCCGCTCAGATAGCCATCCAGATGCACATGGGCGCTGAGATTACCCTCCCCCTGGAGGACCGCCGCCCAACAGGTGAAGCGCCAGCGCTTCGGGTGCTTGGCGAGAAAGGGGTGTCCCGCATCCACCGGATGGTCGCGCAGATAACGCTCCGTCGCCCCCCGGACGATGACCTCCAGATCGGCCATCGGTCCCTTGGGCTCGGCGAAAAGCTCGCCCGTTATATAGAGCGCCGGGTGGTGGTAATGGGGATCCTCCGGCGATGGCAGATAGAGCGTGGGATGCGCCAGCACGTGCTTCGTCAGAGCCTCGTTGAACTCGGCGAGGCTTGAATAGGAGGCCGGCACCTCGATCGGCGCCCGGTGGGTCAAGCGGTCGAAATCGTAAAGCTTACGAACCGACGCCCGGTCGCCCAGTTCCTTGAGCGCGACCGCCTTATGGGCAAGCGCCTCGATGTCTCCCGGCTTCAAGGCGAGCCATTTGTCGCAGACTGCAAGGGCTTCCCCCGCCTCCCCGATCTCGAGAAGCACAGTCGAGAGGTTGCTGTAGATGGACGCGTAGTCTGGCTTCAGGCGCAAGACACGACGGAAGACCTCGGCGGCCTCAGCACCTTGCTTTGCCTTATGAAGGACGATCCCCAGATTTCGCATCGGCTCCAGCGCGTCGGGAGTGACGGCGAGCGCCTTCCGATAGGCCTCCGCCGCCTCGCCCAATCGATCGAGGGCCTGAAGCGCGTTACCGAGATTATTGTGGGCGGTCGCCATGGCCGGACGCAGGCTTGCCGCCCTGCCATAGGCCGCGACCGCCTCCTCGGGCTTATCGAGTTTCATCAAGGCGTTGCCAAGATTATAGAAAGCCTCGGCGAAATCGGGGCGGATCGCGACCGCCGAGCGGTAGAGTTCCACCGCCTCGGCGTACCGGTCTAGTTCCAAGGCGATCATGCCGCCGAAGGCCATCACATCCGCACGCATCGGCTGCAACTTCAGGATCTGGCGGCAAACCGCGAGCGCATCGGGCTTTCGCCCCGCCTGATAGGCGCCCATGGCCTGCTGCTGCAGCAGGGGAACGGTATCGATTGGAATGGCGGGCGTTGGACGGGCGGGCGGCGGCGGGACGGCCCCCGCCCTCCCGGAAAGTTTTTGCTGCGCGCGGCGATCTTTGCGACTCATGGCCACGCAGCCTAATCCATCGCCTCGGCGCTCGCCAGAGCCGCATCGGCTGCGCTAGGGTGCGCCCTCCATCGAACCATTCACGCTCCCCGGGAGAGTTTTCTCATGACCATCAAGCGAAGCGGCGTCGGTCCGCGCCTCAGCCAGTCCGTCTCCTATGGCGATACCGTCTATCTCGCGGGCCAGGTTGCCGACAGCGGCGATGCCGACGCAACCGTGCAAGCCAAGGAAGTGCTCGCCAAGATCGATCAATTGCTGGCCGAGGCCGGCTCCGACAAATCCAAGATGCTCTGGGCCAATGTCTGGGTCTCGGACATGAGCTATTTCGCCGATTTCAATAAGGTCTGGGACGCCTGGGTCGTGCCCGGCCAGACCCCGGCGCGGGCCGCCGTCGAAGCCAAGCTCGCGCGTCCCAACCTCAAGGTCGAAGTGGCGGTCATCGCGGCGCGGTCGGTTTAAAAAGGTGTTTGTGATCCGGCGCACAGCGTCGGGCGGGAAAGTTGCCTATAGTCACAATAGCTTGGAGTTGGACGTTTCGTTCAACTCAACGTCGTTCGGTGATCCGATCGACAGCCGGCCGGCATCCCCCTCCCTGACCTGCCGACCGGTCCCTCCCTTAGGGGTGGCTGTGTCCAGCTCAGCCGTCAAGCACCCCTGCCACTAAAGCCCCGTCCCCAAAAGGACGGGGCCTTTTTCCAAGCGGGATCAGGCAAGCAAAGCCGCAGCAAGGCACAAGGCCGCAGCAAGGCACAAGGCCGCGCCGAGCGCGAGCGTCCCCCAGGCAAAGAACCCAGCGGGATGTCGGGGGGCAATAGCCGTCAAGAAAACGCGCTGCGATCGGTTCGCCAAGGTGCACCTTTCAAAAGGCCCTATCGCATGATAGGCGCGCTTTCGCAGCATCCATCCCCGGCCCCAAGGAAAGATCAGGCTTTCTTGGCGAAACGTTCCTGGAGGCGCGCGGCGACGCGGGGACTGACGAAATGGGAGACTTCGCCACCGAGCATCCCGATCTCCTTGACGAAGCGCGAGGCGATGAACTGGTAGCGGTCGGTCGCCATCAGGAAAACCGTTTCGATGTTCGGGTTGAGACGGCCGTTCATCCCCGCCATCTGAAACTCGTATTCGAAGTCCGACACCGCGCGTAGGCCCCGGATGATAACCGAGGCGTTGACCGACATGGCGAAATGCATGAGCAGGTTGTCGAAGGGCCGGACATCGACCCGGGCGCCGACTTCCCGGTCCGCCGCATCGATCTCCTGGCGGACCATCTCCACACGTTCTTCCGTGGTGAAAAGCGGACCCTTCCCGATGTTGCGGGCGACGCCGATGACCAGCTTATCCACGATCCGCGCGGCGCGCAGGATGATGTCCATATGGCCATTGGTCAGAGGGTCGAAGGTCCCCGGATAGACGCCGATCCGTTCCGTACTCATGTTCCATCCCCTTCCTGGCCGGCTTCCGTGCCCGCGCCATTCCCGTCCGGCCCGCCTTCTTCGCCGGCCTCTTCTTCTTCACCGTTTTCGCCGGCCTCGCCCAGATGGGCGACCGATACGACACGCTCCCCTTCGCCGACCTTGAAGACGACGACGCCCTGGCTCCGGCGTCGGGCGAGGCGAATGCCTCCCACCGGCACGCGAATGACCATGCCGCCATCGGTAACCAGCATGATCTGATCCGCATGGCCGACCGGGAAGACGGCGACGATGGAATCCTGCCGTTTCGTCAGGTCCATATTCTCGATGCCCTGACCGCCCCTTCCGGTGATGCGGTAGTCATAGGCCGAAGTCCTCACGCCGAAGCCTTTCTGGGTCAGACTGACCAGGAATTCCTCGCGGCGGGCGAGATCCTCGTACATTTCCTCCGAGATCGTCGCGTCAACGGCTTCGCCGTCTCCCTCCTCGATATCGGCGGGAACGGTCTCGTCCTCGGTCGTTTCCTCGCTGGCGGCGCGGCGACGCTTGTTCGCGAGGGTCAGATAGGCCCGGCGAGCATCGGGGGCGACCTCTTCATGCCGGAGGATCGACATCGACAGAACCTCGTCGCCCTTGGCGAGCCGGATTCCACGGACACCGACGGAACTGCGGCCGGTGAAGACCCGCACCTGGTCCACCGGGAAGCGGATCGACCGGCCGTTCCGGGTCGCCAGCAGCACGTCGTTGGCCTCGGTACAGGTCGCGACCGCGATCAGCCGGTCGTCGGCGTCCTCGCCCTCGAACTTCATGGCGATCTTTCCGTTGGCCATGACATTGCCGAAATCGGAGAGCGCGTTGCGCCGGACATTGCCCTTGGCGGTCACGAACATCACGGTGAGGTCTTTCCAGGTCCCCTCGTCCTCGGGGAGAGGCATGACCGTGGAAATATTCTCGCCGGCGATGAGGTTCGGCAGCAGGTTGATCATCGCCTTTCCACGCGCCTGGGGCGTCGCGATGGGCAGGCGATAGACCTTGAGCTTGTAGACCTTGCCCGAAGAGGTGAAGAACAGCATCGGCGCATGGGTCGAGGCGACAAAGACCTGGCTGACGAAATCCTCTTCGCGGATCGTCATGCCGGAGCGCCCGCGCCCGCCGCGCCGCTGGGAGCGATAGGTCGACAGCGGCACCCGCTTGATATAGCCGCCATGGCTGACGGTAACGACCATGTCCTCGCGCTGGATCAGGGACTCGATATCCGATTCGAATTCCAGATCCTCGATGCGGGAGCGCCGCGGGGTCGCGAACTGCTCCTTCATCTGGATCAGCTCTTCGCGCAGGATTTCAAGGAGTCGCGGCCGGGACTGGAGGATTTCCAGGTAGCTTTCGACTTCCTTGACGATGCCGTCGAGTTCGTCGGCGATCTTGTTCCGCTCAAGCCCTGTCAGGCGTTGGAGGCGAAGATCCAGGATCGCCTTGGCCTGATCCTCGGAAAGACGGTAGTTACCGTCTTCCAGGCGACCGCCCCGCCCGACCTCTTCGATGAGACCGATGATCGGCTCGATATCGCCCATGGGCCAGACTTTGGCCATCAGGCCTTCGCGCGCCTCGATGGGATCGGCGGCGGCGCGAATAAGCTCGATCATGGCGTCGATATTGGCGACCGCCACGGCAAGACCCAAGAGGATATGCGCCCGGTCCCGCGCCTTCTTCAGGAGATAGATCGTCCGCCGGGTGATGACCTCTTCCCGGAACAGCACAAAGGCCTGGACCATGTCCCGGAGCGTCATCAGCTCGGGCCGGCCGCCGTTCAGCGCCAACATATTGGCGCCGAAGCTCGTCTGCAGAGGCGTGAAGCGGTAAAGCTGAGCCAGAACGACATCGGCTACCGCGTCACGCTTCAGCTCGACGACGACTCGCACGCCGTCCCGGTCGCTCTCGTCGCGCAGTTCGGAAATGCCCTCGACCACCTTGTCGCGCACGACTTCGGCGATCCGCTCGATCATCCGGGACTTGTTTACCTGATAGGGGATCTCGGTGACGATGATCGCGTCCCGGTCCTTGCGGATTTCCTCGATCGCGACCTTGCCACGCATGATGACGGAGCCGCGCCCCGTCTTATAGGCGGCATGGATGCCCGAGCGCCCCATGATGACGCCACCGGTCGGGAAGTCCGGGCCGGGCACGAATTCCATCAATTCGTCGTTGGTGATCGCCGGGTTGTCCACGAAAGCGCAGCAGGCGTCGATCACCTCTCCCAGGTTATGGGGCGGGATATTGGTCGCCATGCCGACGGCGATGCCGCTCGCCCCATTGACCAAGAGGTTCGGGAAGCGTGCGGGCAGCACCTTCGGTTCTTCCCGGGAGCCATCGTAGTTCGGCTGGAAATCGACGGTTTCCTTGTCGATGTCGTCGAGCAGCGAATCGGCGGCTCGGGCGAGGCGCGACTCGGTGTAGCGCATGGCCGCGGCCGGGTCGCCGTCCATCGATCCGAAATTGCCCTGGCCGTCGATGAGCGGCAGGCGCATGGAGAAATCCTGCGCCATCCGGACCATGGCGTCATAGATCGCCGAATCGCCATGGGGATGGTAATTGCCCATGACTTCGCCGACGATCTTCGCCGATTTGCGATAGGCGCGGTTCCAGTCGAAACCGGCTTCCTTCATCGCATAGAGGATACGGCGGTGGACGGGCTTCAACCCGTCGCGCACGTCCGGCAGCGCCCGTGCCACGATCACGCTCATGGCGTAATCGAGATACGACCGCTTCATCTCGTCTTCGATGGTTACCGGGGCAATATCGAAGGGTGACGGCGCTATGGGATCAGCAGGCAAATCAGGGCTCTAAAGCGAGGACTAACACAAGGAAAACGCTGGCTTTGAAGGCCAGCGTTAAGACCATATGACACTAGACCATTTGGTTCCCGCGAACAACGACGGGGACGGGTCTCAGGTGGCTATTCGGACGTGAATCGCAAGCCGCGACGTTGCAACGCAGCCACAGGGGTGCAAGCTTTGCGCGAGGAGGCACAATAAGTGACCGAAAGTTGCGATGTCGCGATCATCGGAGGCGGCGCGATCGGCAGCGCCATCGCCTTTTTCCTCCTGGAGAAGGGTTTTGGCGGCCGACTCGCGGTGATCGAGCGCGACCCGTCCTATCGCTTTGCCTCCTCGGCCCTGTCTGCAAGCTCGATTCGCCAGCAATTCTCGACCCCGGTGAATATTGCGCTCTCCCGCTTCGGGATCGATTTCCTGCGGCAGGCCGGCGACCGGCTGGCGATCGGCGACGACCGGCCCGTGATCGGCCTCAAGGAAGCCGGCTATCTCTTTCTTGCGAGCCCTGAGGGCCTATCCATTCTGGACAAAAACCATCTTGTCCAACGCGCCGCCGGGGCGGATGTGGCGCTGCTTCCCCCGCCAAAGCTCGAAGCGCGATTTCCGTGGCTCAGCTTGGAAGGGCTCGCGGCCGGCTCCCTCGGCCTCAGCGGCGAGGGCTGGTTCGACGGCCCCGGCCTAATGCAGGCCTTTCGCCGCAAGGCCCAAAGCCTGGGAGTTCGTTATCTGACGGGGGAGATTAGCGGGATGGAACGGGAGCGAAATGGGATTTCCGCGCTGCTTTTCGGGAACGGATCGCGGCTGACCTGCGGGACGGTGGTGAATGCCGCCGGCCCCCAGGCAGGAAAGGTCGCCGCCCTAGCGGGGCTGACGCTTCCGGTCGAACCGCGCAAACGCTGCGTCTTCGTCTTCGACTGCCGGGCACCTCTGCCCGACTGCCCGCTGGTGATCGACACGAGCGGCGTCTGGTTCCGGCCCGAAGGCGCGAGGTTCATCGCGGGGATCTCCCCGCCGCCGGAGCGCGACCCTCAAGATCCCGATTTCGACGTCGATTACGCACTCTTCGACGAGATCGTCTGGCCGGCGCTCGCCGCCAGGGTTCCAGCCTTCGAGGCGATCAAGCTGACCTCGGCCTGGGCGGGCCATTACGAATACAACACCTTCGACCAGAACGGCGTGGTCGGGCCGCATCCGGAGGTTCGGAACTTCCTATTCGCCAATGGCTTCAGCGGCCACGGCATCCAGCAATCGCCCGCCGTGGGCTGCGCCATCGCCGAATGGATCATCGGAGGAGCCTATCGCTCGGTCGACCCGAGCGACCTTTCCTACGACCGGATCCCGGCGGGGCAACCGCTCAGGGAACTCAATATCGTCTAGGTCTCAGAACGGGATTTCGTCGTCGAGGTCCTGGACCGGGGGCTGGCGTCGTTGACCGCCACCGCCGCCACCGCCGCCACCGCCCATTCCACCGGAGCTACCGCCACCGCTGCTGCCACCACCGTAATCCCCGTCGTCGCCGGAGCTGAAGCCACCGCCACCGCCGCCACCTTCACGGCCGTCGAGCATGGTGAGTTCGCCACGGAAACGCTGCAACACGATCTCGGTGCTGAATTTCTCGACGCCAGAGGCATCGGTATATTTCCGTGTCTGCAGAGCGCCTTCCACATAGACCTTCGAGCCCTTCTTAAGGAACTTCTCGGCCACGGTCACCAGGTTCTCGTTGAAGATCACGACGCGGTGCCACTCGGTCTTTTCCTTGCGCTCGCCGGAATTCTTGTCGCGCCAGCTTTCGGAGGTCGCCAGCGACAGGTTGGCGATCCGCATCCCGTCCTGGGTCGAGCGGATTTCAGGATCGCGCCCGAGGTTTCCAACGAGAATGACTTTATTGACGCTTCCGGCCATGGCTTCCGTCCGAGATCTGCAGGGTTGCTTTAAGAACCCATCTTACCCCGTCGCCCACGGCAAAGGCAAAGGGTGCTTCCCTCTCTTTACGATCGGGAGCCCCTTCGTGCGCCCTATACGACCCCTTCGGCTCGCAGGCTCGAAATCTCTTGCTCGCCAAGCCCCAAGCCGCGCAGAACCTCGTCCGTATGCTCCCCATGGCGCGGCGGCGGCGACCGCATCGCGGGACCGTCGTTCGCATAGGTGAAGGCGGCGACCGGCACGGTCAGATCGATGCCCGGCCCCAGCGCGTCCTTGAACTCGTGAAGCACCCCACGATGGGGAACCTGCGGGTGCTTCAGCGCCTGGGAGACCGTCAGTACCTCTTCGGCCGGGACATGGGCCGGGTTCAGCAGCGCTACCCATTCCGAAGCCTTCTTCCTGGGCAGGATCTCCGTCAGGAGAGCCGCGATCTCGGGTCTATGCCGGTCGATCTCCCTTGCGTCCATCCGGCCATAGATCTTGGCTTCCTCGGGCCGGCCGAGCACCAGCCACATGTCGCGATGATGCTCCGGCGTCGAGGTGCCGAGCATGATCTGCCCTTCCGCGGTGTCGTAGCAGCTATAGGCCGCATTGGCCGCGTCGTTGCCGGTCGCCATGGGCTCGATGCCACTCGCCATATAGCCGACCAGGGTCGAGCCCATCAGCATGAAGGCCGCGTCCATCATGGAAACGTCGATGCGCTGCCCCTTGCCCGATTGCACCCGCTGGAAAAGGGCGCAGGCGACCGCAAAAGCCGACATGATCCCCGCGCCGTAATCCAGAACCGGGGCTCCCGTCTTAAGCGGACCTGAGTCACGGGTGCCCGTCGTGCTCATCAGGCCCGAAACCGCCTGGATCACATTGTCGAAGGCGGTATGGCCCCGCTTCGGCCCGTTCTGGCCGAAACCGGTCATCGAGCAATAGATGAGCTTCGGATTGATCGCGGCGAGATCGTCGTAGCCGAGGCCATATTCCTCAAGGGTCCCGGCCGTGTAGTTCTCGACCAGGACGTCGGCATCCCGGACCAGCTTCTTCAGGATCTCCTGACCCTTGGCCTGCTTGATATCGAGGGTCAGCGCCCGCTTGTTGGCCGCCTGGGTCAGGAAGTTCGTCCCCATGCCCATGTCGCCCAATGCCTTCACCGTGGAACTGCGGCGCGACATGTCCGGACGATTGGGCGGCTCGATCTTCAGCACATCGGCGCCCATCACCCCCAGTTGATAGGCGCAGAAAGGCCCTGCCAGCACATGAGTGAGGTCGAGAACCTTGAGATTCGCGAAGGGTTGCATAGGCCCAATTCCATTTTCCGGAGAGGAGTCAGTCTATCCGGCCCGGTCCGCGCAGGGCAACCGTTGGCACGCCCCCTGTCCATCCCTATCTCTGGGTGGCGTTCCCCGGCACGGGCGATATACTCGCCCCCCAACCTCATCGATAGAGCCTCATGCAGTCGTCCATCAGGGTTCGCGGCGCCCGCGAACACAATCTCAAGAATATCGACGTGGAAATGCCCCGCGACAGCCTGGTGGTGATCACCGGCATGTCGGGTTCGGGCAAATCCTCGCTCGCTTTCGATACGATCTATGCCGAGGGCCAACGGCGCTATGTGGAGAGCCTCTCCGCCTATGCGCGCCAGTTCCTGGAACTGATGCAGAAGCCCGACGTCGATTCGATCGAGGGCCTGTCTCCGGCAATCTCCATCGAGCAGAAGACCACCTCGAAGAACCCGCGCTCCACGGTCGGCACGGTCACCGAGATCTACGACTATATGCGGCTCCTCTTCGCCCGCATCGGCATCCCCTATTCCCCGGCCACAGGCCTGCCCATCGAGAGCCAGACCGTTTCCCAGATGGTCGACCGGGTCATGGCCATGCCCGAAGGCACCCGGCTCTATCTGCTGGCGCCCATGATCCGGGGCCGCAAGGGCGAGTACCGCAAGGAACTGGCCGACCTCCAGAAGCGCGGCTTTCAGCGCGTCAAGATCGACGGCAAGATGGTCGAGATCGACGAGGCCCCCGCCCTCAACAAGAAACTGAAGCACGATATCGAGGTCGTGGTGGACCGAATCGTGGTCGGCGGCGATCTCGGCAACCGGCTCGCCGATTCATTCGAGACGGCTCTCGAACTCGCGGACGGGATCGCCATCGCCGAGAACGCGGACGGTGGGGAACAGACCACCTTTTCCGCCAAATTCGCCTGCCCGGTTTCGGGATTCACGATTTCCGAGATCGAGCCCCGGCTCTTCTCCTTCAACAATCCCCATGGTGCCTGCCCGGCCTGCGACGGGCTCGGCACCAAGCTCTTCTTCGATCCGGAACTGGTCGCCCCCGATGAGCGCCTCAGCTTGCGCGAAGGCGCTGTAGCCCCTTGGGCGCATTCGAGTTCCCAATATTACGCCCAGACCCTCGACAGCATCGCCCGGCACTTCAAGGTCAGCACCAATACGCCCTGGAGCGAATTGCCCGAAGAAGTCCGTCAGACCGTTCTCTTCGGCTCCAACGGCAAGCCGATCGAGATGAAATACGACGACGGCTTGCGCGCCTATAAGACGGACCGCCCTTTTGAAGGCGTCATCCCCAACATGGACCGGCGCTGGAAGGAAACCGACAGCGCATGGCTGCGCGAGGAACTCGGCCGCTACCAGAACAACACGATGTGCGAGACCTGCCAGGGGCAGCGCCTCAAGCCTGAGGCCCTGGCGGTAAAAATCCACGGCAAGAACATCAGCGAGATCGCCCAGCTGTCCATTGCGGAGGCGGGCGACTGGTTCCTTGAGATGTCTGGGCATCTTTCGCCCAAGCACCAGGAGATCGGCCAGCGTATTTTGAAGGAAATCAATGAACGGCTCGGTTTCCTGCGCAATGTGGGGCTCGACTACCTGACCATGATGCGGGCTTCGGGCACGCTCTCTGGCGGCGAGAGCCAGCGCATCCGATTGGCCTCCCAGATCGGCTCCGGTCTGACCGGCGTGCTCTATGTCTTGGACGAGCCCTCCATCGGATTGCATCAGCGGGATAATGAGCGGCTGCTCGCAACCCTGCGGCGGCTGCGCGACCTCGGCA
This sequence comes from Rhodospirillales bacterium, assembly GCA_947473305.1. GTDB lineage: Bacteria > Pseudomonadota > Alphaproteobacteria > ATCC43930 > CGMCC-115725 > CANJCB01. Next base: position 249,645 of record CANJCB010000001.1, read on the forward strand.
ACACGGTGATCGTCGTCGAGCACGACGAGGATGCGATCCGCAGCGGCGATTATCTCATCGACATGGGTCCTGCGGCCGGCGTTCACGGCGGCCAGGTCATCGCCGCGGGCAAGCCTGAAGAGGTGATGGCCAATCCCAACAGCATCACCGGCCAATATCTCACCGGTGTCCGCCAGATCCCGGTGCCGGAGGACCGTCGCAAGGGCCATCTCGGCCAGCGGCTGTCGGTCATCGGCGCGAAGGGCAACAATCTCCAAAACGTCTCGGTCGACATCCCGCTCGGCACCTTCACCTGCGTGACCGGCGTTTCGGGTGGCGGCAAATCCACCCTGGTGATCGAGACGCTCTACAAGGCACTGGCCAAGCGGCTCAACGGCGCGCGGGAGCATCCCTCCGCCCATGAGCGGCTCGAAGGCATCGAGCATCTCGACAAGATCGTCGATATCGACCAGTCACCCATCGGCCGGACGCCACGGTCCAACCCGGCCACCTATACCGGCGCCTTCGGCCCCATGCGGGACTGGTTCTCCGGCCTGCCCGAATCCAAGGCGCGGGGCTATGGCCCGGGGCGCTTCTCCTTCAACGTGAAGGGTGGGCGCTGCGAGGCCTGCCAGGGCGACGGCGTCATCAAGATCGAGATGCATTTCCTGCCCGACGTCTATGTCCAATGCGACGTCTGCAAGGGCAAGCGCTACAACCGGGAAACCCTCGAAGTCACCTTCAAAGGCAAGAGCATAGCGGACGTTCTCGATATGACGGTTGAGGAAGGGGCGGAGTTCTTCCGCGCCGTTCCGGCGATCCGCGACAAGCTGGTGACGCTGCAGAGGGTGGGGCTCGGCTATATCCACGTCGGACAGCCCGCGACGACCCTCTCGGGCGGCGAGGCACAGCGGGTGAAACTGGCAAAGGAACTCTCCCGCCGGGCGACCGGCCGCACGCTTTATATCCTCGACGAACCCACGACAGGGCTTCACTTCGAGGATGTGCGGAAATTGCTGGAAGTGCTCCACACCCTGGTCGATACCGGAAACACCGTGTTGGTGATCGAGCACAACCTGGAAGTCATCAAGACCGCCGATTGGCTGATCGACCTCGGTCCCGAAGGCGGTTCGGGTGGCGGAAGGATCGTTGCGACCGGCACCCCGGAAACAGTGGCCGAGGTGAAGGAAAGCTATACAGGTCACTACCTCAAGGCGCACCTCCGCCAGGCGCCACGCAAGAAGCTGAAGCTCGCCTGATGAGCAAGATCCCTGTCCATGTGGTTGGCGGCGGGCTTGCGGGCTCGGAAGCGGCCTGGCAATTGGCCCGCGCGGGCGTGCCGGTGATCCTCCACGAGATGCGCCCGGTCCGGCAGACCGAGGCCCATCAGACCGAAGGGCTGGCGGAACTCGTCTGCTCCAATTCCTTCCGGTCGGACGATGCGCTCAACAATGCGGTCGGCCTGCTCCATGAGGAAATGCGACGCTGCGGTTCGATCATCCTGCAGGCAGCCGATATCCATAAAGTCCCGGCCGGCGGGGCGCTCGCCGTGGATCGGGAAGGCTTCGCCGCCGCCGTGCAGGCGGCGCTCGAAGCCGATCCGCTCATCGAGATCCACCGGGAAGAAGTAGGCGGCCTGCCACCGGCGGATTGGGGATCCGCGGTCATCGCCACCGGCCCCCTCACCTCGCCCGCCTTGGCCGAGGCGATCCGGGCGGCGACCGGCGAGGATTCCCTCGCTTTCTTCGACGCCATCGCCCCCATCGTCCATCGCGAGACGATCTCCATGGACAAGGCCTGGTTCCAGTCCCGCTACGACAAGGTGGGACCGGGTGGAACCACCTCCGACTACATCAATTGCGCCATGGACAAGCCGCAATACGAGGCTTTCATCGCCGCCTTGCTGGAGGGCGACAAGACCGTCTTCAAGGAATGGGAGGCCAATACTCCCTATTTCGAGGGCTGCCTGCCCATCGAGGTTATGGCGAGCCGGGGCATCGATACGCTCCGCTACGGGCCGATGAAGCCGGTGGGATTGCGCGATCCGCGAACCCAGCAACGGCCTCATGCGGTGGTCCAGCTGCGCCAGGACAACGCGCTCGGCACGCTCTACAACATCGTGGGCTTCCAGACGAAACTGAAGCATGGCGAGCAGGCGCGCATCTTCCGGATGATCCCCGGCCTGGAAAACGCGGAATTCGCCCGGCTCGGCGGATTGCACCGCAATACCTTCATCAACAGCCCCAAGCTGCTGGACGGCGCGCTGCGGCTGAAAGCGCTGCCTCATATCCGCTTCGCCGGTCAGGTCACCGGCGTCGAAGGCTATGTAGAAAGCGCGGCCATCGGGCTTCTCGCAGGGCGTTTCGCCGCTTCGGACAGCCGTGGCGAAACCATTGAGCCGCCCCCGCCGACCACGGCGCTCGGCGCGCTTCTCGCCCATATCACCGGCGGGCATCTCAGCGACGAAGGCAATGCCGCGAGCTTTCAGCCGATGAATATCAATTTCGGCCTGCTCCCGCCGCTTGCCGAGGGTGTCGTGACCAAGGCCAACCGGGGCGAGCGCAAACCCATGATGAGCCGCCGCGCGCTGGCCGACCTCGACGCCTGGCTCGGCCAGCCGCGCCTCGCGGCCGAATAGTCAGTAGCGACCCGTCGCCGCGGCAAGAGCAAGCCGGACCGGCGCAAGGACGGGTGGTTTCGCCAACCGGGGATCGAAGGGATCGAAGCCGACCCGGGCGAGGCGCCTGAGATGGATGTCCGCGAGCGTCGCCGGAAGCAGCGCCGCCAACCCGGCCCGGGGGACGTTCCGGTATTCCCGCCCCTGGCGCAGATAGTCCCGAGCCACCTCCGCCAGCCGTTGCACGGCGGCCCGAAGCGCATCGGTCCTGCGCAATTCGAGAAGGTCGTCGAGTTTGAGACCCACCTTCGCCATCAGGTCCACCGGCACATAGACCCGCCGGCCGCGAAGATGGAACGGCAAGGCCCGGATGAGACCGGCCAGCGCATAAGCGATCCCGATCTTGTCAGCCGCCGCGGCGGCCTCGCCCCGGCGCGCATCGAGGATATCGAGGGCCACGTCCAAGAGATCCGAGGATGTCCTCCGGCAGTGCTCGATCAGTTGATCGAGCGTCCGGGGCTGGTCCGCCGCGAGATCGGCTTCACGCGCGTCGATCAGCCGTTCGAGCGCGGCCCGGTCCAGATTGTGCCGGCGGATCGCCGTGGCCAAGGGCTCGACGACTTCATGGCGGCGGATCGCGCCTCCGGCATAGATGCCCTCCAGGCTGTCGCGCCACCATTGCAGCCGCATCTGGCCCAGCATGGGTTCGCTGGTGATCTCGCGGACCCGGGCGATCTCGTAGTTGAAGGCATAGAGCGCGAAAAGGTCTTCCCGACGATCGGCCGGCGCGAAAAGCGCGGTCATGAAACGATCGCGGTCGTGCCGGCGGACAATCGCCGCGTGAGGTGACAGATCCCCGGCCAGAGCAAGGCTCCCAGCGCAAGAAGCGCATTGAATTTCTGAGGCTTATCCTTATGGTACGCGATGCCGTCGACGAAGGCGACCCCCTCGCCTGCGACGGTCCGCTTCGGCGCTCAAGCGATCGGACGGCCGCAACAATTCCCGACGAGGATAGGCGCCCTGGAACCATGGCCTTACGGCCAGGGTTTTCCCAGTGCGCCCGTATTTGTCGATTTTCATAGCTTAAGAAGAGAGAAAAGCATGGCATTCGAACTTCCCCCCCTCCCCTATGACAAGACCGCGCTCGAGCCGCATATGTCGGCCAAGACCTTCGAGTTCCATCACGGCAAGCATCATCAGGCCTATGTCACCAACCTGAACAACCTGGTGAAAGACACGCCCCTCGCCTCGAAGTCGCTCGAAGAGATCATCAAGGAGACGGCCAAGGACGACAGCAAGGCTGGCATCTTCAACAATGCCGCCCAGGTCTGGAACCACACCTTCTTCTGGAATTCCATGAAGCCGCAGGGCGGCGGAGCCCCCACGGGCAAGATTGCCGACAAGATCAACGAGGCCTTCGGCAGCTTCGACAAGTTCAAGGACGAGTTCAAGAACGCCGGCGCCACGCAGTTCGGCAGCGGCTGGGCCTGGCTGGTCCTCGATGGCGGCAAGCTCAAGGTCACCAAGACCCCGAATGCCATGACCCCGATGGTCCAAGGCCAGACCGCCGTCCTGACCTGCGACGTCTGGGAGCATGCCTATTATCTGGACTACCAGAACCGGCGCCCGGATTTCCTCGCGACCTTCCTCGATCACCTCGTGAACTGGGACTTCGCGTCCAAGAACCTCGGCTGATCTTGCATCCCCGCCCTCTCTCCTCCGGGGGAGAGGGTTGGGGAGCCTAGATCGCGGGGAGCAGGGCCGCGGCGACCCGCCGATCTTCCGAGAGCAGGACGTTGTACGTCCGGCAAGCCGCGCCCGTATCCATCGGATCCATCACGATACCGGAAGCCCGGAGCGCCTGGCGCAGGGCGGAAGGAACGAGTTGCATCCGCGCGCCGCAGCCGAGGAGCAGGATCTCGATCCCGCCTTTCTCGACGATCGGACGGAAAGCCTCCTCGCTGAGATCGACGAAACTCCCCGCCGACCATTCGAGGGTGCTATCGGGGAAAACCAGGATGGAGCCGGTCCAGGCGACGCCGCTCACATGGAAGCCGCGCCGGCCATAGCTTTCGATGACCTGCCTGCCGCCCGGTATCAGCGGCGTGACGTCCATCGGCTTAGGACGCCTTCTCCGCTTCGGCCGCGGCGTCTGCCTTCTTCGGGTCGGCCACGCGCTTGGGCCGGACATAATAGAGGATGGGGGCCGCGATGAAGAGCGAGGAATAGGTGCCGATCAGGATGCCCCAGAGCATCGCGATGCTGAAGCCGCGCAGAACCTCGCCGCCATAGACCAGCAGCGCCAGGACCGCCAGCGCGACCGTGCTGACCGTCAGGATCGTCCGCGACAGGGTTTCATTAAGGGCGAGATTGATAAGCGTGCGGAAATCCATCGTCTTGTATTTGCGCATTGTCTCGCGCATCCGGTCGTAGATGACGACCGTGTCGTTGATGGAATAGCCCGCGACCGTCAGGATCGCCGCAAGGGTGGTCAGGTTGAACTCGATCTGCAGCAGCGAGAAGAGCCCGACCGTGGTGACCGTGTCGTGGAAGGTCGAGATCATCGCCCCCACGCCGAACTGCCATTCGAAGCGGAACCAGACATAGGCGGCGATGGCGATGAGCGCCAGGACCGTCGCCAAGACGCCCTTCCAGATCAGTTCGCCACCGACCTTGGGGCCGACCGACTCGACGTTGCGGAAATCGACGCCCTCGCCCAGGGTCTTCTTGACCGTCTCGACGGCCTGGGCCTGGGCCTTGTCGTCGCCCGGCTGGCGCGGCACGCGGATCATCACGTCCTTGTCGCTGCCGAAATTCTGCAGCGAAATTTCGCCCAGGTGGAGCGCGCCGAGCTTTGCCCTCATATCCGCAAGGTCGGCGGTCTGGACCGTCCGCACGTCGATACGGGTGCCGCCGCTGAAATCGATGCCGTAGTTCAGTCCATGGATCAGGAACAGGACGATCGACCCCACGGTCAGCAAGACGGAAATTGCCAAACCGGCCTTGTGAAAGGCCATGAAGTCGATTTTCGGCGGCTTCTTCAGGAAAACGAGGGGGCGGATCATGGGAGAACCTAAATCGGTATGGTCTTCGGCTTGCCGTGGCGAAGCCAGGTGATGATCTGAAGCCGCGTCACGAGGATCGCGGAGAAGAGCGAGGTGATCACGCCGAGGCTCAGGGTGACCGCGAAGCCCTTGACCGGCCCCGATCCAAGGAAGAAGAGCAGCGCGCCGGCCACCAGCGTCGTCACATGACTATCGAGGATCGTGCCGAAAGCCTTTTCGAAACCGGCCTGCAGCGAGGCGATCATGCTGCGTCCGTTGCGATGCTCCTCGCGGATGCGCTCATAGATCAGCACATTCGCGTCCACCGCCATGCCCATGGTCAGCGCGATGCCGGCGATGCCGGGAAGCGTCAACGTGGCCCCGAGGAAGGACAGGCCGGCCATCATGATGCAGAGATTGAAGAAGAGGGCGACGTCCGCGAAGATCCCGAAGAGCCCATAGAACAGGATCATGAAGACGGCGACCAGCGCCACGCCCACGATGCTGGCGGTGGCGCCCGCATGGATCGAATCGGCGCCCAGATCGGGACCGACGGTGCGTTCTTCCAGCACCACGAGCGGCGCGGGTAAGGCGCCGGCGCGCAGGAGAAGCGCCAGATCGGTGGCGGATTGCACGGTGAAACTGCCCGAAATGATGCCCGAACCGCCGAGGATCGGCTCGCGGATCACCGGCGCGCTGATGACCTTGTCGTCCAGCACGATGGCGAAGGGCTTGCCCACGTTCTCGCGGGTCGCATCGGCGAAGCGCTTGCCGCCGGTTGAATTGAACTTGAAGCTCACCACCGCTTCGTTGTTCTGGAAGGTCGGCTGAGCGTCGGTCAAATCATCGCCGCTGACCATGACCCGCTTGCGGACCAGGAAGAAATCCTGCCCCCCGCCCTTGCTGCTCGGATCGGCCGGCAGGATGTCGTCGCCGGGCGGCGCTCGGCCCGTGCGCCGCGCCTCTTCGGGCGAACCCTGGGTATCGACCAGCTGAAATGTCATGCGGGCGGTCTTGCCGATCACGTCCTTCAGATGCGCGGAATCATCGACACCCGGCACCTGGACCAGGATGCGGTCCTCGCCCTCGCGTTGGATGCTCGGCTCCTTGGTGCCCATGGCATCGACGCGGCGGCGGACGATTTCGACAGACTGTTCGACCGCGCGGCGGCGGGCCTCCGCCAGAACACGCTGATTTATCCCGACAGAGATCGAAGAACCGGTCGCCTGGAATTCCAATTCAGGATCGATCTTCTGGACGATCTTGCGCAGATCTTCGGTGCGGTCGGTGTCACGCAATTGCAGGACGACCTTGTCGCCCTGAATTTCAGGGGAGCCGCTATAGCCGATCCGGGCGGTGCGCAATTCCGTCCTGAGGCCGTCGACAACTCCTTCAAGCCGCTTCTTCTCGACCGACTTCATATCGACTTCGAGCAGCAGGTGGGAGCCGCCGCGCAGATCGAGGCCGAGAGAGACCTGCCGATGCGGAATCCAGCTCGGCAGCCGGTTGAGGGTTTCCGGCGCGAAGATATTGGGCAGGGTGAAGATTACGCCGAAGGCGCAAACCGCCAGGACAAGCGCCTTCTTCCAGGTTGGGAAATAAAGCATGGCTGCGCCGACGCGCCTCCCTACTTGTCCGCCGCGGCCTTGCGGCGGCCAGGCGCGCGCTTGGCTCCGTCGGCCGGCTCGGCATCCGCCGCCTCGTCCTTGTCGTCTTCCGCCTTGGCGCCGTCCTTGGCCGCAACCGGCTCGGTCTTGGCGATGATCGTGGAGATCGTGCTGCGGACCACGCGGATGCGCACGCCTTCGGAGATTTCGACAGACACTTCGTCGTCGCTCACCACCTTGGCGACCGTTCCGATAATGCCGCCCGCCGTGATGATGCGGTCGCCACGACGGAGCTGCGCGAGCGTCGCCTTATGCTGTTTCGCCTTCTGCTGCTGCGGCCGGATCAGGAGAAAGTAGAAGACCACGAAGATCAGCAGGAACGGCAGAATCTGCATGAGGCCGCCCGAGGCGTCCAGGAATCCTCCCATCTGCGCATAGGCTGGCGAAATGAACATCGAGACGTTTCCTCCGTTGCACCGGCGACAGGGCCGGGCCGCTCGCGGGCGGCGGGAATTGGTACGCGACTTGCCGTCAAAGAGCAATGCCCAGGAATGCCGCGGGATTGACGCTGGGGGCGGCGATGGCTAAACCCTTGCGCCCAACCGATATAGGCATTCCAAGGCGTGAAGCGAAGCTCATGGACAATCATCCTCTCAGCGCAATTCTGATCCGTATCGCCGATGCGCTGGACCGGCTGGCCCCCCCGCCGCCCCCGCGCAGCACCCTCGCCGAGGCCGATGCCTTCGTCTGGCACGCCGATGGCGACCGGCTCGAGGTCGTACCCTCGGTCAACCGGGTGGATATCGAGCTTCTGCAAGGCATCGACCGGGTGCGCGACATCCTGCTCGACAATACGCGGCGCTTCGCCCAGGGGCTTCCGGCCAACAACGTGCTGCTCTGGGGCGCGCGCGGCATGGGCAAAAGCTCGCTCGTCAAGGCGGCCCATGCGACCGTCAACCGGGAGAAGCCCGGATCCCTGGTCCTGATCGAGATCCATCGGGAGGATATTCCCTCCCTGCCCCGTCTTCTGACCCTGCTCCGGGCGTCGGACCGCCTCTGCCTCCTCTTTTGCGACGATCTTTCCTTCGACCAGCAGGATACGAGCTACAAATCCCTCAAGGCCGTGCTGGACGGCGGCATCGAGGGCAGGCCGGCGAATGTCGTCCTCTACGCGACCTCCAACCGCCGCCACCTGCTGCCGCGCGACATGATCGAAAACGAGCGTGCGACCGCGATCAACCCCGGCGAGGCGGTAGAGGAGAAGGTGTCGCTTTCCGACCGTTTCGGGCTCTGGCTCGGCTTCCACGCCTGCGACCAGGAGACCTATCTGGCCATGGTGCGCGGCTATGCAGAGAAGCACGGTCTCGTCCTGCCGCCGGACCAGCTGAAGGCCGAGGCCGCCGAATGGGCGATCACCAGGGGGGCAAGGTCTGGCCGCGTGGCCTGGCAATATATCCAGGACCTGGCGGGCCGCCTCGGGAAGCCGCTTTAAGTTATTCCTTGGCGGCGCTCAGGCGCGGCAGGTATTCGGTCGGATCGAGGGCACGGGTCCCTTTCCGCAACTCGAAGTGAAGCTGCGGCTCGCCCACCGCGCCGGTCGAGCCGACGCGGGCGATGGCCTGTCCCCGCTTCACCTTGTCCTGCCGCTTCACCAATAGCTTCTCGTTATGGGCATAGGCCGACATCCAGCCGTTAGCATGCTTGACGAGGACAAGGTTGCCGAAACCCCTGAGCTCGTTTCCCGCATAGGCCACCTCGCCGTCATCCGCGGCGAGCACAGGCGTTCCTTCGGCTGCGGCGATATTGATCCCGTCGTTCTGCGCCCCTCCCGGCAAGGCGCCATAGCTCGACAACACGCGCCCCTGGACCGGCCAGAGGAACCCCTTGCCGGCGATGGGTAGCGGGAGAGCCGGTTCCGGCGGCGGTGAGGCCAAGGCCGTTTGCACCGGGGGAGACTGGGGCACCGGCTCCGCCACAGGGGACGGGGACGGGGGCTGGGTCGGGGGCGGGGGCGGTGGAGCGGGAGGAAAACCTGGCCCGGGGGCAGGCTGGGGCCTTGCGGCCGCCTCTGGGAGCGTTTCGGCTGGCACTGCCGGCCTCGCCGGCGGCTCGGGCAGTCGCGACACCTCGGCTTTCGGCGGCAGTTCCCTCGCCGGCTGGGGCAACGGTTCCGCCACGACGCGGGGCGGCGGGCTCGCCGTGGCAACGGCCATGGGGGCAAGCGACGGCGGCAAGGCCAGAACCTGCCCGATCTTAAGGCCGTAGGGCGGATCGAGGCGGTTCATCTGCACCAGCGTGCTGCTCTCGACGCCGAACCGCCGCGAGAGCTGCGGCAAGGTCTCGCCCGGCTGGACCACATATTGCCGGACCTGCGGCAGGACCAGCGTCCGACCGGCGTTCAAGCGATAGGGCGGCGTCAGCTGATTGGCTTCAATGATCGACCGCAGCGGAATCCCATAGCGGCGCGAGACGGCGTAAAGCGTCTCGCCGCCCTGCACGGTGATGCGATCCGGGTGAGGAATTGCCGCTGCTGAGGACGCCGCCGGCACGACCGGCGACCTCGTCTGCGGGGGATGAGAAGCCTCAGGACGGCTCGAGAGCTGCCCGGACAGGCCCGGCGTGATCAAAGGCGCGGGGGCTCCGCTTCGTTCGCAGCCCGCAAGCGACAGGATCGCCAGAATCGCGAATACCCAGAGGGATCGCCGGCATCGGGCGCCGACAGGTCTCAGGAGCGGCATGTCGCTTTTGTCATTCCGGACCGGAAAGCCCCGGCCTTTCCCGGGGAAGACCGGCCACCAGGGGAACGAAGCGCACGGGTCCCATCTCCTCGGTGAGGATTTGGCCCGATTGTCGGCGCAGGCGGACCAACTGCTGTTCGCGCCGCTCCTCCCCGATGGGCGCGACCAGCACGCCACCTTCCCCCAGGCTGTCGATCAGCCGCTGCGGCAGGGTCGCAGCCGCCGCCGTGACCAGGATCCGGTCGAAAGGCGCCTGCTCGGGCCAGCCCTTGGTCCCGTCGCCGAAACGGCTCGTGATGTTGTGGCGCCTGAGCTTGGCGAAGCGCTGGTCGGCTTCCTGCAGCAGGGCACGGTGGCGCTCGATGGTGAAGACCCGCCGGCAAAGCCGCGCCAACACCGCGGTCTGATAGCCGGAGCCGGTGCCGACCTCCAGTACCTTGTGCCGGTCGCCCACTTCCAGCGCCTGGGTCATGAAGGCGACGACTTCGGGCTGGCTGATCGTCTGGTTGTGCCCGATGGGCAGCGCGACGTTCTCGTAGGCGCGATCCTGGAAAAGCGGAGGCACGAAAAGGTCGCGGGGCACCTTCTCGATCGCTCCGAGCACCCTCACGTCGTGGATGCCGGCCTGCCGGAGTTCCATCACCAGCCGAACCGCTTTCGGGTTCGCGCCTTGTGTCACGGAAAGACTTTCTTCAACTCGTCGAGCGCGGGCACATGGGTCAAATCGAGGAAAACCGGCGTGACTGAGATATAGCCCTTATTTACCGCCTCGACATCGGTTCCGGGCTGATCCGGCGCTTCATCCCGGGAGGGGCCGATCCAGTAATAGGGCCGGTCGCGCGGGTCCAATCGTTCCACAAGATTGTCGCCGATCTTGCGCCGCCCCTGGCGCGCGACGCGAATGCCCTGCACCTTGTCGGCGGGCACATCGGGGAAATTGACGTTGATCAGGCTGTTGCGAGGCCAGGGGCCGGCGGCGAGCCTGCGGATCACCCCCGCCGCATGGGCCTCGGCGGTCGCCCAGCGTATTTTGTCCCGATCCCCGATCTGCTGGCTCAGCGCGATGGCCGGAACGTCGAGCATGGCTGCTTCCATCGCCGCCGCCACGGTCCCGGAATAGGTCAGGTCTTCCCCGATATTGCCGCCGCCGTTGATCCCCGACAGGACCAGCGTCGGGCGGCGCTTTTTCAGGATCACATTGATCGCGAGAAGCACGCAGTCCGTGGGCGTTCCATCGACCGCGAAGCGGCGGCGCGACACCTGACGGACCCGCAAGGGCCGATGAAGGGTCAGCGAATGGCCCGCCCCGCTCTGTTCCGTCTCGGGCGCGACGACCCAGACATCGGGGCAAAGGGAACGGGCGACCTTTTCGAGAAGCTTGATCCCCGGAGCCCGGATGCCGTCATCGTTGGAGATGAGGATGCAGGCTTTTTCCAGATCGATAGGCTTCTCAAACATGGGCGCCGATGACCTCCATCCCCCCCATATAGGGCCGAAGCGCGTCGGGAACACGGATCGATCCGTCCGCCTGCTGATAATTCTCCAGCACGGCGATGAGCGTGCGCCCGACCGCCAGCCCCGACCCGTTGAGGGTATGGACGAAGCGATTGCCCTTCCCCTCGGCCGGCCGGAAGCGGCCCTTCATGCGACGGGCCTGGAATTCCCCGCAATTGGAACAGCTGGAAATCTCGCGATAGGCGTCCTGGCCCGGCAGCCAGACCTCGATGTCATAGGTCTTCGCGGCGGAAAAGCCCATGTCCCCCGAACAGAGCAGCATCACCCGGTAAGGCAGGTTCAGGCGCTGCAGCACCGTTTCGGCGCAGGACAGCATGCGTTGATGCTCCGACTCCGATTGATCGGGATGGGCGATCGATACCAGTTCGACTTTCTGGAATTGGTGCTGGCGGATCATGCCGCGCGTGTCCCGTCCCGCCGCTCCCGCTTCCGACCGGAAACAGGGGGTCAGCGCCGTGAAGCGCAGCGGCAGGGTCTTTTCGTCCAAAATCTCGTCGGCGACGAGATTGGTCAAGGGCACCTCGGCCGTGGGAATGAGCCAATGGCCGGTGGTCGTCCGGAAAAGATCCTCGGAAAACTTGGGCAATTGCCCCGTACCGAAGGCAGCGCCGTCGCGCACCAGGAGCGGTGGGGAGATCTCTTCGTAGCCGAACTCTCCGGTATGCGTGTTCAGCATGAATTGGCCGAGCGCTCGCTCCAGACGCGCCAGCGCGCCCCTTACCACAACGAAACGCGCGCCCGAGAGCTTGCCGGCGCGGGCGAAATCCATCTGATGGAGGGCCTCGCCCAGGTCGAAATGCTCCTTGGGCGCAAAATCGAACTCGGGCAGCTCGCCCCAGATTTTGACGAGTTGGTTATCGTGCTCGTCCTTCCCTTCCGGGACATCGTCGGCCGGGGCATTGGGAAGTGCCGCCAGCGCCGCCTCGATTTCCTTCAACAAGTCGCCGGCGCGGGCCTCGTCGGCCGCCTGGCCGTCCTTCATCTCGGAAACCTGGCGCAGGAGATCTTCCGCATCGCGGCCCTCGCGCTTCGCCTGACCGACTTCCTTCGACAGGCGGTTGCGCTCGGCCTGGGTCTGCTCCGCGCGGGACAGGATCTGGCGCCATTGGCCGTCGAGAGCGAGGATCGCGGGCGACTGAGCCGCCAGCCCCCGTCGCGCGAGACCGCGGTCGAAGGCTTCAGGGTTTTCGCGGATCCATTTCAGGTCGTACATGGAAGGACTTATCGGCGATTGAGGGTGTGCCGGTTATAGAGGCAGGGTCCTGTCGCGTCCATCCATGGGATCAGGAACCGTCAGGCGCGGCCTCGTTCTCCAAATCCTCTTTGGCCTTTTGCTTCTCGACGAAGCGGCAGGAGAAGATCGACAGCTCGTAGAGCAACATCAAAGGCACGGCCAGCGAGATCTGGCTGAAGACATCGGGCGGCGTCAGAACGGCGGCAGCCACGAAAACGCCGACGATGGCGTAGCGCCGCTTCGCCTTGAGACCCTCGGATGTCACAAGCCCGACTCGCGCCATCAAGGTGAGCAGAACAGGCAATTGGAAGGCCACGCCGAAGGCCAGGATGAGCCGCATGACCAGGGTCAGGTATTCGCTGATCTTCTGTTCGAGCTGGATCGGCAACTGCCCCGGGCCCCCCGCAGACTCAAAACTTAAGAAGAACTTCCAAGCCATTGGAAATATTAAATAATAAACGAGTGCCGCACCCATCAAAAACAGGACGGGCGTGGCAAACATATAGGGATAAAACGCCCGACGCTCCTGCTTGTAGAGACCCGGCGCCACGAAGAGCCAGATCTGGCTCATGATGACCGGCGAGGCCAGACAGAAAGCGCCCCAGAAGGCGATGCGCAGATGGGTGAAAAAAGCCTCGGTCAGATCGGTGAAGATCATGTGCCGGTCGGGACCCAGCAGATCGAAGAGCGGCTGCGCCAAAAAATTGAAAATATATTGGCTGAGATAGTAGCAAGGGACGAGGAAGATCAACAAAGCGATCGAGGAATACATCAACCGGTTCCGCAGCTCGATCAGATGTTCGAGCAGCGGCATCTTGCCTTGTTCCAGATCTTCTTCGGTTTTTTCCACGGCCATAGCGGTCGGTCGTTCCTAATGCGCGTAGACCCGCAAAGCGGACTACGGAGTGTGGGTTTCCTTCACTGGCGCCGGCGGCGCTTCAGGAGGCAGGGTGGCATCGGTTGGCTTGACCTCTTCCGGCGCCGCAATCGAGACGGTCTCGGACACCGGGGCTTCAAGAGCGGGTTGAGGCTCGACTGGCGGCAAGGGCGACGTTTCAACCGCAGTCGCGGCGGTCACGGCGTTCTGGAGTTCGCCCTTGGGATCGATGCTGTTTTCGATCTCCTTGGCGATGTTCAGCTCACTCGCCTTCTCGATTTCCTTACGAACCTCGTCGAGTTCGGCTTCGCGGACCATCTGGTCGACGCTGCTCTGGAACTCCCGCGCCATGCCGCGCGCCTTGGCGACCCAGATCCCGACCGTGCGCAAGACGCGCGGCAGATCCTTGGGGCCGATGACGACTAAGGCCACACCCGCGATCAACGCCAATTCGGACCAGGAAAAATCAAACATCCGCCGCTACCGGTTCCCCATTCTGCGCCCTACCCTTAGGGGCGGGGGATAATGGCAGAAAGGCCAAGGGGCCGCAACGCCGCCTCCCTGGGTCGCAAAGGGTGGAAAATCCGGGATTATTCGGGTCACGGCTCATAGGGTTCCTCCGGTTCCTCGGCCGGGGCGGCAAAGCCCGGCAAGTCCGGTTGGAGCGAGGATTCCGACAAGGTGACATCCGACCTGGGACCGATGAGGCCGGCGGCCTTCAATTCTTCCACCCCCGGCAGATCGGTCAGGCCAGCGAGCCCGAAATGCCCCAGGAAGCGATCCGTCGTCACCCAGGTGGCCGGCCGGCCGGGGGTCTGGCGGCGGCCCTTCGGGACGACCCAGCCCGCCTCCATCAATGTGTCGAGCGTTCCCTTGCTGAGCGCCACGCCCCGGATTTCTTCGATTTCGCCACGGGTCACCGGCTGGTGATAGGCGACGATCGCCAGGGTTTCCACGGCCGCGCGGGACAGCTTCCGCACCACGGAGGTTTCGAGTTTCAGCCTGGGGCCGAGATCGGGCGCCGTCCGCAGCGTCCATCCACCGGCGATCTTCACCAGATTCACGCCGCGCGACCTATAGTGGTCCTGAAGTTCCCCCAGGACGGCAGGGAGGGCCGCCCCCTCGGGAAGCCGGCTCAAGAGGCTCTCTTCGTCGAGCGGCGTCGCCGAGGCGAAGAGCAGGGCCTCCACGAGGCGGACCTGCTCGGCAAAGCTGTCCCCGCTCATGATGGCTCCGGCAGGCTGCGCAGCCAGATCGGCCCGAAGGCGCTGTCCTGCCGCAGTTGCAACCGGCCCGAGCGGGCCAGTTCGAGGCTTGCCGCGAAGGTCGCCGCAATCGCGGAGCGGCCGACAAGACCGTTCGCCAGGCCTGTGGGCAGGAAGCTCGCCAAGGAGCGCCATTCCGGCACATGGCCCAGGATGCGGGTCAGGCGCTCCAGCGCTTCGTCCATGGAATAAAGCTCCGCCGCCTCGATATGAAGGACCGCCCCCTCGTTGCGCGACCGCCCTTCGCCATAGGCTCTCAACAAGTCATAGAGCGAGACGTCGTAGACGATGCGCGACACCATCACCAAACCCTCGGGCATGCCGCGCGCGAAGGTGTCCCGGTCGAGCTGCGGGCGCGCCATCACCCGCACGCCGGCCTGCTGCATAGCTTCAAGCCGCTGCAGTTGATAGGTGAGGTTGGCAGCCAATTCCTCGCCGGTCGGCTCATCCTCGGGCTGGGGATCGGGCAGCAGCAGGCGGGATTTCAGATAGGCGAGCCAAGCGGCCATCACGAGGTAATCGGCCGCAAGTTCCAGCCGCAGGCGGTGCGCCTCGGCCACGAACTTCAGATATTGGTCGGCGAGTTCCAGGATCGAGATATGAATCAGATCGACCTTCTGCTCCCGCGCCAGCTTCAGGAGCACGTCGATAGGGCCTTCATAGCCGGCAAGATCGACCACCAGCTCGGCGGCCGGCGCCCTCACCCCCTCCATCTCGAATTGCTCGTCGGCCATGGGTTTCATCCCCCCGCCAGGGGTGCGATCAACCTCAGGAGCATATTGACCGGTGGCCCCAGGATCCAGCCGAAGACATCGAGACTAGGACTGATCATCGGCAGGATAAAAATCAAGGCGAGCAGGATCAGCATGCCGAAGCGCTCGAGCTTGGCGAAGGGGATCGCCAGCGGCCCGGGGGAGAATGCCGAGCAGCACGCGGCCGCCGTCGAGCGGCGGCAGCGGGATCATGTTGAAGACCGCCAGGATCAGGTTGAGGGTGATCGAATTCCAAAGGTTGAACGCCGCCCAGGGCCGCGCAACATCCGGCAGATAGGGCAGGAGATTGGAAAGCAACACCGAAATCACGGCCAGGAGAAGATTGGTTCCCGGCCCGGCGAGGGCGACGAGGATCATATCCCGCCGCGGATTGCGCAGGTTTCGGAAGTTGACCGGTACCGGCTTGGCATAGCCGAACATGAAAGGCGACTTCACCAGAAGCAACATCACCGGCAGCAGGATCGTACCGAAGGGATCGATGTGCCGAAGCGGATTGAGGCTTACCCGCCCGAGCCGCCAGGCGGTATCGTCGCCGAAACGGTGAGCCACGAAGCCATGGGCCGCTTCGTGAAGCGTGATGGCGAAGATCGCCGGCAAGGCCCAGATGGAGATCTGGTAAAGCGTCCGCGCGATATCCGGCATCATCCGGTCAGACCCGCGCCATCAAGTCTTGGAGCCGGGCCGATCCCGTCGTGCGGTCGAAGGGTTTACGCCCGTCCCGGCGCAAGGCCTCGCCCCGCGCCAGTCGCACAAGCGCCGCAGTGGCCAGTCGCCCCGTGCCTTCGATCACCTGCTCCATCTCCGCCCTGTCGCCGTTGCAGTGAAGGACCACGTCGCATCCCGCCGCGAGCGCATCCCGCGCCCGCTCGGCGAAGCTTCCCTGAAGGGCGCGCATGGAGAGATCGTCGGTGAGAAGCAGGCCGTCGAAGCCGATGCTATCGCGAATAGCCTCGGAGATCACGCTGGCGGACAAGGTCGCGGGACGGGCGCTGTCGATCGCCTCATAGACAATATGCGCCGTCATCGCCCAGGGCATGCCGGCCAGGAGTCGGAAGGGGGCAAAATCCGTTTCCTCCAGGGTCGCCCGATCGGTCGCCACCCTCGGAAGCGAAAAATGGCTGTCGACAGACGCGCGGCCATGACCGGGGATATGCTTCACGATCGGCAGGACGCCCCCGGCAAGCAGGCCTTCGCAAGCCGCCCTGCCCAGCGCCGCCACCCGTTTCGGATCCTCGCCATAGGATCGGTCGCCGATAATGGCATCCGCCCCCGCGACGCGCAGATCGAGCACGGGAAGGCAATCGACAGTGATCCCCAGGTCATGGAGATCTTCCGCGATCAGACGGGCGGAAAGCTGTACCGCCTCCGCAGCCGCTTTTTCGGGCAATTCGGCCATGGCGGCGGCGGCCGGATAGGCTGGCCAATGCGGCGGCTTGAGGCGTGCGACCCGCCCGCCTTCCTGGTCGATCAGCACCGGCGCATCGGAGCGTCCCACCGCATCGCGCAGGGAGGCCACGAGATCGCGAACCTGGGCGGGCTCGAAGACATTGCGCAAGAAAAGGATGAAGCCGAGCGGGTCCGCATCCCGGAAGAAGGCCCGCTCGGAGGCGGTCAACTCCAACCCGGCGCACCCCAGGATCGCCGCGCGAGGCGCACCTTTGCTCGGGGCCTCACTGCTTGACAAGGATGCACCCGACCTTGCGCTGTTTCAGCGTTGCGCAGGCCTGCTGCGCCGTGGCTTCGCTCGCGATGGTTCCGGCCTGAATCCGGTAATAGATGCCCTTCTCGCCAAGATCGGCCCGGACCGCCCCGGCGGTCAAGGCCCCCAGCACGTCCGCATTGGCCTTCTTGAGCCGGTCCCATTCCTTCTGCGCTTCTTCGGTCGAGCGCACCGCGCCGATCTGGAGCTTGTAGCCACCCTTCCCGCTCGGCGCCGCCGGAACAGGGGCCGGCGCGGCAGTTGGAGGCGGCGTTGCGGGACGGGAGGGAGGCGGTGCGACGGTGGAAGGCGCCGCTGCGACGACAGGGGGGCGGACGGGAGAGGGTTGGGGCGATGCGGCCTTGGGAGGCTCGACAGCGGGGGTCAAGACAACCGGCGCCGGTTCTGGAACAGGAACGGGTTGGCCGACGACCGGCGGTGGCGCTTCAGCCTGCTGCGCAGGGGCAGCCGGAACGGGAATGACCGACGGTGCGGCGGAGGGTTCGGGCGCAGGCGGAGGATTCGGCCGGGGCAAGGGCTGTTCCGGCGGCGGCAGCAGCCGTTCGACCTGGGTCTGGCCGGGATTGTAGATGAGCTTGTCCTGGTTCGGGATCGCCATGCCACCGGGCTGATCCGGCCGCCGCTTGGTCGGGTTTCCATCGGCCTGGATCAAAGGGATCCCGCCGCTCTCCGTGGTTTGCCGGCCGCCTCGATAAAGCATCGCGGCGCCTGCGGCGAAGGCCAGGGCCACCACCGCCAGCAATACATAGCGCAACCGCCTCCGGGGCCGTCCATAGCGGGCGGGGTATCCTGCCCGCGCGTCATCTGGATCAACCGGCCCCAGATTGTAGGACATCAGCGCATCTCCTCGACCGGCTCGACGCCGAAGACGATGAGACCGGAGGCGATGACATGGGCCACCCCCTGCACCAGCGCCAGCCGCGCCCGGGTCATTTCCGTATCGTCGCTCAGGATGAAGCGAAGGGTCGCATCTTCCTTGCCCTTGTTCCAGAGACCGTGGAACCCGGCCGCGACTTCCTGGAGATAGAAGGCGATGCGATGGGGTTCATGGGCCTCGGCCGCACTTTCGACGAGACGCGGCCAGCTCGCCAAAATCTTGATCAGCGAGATTTCCGCGGGATCCGTCAGCCGGTTCAAGACCGCCCCCGCCAAAGCCTCCGAGGTGAGTTCGGCGGCGGGGAATTGCTCTGCCGCATGGCGCAGCACCGAGGTCGCCCGGGCATGGGCGTATTGGACGTAGAAAACCGGATTGTCCTTGGACTGCTCGGTCACCTTGGCGAAGTCGAAGTCGAGCGCCTGGTCGTTCTTTCGGATCAGCATCATGAAGCGGAAGACGTCCTTGCCGACCTCGTCCACCACATCACGCAATGTCACGAAGGTCCCTGCCCGCTTCGACATTCGGACCGGGACGCCCCCGTCGAAGAGATTGACGAGCTGGCAGAGCTTCACGTCGAGCGCGCCCTTGCCCTCGGTCAGCGCCTTCACCGCCGCCTGCATGCGCTTCACATAGCCGCCGTGATCGGCGCCCCAGACATCGATCATCTCCGCGTAGCCGCGGCGGTACTTGTCGAGGTGATAGGCGATATCGGCGGCGAAATAGGTCCAGGCGCCGTCCGACTTCTTCAGGGGCCGGTCCACGTCGTCGCCGAATTCGGTGGATTTGAAAAGCGTCTGGGGCCGGGGCTCCCAATCGTCGGGCAATTTGCCCTTGGGCGGCTCCAGCACGCCCTCGTAGATCAGGCCCGCGCTGGTCAGCGCCTCCAGGGGTGCCTGGATGGCGCCAGCCTCCACGAGCTTGCGCTCGGAAGAGAAGAGATCATGACGGATGCCGAGGGCTCCGAGATCCTCCTTGATACCGATCATCAGGGCATCGATGGCGAATTGGCGCACGGTGGCGAGCCATTCCGCTTCGGGCGTGCCGAGCCATTTCGGCCCATCCCGCTCGGCCAGCGCGCGGCCCACGTCCTTCAGGTATTCACCGGGGTAATAGCCCTCGGGAATATCGCCGACCGTTTCGCCCAAGGCCTCGCGATAGCGCAGATGGGTCGAGCGGGCGAGCACGTCGACCTGCGCGCCCGCGTCGTTGATGTAATATTCCCGGCAGACCTTGAAGCCCGCTTTGTTGAGAAGCCCCGCCAGCGCGTCGCCGACCACCGCGCCCCGCCCGTGCCCGACATGGAGCGGGCCGGTGGGATTGGCCGAGACATATTCGATATTGACCGGCTTTCCCCCGCCAGCCGTCGAATCGCCATAGGATCGCCCGGCGCGCAGGATATCGGCCAAACGCGCCTGCCAGAAGGAATCCCGGATGCGCAGGTTGATGAAGCCTGGACCCGCCACCTCAACCCCTGTCACCTCGGGATGGGCGCGCAGCTTCACCGCGAATTTATCCGCCAGATCGCGGGGCTTCACCCCGGCCGGCTTCGACAACACCATGGCCGCATTGGTCGAGATATCGCCATGGCTCGGATCGCGCGGCGGCTCCACCGCGATGCGTGAAGCGTCGAGCCCTGCCGGCAGCGCGCCCTCGGCGACGAGTTCGCCGAGGGCCACGGCGACGCTGTCCTGGAAATAACGAAAGAGGTTCATCACGTCGTCGCGTACCTATCAAAAAGCCGATAATGCTCGTCGAGCGCAAAGCGGTCGGTCATCCCGGCAATATAATCCGTCACCACCCGTGCCGTCGCCGGAGTTCCCGGCCCATCGGCCTGGACGCCCCATTCCGTCGGCAGGCACCCCGGCTCGTCGATCAGGAGCCGGAAAATTTCCTGCACCATCCGCCGGGCTTTGGAAGCCATGCGGTTGACCTTGTAATGGCGATACATGCGCTCGAAAAGGAAGGCCTTCAACGCCTTGTCGTTCCTGGCCATCTCGTCCGAGAAAGCCACCAGCGGCCCCCGTTGCGCGCGGACATCCGCAGCCGTCAATGGCTTGGCCGCGGCAACCCTGGCGCGGGTTTCGGCGACGATATCGCTGACCATATGATTGATGAGCCGCCGGATCGCCTCGTGAATGAGCCGATTCTCCTCAAGGCCGGGGTAGCGGTCGCTGACCTCGCGGAACACCGGCCCGACCAGGGGTACCTCGGCAAGATCCGAAATCGCGAAGAGCCCGGCCCGCAAACCATCGTCGATATCGTGGTTGTTATAGGCGATATCGTCGGCGAGCGCCGCCACCTGCGCCTCGGCGGAAGGCCAGCTGTCGAGTTCCAGGTCCTGCAAGGCGATATGGGCGGCGATGGTTTCGGGCAAGGGCTTGTGTGCGAGCCGACCCGTCAGCGGGCCGTTATGCTTCACGGTGCCTTCCAGCGTCTCCCAGGTGAGGTTCAGCCCGTCGAACTCGGCATAGCGCCGCTCGAGGCGCGTCAACACGCGGAGCGTCTGGTCGTTATGGTCGAAGCCGCCGAAAGGCTCCATCACGGCCGCCAGGGCATCCTCGCCCGCATGGCCGAAAGGCGGGTGGCCGAGGTCGTGGGCCAGGGCCAGGGCCTCCGCCAGATCCTCGTTCAGCCCCAGCGACCGGCTGATCGAGCGGGCGATCTGGGCGACCTCCAGGCTATGGGTCAGGCGGGTGCGATAATGGTCGCCCTCGTGATAGACGAAGACCTGCGTCTTGTATTTCATGCGCCGGAAGGCGGTCGAATGGATGATGCGGTCCCGGTCGCGCTGGAAAACCGACCGGCTCGGGCTTTCGGGCTCGGCATGAAGGCGCCCCCGGCTCTCCTCGGGACGGCACGCATAGGGGGCGAGCGGCACGGCCATGGTCATGGCCCGAAACTACAGGCGCGGTCGGTGGCTTGCAACGCTTGGCAGCCCTGGGATTTCAGGCATTTGACATCGCGCGCAGGTTGCCTACATTGAGAGGCGTTGCAGCAGGAGACGATCGATGGCGGAAGGCGGCGGAATCGCTGAAGAACGGCAGGTTAACCTGACCGAAAGCGCTGCCCGGCGGATCGCCGAACTGCAGAAACAGGAAGGCTTGCCGGACGCGTTCCTGCGGCTTTCGGTTTCCGGCGGCGGTTGCTCGGGCTTTCAATACGGCTTCACTTTCGACGACTCGCGCCATGACGACGACCGCGCTTTCGAGCGCGATGGCGTCACCCTGGTGATCGACGATGTCTCCTTGGACCTCGTCCAAGGCTCCGACATCGACTTCGTCGAAGACATGATGGGCGCTTCGTTCCAGGTGAAGAACCCGAATGCCGCGTCGTCCTGCGGTTGCGGGAATTCCTTCTCGATCGGCTGACCAACAGGCTCCGTTAGTGCGAATGTCCTGCCAGCTTCGCGCCTGCCGCGAGCGAGTGCAGTTTCGCGGCTGCAATCCCCCGATCCATCGGTGCCATTCCGCAATTCGTGCAGGCGATCAAATGCTCCGCCTTCACATGCTTTAGCGCCGCCTCGATGGTCGCGGCGACCTCCTCGGGCTTTTCGACCGTGTCGTTAGCCACGTCGATCACGCCGACCATCACGTCCTTGCCATCGAGCAATTCCATAAGGCGCATGGGCACTTTTGAATGGATGCATTCGAGCGAGACCTGCCCGATCCGGCTCCGGGCGAGCGCCGGGAAGACCTGCTCGTATTGGCGCCACTCCTCGCCCAGCCCTTCCTTCCAGCGGACATTGGCTTCGATGCCATAGCCGTAGCAGATGTGGACGGCGGTCTTGCAGGTGAGACCTTCGATTGCCTGGTGCAGGGTATCGATGCCCCAGCCGGCCGCTTCCTCCATATAGACATTGAAGGCCGGTTCATCGAATTGGACCACGTCGACGCCGTCGGCCTCAAGGCCCTTGGCCTCCACGTTCAAAAGCTCGGCGAAGGCATGGGCCATCTTGATCCGGTCGCCGTAATAGCCATCCGCCAGCGTGTCGATGATGGTCATCGCCCCCGGCAGGGTGAACTTGATCTTCCGGTCGGTATGAGCCCGCATCAGCCGGGCCTCGGTCTGGTGCACCCGCCCCTTTAACCGCAGAGGCCCGGTGACGGTCGGCACCATCGCGTCGTAGCGGTTGTTGCGGATCCCCATCTTCACCTTGCGGCCGAAGTCGATCCCGTCGATATGCTCCAGGAAGCCATGGACGAAATGCTGCCGCGACTGCTCGCCGTCCGTAACGATATCGATGCCGGCGTCCTCCTGCTCCTTGAGCCAGAGGAGGGTCGCATCGTTCTTCGCTTGGGCAAGTTCGGCCCCCTCCTGCCGCCAGGCGGGCCAGAGAACCTTGGGTTCGGCGAGCCAGGCGGGCTTTGGGAGGCTGCCGGCGAGTGTCGTCTGGAATTTGGTCGCACCCATGTCGCATATCCTCCCCGGGACTGGCGGGCCTTGCCTCGTTGCTAAGGATTATGCATCGTTCGCCCGGATTGAACAGCCGGGGTTCTGATGAGAATAGCCACGTGGAACGTAAACTCGATCAAGGCCCGCCTGCCCAACGTGCTGGAGTGGATCGCCAAGACCTCGCCGGATGTGCTCTGCCTTCAGGAAACGAAGTGTCAGGCCCACGATTTCCCGGCTCTCGAATTCCAGAGCCTGGGCTATCAGGTCGAGGTGATCGGGCAGAAGAGCTACAACGGCGTCGCCATTCTCTCCAAGGAAAAGGCGCGCGACGTGATGGCCGGTCTCCCCGGCGACGACCTCGACGAACAGGCGCGCTATATCGAGGCGACTTTCGGCGATATCCGGGTGGCGTCGATCTATCTGCCCAACGGCAATCCGGTCGGCACGGAAAAATATCCCTATAAGCTGCGCTGGATGGAGCGGCTGAGGCTGCGCACCCTGGATCTCCTCGCCTCGGAGCAGGCCTTCGTGCTCGCCGGCGACTATAACATCTGTCCGACCGATGACGACGTTTACGATCCGGTCGGCTGGCGCGAGGACGCCTTATGCCGGCAGGAAAGCCGCGATGCTTTCCGATCCATCGTCCATCTGGGGCTGACCGACGCCTTCCGCGTCTTCCATGCGGAGCCCCATCTCTACAGCTTCTGGGACTATCAGGCGGGCGCCTGGCCGAAGGATAACGGCTTGCGGATCGACCACCTGCTGCTCTCGCCGCAGGCGGCCGACCGGCTCATGGGTGCGGAGATCGACAAGGGGCCGAGAGGCCAGGAACGGGCGTCCGACCACACACCCGTCTGGTGCGAGATCGGACCCGCCTGACCTTCCCTGCGGCTTACTGCTCCAGCCAGGCGTCCTGCCAGGAGCCCTGGCCCTGGGCGACGTTCCAGAGGCCCCGGAGCTTCTTGGTGGCGGCGTCGATAGGGCGGTATTCCCGCAGCATCATCACCGGAAGATCCTCGGCCAGGATGACCTGGGCTTCCTTGTAGAACTTGCCGCGCTCTTCGTTGCTGACGGCCCGCTCGCCCTTCACGAAAAGCTCTTCGACGGCCGGATTGACATAGCTTGCGGCGTTGCCGAACGGCTTGCCGATCATCGCCTGCTGCCAGGTCCGCGCGACACCGAGGGCGGGATCGGAATAGCTCGTATAGACGATCAGCGAGACGTCGAAGTCGCCATCCACATAGATCCGCTTCAAGTAGACCGCGGTTTCCGGCGCATCGATCGTCACGTCCACGCCGACCTGGCTCCACATGCTCTTCATGGCGACGGCGGTCTGCTCGAACTCCGGATACTGGGTGCTCGGCATCACCACGAGCTTGAACCGCTTGCCGTCCGCACCGCGCTTCAGGCCCTCCGCGTCAAGGATCGCATTCGCCTTGGCCGGGTCGTAGGGATACATCTTCATGAAGTCGATGTCGGGATTGGCGGCCCAGCCGATAGCGGTGGTGAAGGGCTGCGTCCCGACCTTGCCGATGTTGAAGGTGGCATTCTTGAAGATGTAGTCACGGTCCAGCGCCATGAAGAGCGCCTGCCGCACCTTCTTATTATCCAACGGCTTGTGTTTCATATTGAAGAAAGCGATCGAAGAATTGGGCGAGATATCGCTGTTCTCGATCTTGAGCTTGGGATTGGCGAGAACCGCCGCCTTGTCGTTGGACGGCATGCTCTGCACCAGATCGATCTCACCCGCCGCCAGCGCCGAAGTGCGTGAGCCGGCGTTGCCGATGACCTTGCCAACGACGCCGTCGAGATAGGGCTTACCGGGCTCGAAATACTTCGTGTTCTTCACCAGCCGCACGTTGTCGCCGCGCTTCCACTCCTGGAACTTGAAGGGGCCGGTGCCGACCGGCGCGGTAATGGTCGCGGGGTTGGTCTTGACGTCCGTGCCCTTCATCAGATGCGAGGGCAGGATTGCCGCCCCCTGGATGCAGCCGAAGGAAATCATGAAGGGCCCAAAGCTGTGCTTCAGCTTGAAGACGACCTTGTCGGGGGCTGGTGTCTCGATCTTGTCGATGACCTCGCCAGCGGGCCGGAAGATCGAGGAGAATTTCGTGCTGACTTCCTCGATCGTGTATTTCACGTCTTCCGAGGTGAAGGGCTTGCCGTCATGCCATTCGGCCTTGTTGAGCTCGAAGGTATAGGTCAGGCCATCGGGCGAAATCGTCCAGGACTTTGCCAGCAGCGGATTGACCTTATAATCGTTATCGACCGTGATCAGTCCCTGATAGGTGATGCAGCCGAGCTGCCGGTCCGGGACGTTGGTGGAAATCGAGGGGTTGAAGGTCAAGGGATCGGAGACCATCGTGAAGATGACGGTTCCCCCCTTCTGAGGTGTTTGAGCCTGGGCCGCGCCGACCTGGAAAAGAGCGCCGGCCGCGCAGATCGCCGCCGTAATTTTTAATTGATGTCCCATTGTGACTGCCTCCGAGCGATCCCCTCGGGTCATTCCGGGACAAAAGGGGAGCCCGGCGCCAAAAGGGTTGGCGCATGGTCGGCTATCGCGCGGCAAGCGTCAATGCCGAGAGGCTTTAGGAGGAGCCTTCCGAATTAGAAGTGATAGCCATAGCGCAGCCGGAGGGTCTCGTAGCTGTCGAACCGATCGCCCATCGCCGGCGATGTGGCCTGATCGACGGAGAAGGACAGGCTCTGGCGGTCGGCAAAGCGATAACCGAGTTCCAAAGCACCGTGAAGCAGCAGCGGCGGCCCCAGGCCCTGGCGACGCGGGTCAGTATTCAGAAAGCTGCCGCTATAGGAACCGGCGATGCCGACATTGCCGTAGAGGGCGCCGCTGTCGAACACCCCCCAGGTCAAGCCGACATAGGCTCGCCTCCCGCCATCTCGGGCGGTGTCGAGGCCAATTTGCGGCCGGGGGGAGAACAGCATCCGTCCGCCGGTTTCCGGAAGCGCGAAATCGAGCACGAGATCGCTTTCCGGATTGATGCTGTGGCGAAGCCCCGAACTCCCGAAGTCCTGCAGGACCGGTCCCAGCCGGAACTCCGGCATCGGCGCACCGCCTCGTTGGAGGCCGGATCGCGTGACGGTCTGCTCGGTTCCTGCCGCGAAAGCCGGCATGGCCAGCAGGATGAGTCCCGCCGCAAGGCCGAGAATGGAAGACAGGCGGGGCACAGTCAGGTCTCGCGCTTGCGGGGACGACCCGCAATACGCCGAGCAAGGGCCTTGTCGAGATCGTCGACCGCGCCATGAGGCAGCTGTGTGAAATGAAGGCTCGCCGTTCCAGGGGGATCGTCGATCCGCACGACTTCCGCCGTGAAATCGTAACTCCGGGCGCCGTCATCGACGCGGAAGGATCCCGTGACTTCCGATCCTGCCTCGACAACCCAATCGCCAAGTTCCAGAAGCACGCCGCTCAACGACCAATTGCGCACAACCTGTTGCTTCTCTCCAATCGTCACGACGACGGAAGGGATCGGGTAGCGCCGGTCTCGCCGCGCTTCGCCGGGATCGAAAAAGGTGCGGACGTTCCTCATAGTCATGAGCCAATCTGTGCCGCGTTAAGCAACACTATGATGCCCTATGTAGATTAACATCCCGTTTCCGACAAGAGTGCAGGCCCTGCCGGGGTGACCCCCGTCACAACAACCGATTGTTCAGCCACCCTTTTCCGGTGCGGCCGGAGGGTAGTCGTGAGTGGCGCCGAAGGGATCTTCAACCCTCCACTTCCCCGGCCCCTTCCCCCTCGCCAAGTAGTTGGGTCCGATGGGAACCTTGCCGTGACCTCCCGGCAGATCCAGCACATAGGTCGGCTGGCACAGGCCGGAGACCGCGCCGCGCAACGCGCGCATCAGGCCCTGCCCCTCCTCGATACCCGTGCGGAAGTGGCTGGTCCCCCGGGCAAGATCGCCATGATGGAGGTAATAGGGCTTCACCCGCATCTCGACCAGGCGGCGGAAGAGGGCGGTCAGGGTTTCCGCATCGTCGTTCACCCCGCGCAGCAGCACGGTCTGGCTCAGAAGCGGGATGCCCGCGCTCACGAGACGGCCGATGGCCTGCCTCGCGCCTTCGCTGAATTCCTGGGGATGGTTCGCATGAAGCACGACGAAGAGCGCTTTGCCGGTGTCGAGCGCCTTCAGGAGACCCGGCGTGATCCGGCCGGGATCGACAACCGGTACGCGGCTGTGGATGCGGATCGCGCCGAGATGATCGATCTTGTCGAGCGACTGGACGATCCGCCCCATCCGTCGCGGCGACAGCAGCAGGGGATCGCCACCGCTCAGGATCACTTCCCAGATTTCCGGATGCGACCGGATATAGGAGAGAGCAGCCTCCAGTTCTGATTCGGTGAGCGTCTGGCCCTCGGGTCCCACCTGCTCCCGGCGGAAGCAGAAGCGGCAATAGACCGGGCAGAGATGGGTGGGCTTCAGCAGCACCCGGTCGGGATAGCGGTGGACGATCCCCTTTACCGGCGAGCATCGATCATCGCCGATGGGATCGCCGCGTTCCTCGGGCGTGGTGACGAACTCCGCTTCCGTCGGCAGGAATTGGCGGGCGATCGGATCGTCAGGATCGGCGGGATCGAGAAGATCCACCATCTGGGGCGTGATCGCGACGGAGAAGCGCTCGGCCACCCGTGCCAGCGCCGCTTCCTTCTCAGGCTCGACGAGGCCCTGGGAAACGAGGTCGGCGACCCGGGTCAGCCTGCGCGCGGTCATTCGAGCCGCGCCAGAGCGGCGCGAACCCGCGCGAGCGCCTCCATCATTTCCGCCTGACGCGCGCGCTGTTCATCCACCACTTCGGGCTTGGCCTTGGCGATGAATTGCTCGTTGCCAAGCTTCTTCGCGATCCGGTCGAGATCGGCCTCGAGCGTCTCCGCCTCCTTGGTGAGGCGGGCGCGCTCCTTCCCCACATCGATAGCGCCGGCAAGGTCGAGGAAGAGGGTGGCACCCTCGACCACCACCTGGACGGCCTTCTGAGGTTCGCCCTTGTCCGCATCGATGTCCGAAAGCCGCGCCAAACGCCGGATCAGGTCCCGATGCGTGGCAAGCCGCTGGCGGATCGTCGCATCGGCATCCTTCATGAAGGCCGCGATTTCCGCGCTCGGCGGGACATTCGCTTCGAGGCGGGCGGCGCGGATCTGCGTGATGAGGCGCACAACCCAGCCCATCTCGGCAAGCGCCGCCGCGTCCCCCTCGGGAAAGCTCGGCCAGCGGGCGGAGATGAGGCGCCCCGCATCGGCGCCTGCGAAGTGCTCCCAAAGCTCTTCCGTCAGGAAAGGCATGATCGGATGCAGGAGGTGGACGATCTGCTCCAGCACCCAGGCCGTCATGGCGCGGGTCTCGGATTTCGCCGCCGGATCGTCGCCCAGCAGGATCGGCTTGGTGAATTCCAGGTACCAGTCGCAGAAGCTGCCCCAGGCGAACTGGTAGAGGACGTTGGCGGCCTCGTTGAACTTGAATTCTTCGATCGCGGTCGAGACCTGACGACCCGCTTCCGCCAAGGCGCCGGCGATCCAGCGATTGACCGTGAGACGCGCCGAGGCCGGATCGAAACCCTCCACCCGGACGCAGCTGTTCATCTCGGCGTAGCGGGCGGCGTTCCAGAGCTTGGTTGCGAAGTTCCGATAGCCCTCGACCCGCGACTCGGCGAGCTTGATGTCCCTGCCCTGCGCGGCCAGGGCCGACAGGGTGAAGCGCAGCGCGTCGCAGCCGTATTTGCCGATGAGGTCCAGAGGATCGATGATGTTCCCCTTGGACTTCGACATCTTCTGGCCCTTCTCGTCGCGGACCAGGGCGTGGATATAGACGGTGCGGAAGGGCACATCGCCCATGAAGCGGCAGCCCATCATCATCATCCGGGCGACCCAGAAGAAGATGATGTCGAAACCGGTGACCAGCACGTCGGTCGGATAATAGCGCTCGACCTCTGCCGTCTTTTCGGGCCATCCCAAGGTCGAAAAAGGCCAGAGAGCCGAGGAGAACCAGGTATCGAGCACATCCGGGTCGCGGCGTAGCTCGACCGGCTTGCCGAATTTGGCCTCAGCCGCGGCCAGCGCCGCCGCTTCCGTTTCCTCGACGAAGATAGAGCCTTCCGGCCCATACCAGGCCGGGATCTGATGGCCCCACCAGATCTGGCGGGAAATGCACCAGGGCTGGATGTTGCGCATCCATTCGAAGAAGGTGTTTTCCCAGGATTTGGGCACGAAGACGGTCTTGCCCGTCTCCACCGCCTCGATGGGGGCTTTCGCCAGCGTCGCGGCGTCGCAATACCATTGGTCGGTGAGCCAGGGCTCGATCACCACGCCGGAACGGTCGCCATAGGGCACCATGAGCACGTGGTCGTCGATCTTCTCGACGAGGTCCAAAGCTTCGAGATCGGCGATGACCCGTTTGCGCACCACGAAACGGTCGAGCCCGCGATAGGCTTCCGGAGCCTCGTCGTTGAGATGGGCGTTCAGGTCGAAAACATTGATCCGCGCCAGATTATGGCGGCGTCCAACCTCGAAGTCGTTGAAATCATGGGCCGGCGTGATCTTGACCGCGCCGCTGCCCGTCTCGGGGTCGGCGTATTCGTCGGCCACGATGGGAATGCGGCGGCCAACCAGCGGCAGGATCGCATGCTTGCCGACGAGGTCCTTGTAGCGCTCGTCGTCGGGATGCACCGCGATGCCGGTATCGCCGAGCATGGTTTCGGGCCGGGTCGTCGCCACGACGATGAAGCGGCCTTCCTCGCCCTCCACCGGATAGCGGAAATACCAGAGCTTACCCTTGGTCTCGCGGCTTTCGACCTCAAGGTCGGAAATCGCGGTATGGAGTTTGGGATCCCAGTTCACGAGCCGCTTGTCGCGGTAGATGAGCCCCGCCTTGTGAAGCTCCACGAAAACCTTCCGCACAGCAACGGAAAGCCCTTCGTCCATGGTGAAGCGCTCGCGACCCCAATCGGGCGACGCGCCCAACGAGCGAAGCTGCCGGGTAATCGTCCCTCCCGATTCGCCCTTCCAGCGCCAGACCCGCTCGATGAAAGCGTCGCGGCCGAGCTTGTGGCGGTTGGACTGCTCCTGCTCCAGCTGGCGTTCGACCACCATCTGGGTGGCGATGCCGGCATGATCGGTGCCGGGCTGCCAGAGGGCATCCCTGCCCTGCATCCGGCGATAGCGGATCAGGATATCCTGCAGGGTGAAAGTCAGTGCGTGCCCCATGTGCAGGCTGCCCGTCACATTAGGCGGCGGCATCATGATCGAATAGGGTTGCGCCGAAGACTCCGGATGCGCGGCGAAGGCGCCCGAG
This sequence comes from Rhodospirillales bacterium, assembly GCA_947473305.1. GTDB lineage: Bacteria > Pseudomonadota > Alphaproteobacteria > ATCC43930 > CGMCC-115725 > CANJCB01. The sequence continues at coordinate 279,584 of CANJCB010000001.1, forward strand.
CTTTCCCAGAGCGCGTAGAATTTCGCCTCGATCTCGGCGGGTCGGTAAGTCTTGTCCAGCATCGCTGAACCGTCCTCTAAAGGAATTGGCTACGTAAGGGTAAGGCGCGGCCCGCGCACCTCAAGGGGATAGAACGAAGCGGTCGGCGAGAGGCCGTTTAACGACCCTGGGCCTCGCGAACCATCCGGGCTATCTCATCCTGTACAAGACGCTGTACCAGCCGTGGCAGGTTCTCGTCGAGCCAATCCTTGAGCAAGGGCCGCAGAAGCTCCCGCGTGAGGTCTTCCAGCGTCTTGTTCGCGGCGCCCAAAGGCAGTTCGCGCGCCCGGTTCATCGCCGACAGTTCCGACAGGGCGGCAACCGAGGCCGAGGCGGTGGACGAAGAAACCAGCCTTTCGAGCATATCCACCGAAGGTTCCGGCTCCGGCATTTCGAAGCGGGGACGCGGCGGCGGAGGCGGCGGCTCCGGATCGAGGCTGAAGGGCGAGGGGTCGTCGGGAACGACCTCGGTCAGTTCCAGAACCTCGTCCTCGATGGGCATCATCGCGATCGGCGGCGGCGGTGGTGGCGCCACAGGCGGAGGGGGCGGTGGTGGTGGGGGGGGCGCTATCGGCGGAGGTGGCGGCGGCTCGGGCGCAGCCTCGGGCTCCGCGGCCTTGGCCTCGGCCGCAGGCTCGCCGTCTTCAGCGATGATTCGCCGAATGGAGGCAAGAATCTCCTCCATCGACGGTTCGTGTTGACCCTTAGTTTCCGACATCAGTTCCGACCGCGGTCCTCTTCCCGAAAATTACGATACGGGAAGATAGTTAAAAATTCTAGTCGAACACAGTGACGGTGGACTTAGCGACAATCCTAGTCCTCGGAGCCAAATCCCAGCCACTTGTTCCGAACGCTCCGATAGTGGCGATCCATATCGTAAGCTTGGACAGGCAGCTTCAGATCGTTGACGTTCATCCGGCCGATCTGCTGGGTCAGATCGAATTGGGCGATGGCAAGATCATGCTGCGCGGTCGTCAACTGGCCGCGAGCATTGAAGAGTTCCTGCTCGGCATTGAGCACGTCGAGAATTGTGCGGGAGCCGACCTGCTGTTCCTGGCGAGTGCCTTCGAGCGCGATTTCAGAGGCGCGAATATTGGCCTGGAGCGACCGGATGCTTGCCGAGACCGACTGGATTGTTTCCCAATCCCTCGCCGCAGCCTGGATCGCCTGCCGGCGCGCATCGTCCAACTGGCCCTGACGTTGCCCCACCACCTGCTGCGCCTGGCGGGTTTGCGAATAGATCGAACCGGCCTCGTAGAGCGGGATGGTCACGCGGGCGACCAAGGAGGCCTGAGAGACGTAGCGGCCATTGGTATTGCTCTCGTCGGCCTTATTGAGATCGCCGATGAGGTTGAGGTTGGGCAACAGAAGGGCACGCGTCGCGTCGACCGTATCCTCCGCCGCCTTGGCGTTGTACATGGCGACGATCACGCCCTTGTTATTGCTGGTCGCGAGCGAGATCGCCTCTTCCTTGGTCGCCGGGATCGGCGGCTGGAGTTCGGGGACATCAAGTCGCGGTGGAAGATGGCCGACCGCGCGCTCGTAGTTGGCGCGGCTGTTCTGGAGATTGCCTTCGGAGATCGTGCGTTGGGCGGTTGCGTTCGCCAGGCGGGATTCGGATTGCGCGACGTCCGTCCGGGTGACTTCGCCGACGCGGAACTCGTCGTTCACGGCTTCGAGCTGCCGGCGCAGGACCTGCTCGTTGTTGATATTGAGAGCCACCAGGTTCTGATCGCGGACCACGTCGAGATAGGCCTGCGCGACCGAGAACATGATCGCCGCCTCCGTCGCCAAAGTCTGGGCCCGCTGCGCCTGGACCGAATTTTCCGCGGCCCGGACCTGGGCCGTCGTGCGGCCGCCCTGATAGAGGTTCTGGGTGATATTCAGGTCGAGGTTCTTGGGCTGGAGGGTGGTATGGGCCGGCGTCGGCGTCTGCCACGTCCTATTGAGGCCCTGTGACCCCGTGAATTGCACGGTCGGCCGCCAGCCGGAAGTCGCTTGAGACACGCCTTCATTCGTCTGCCGCAACACGGCGCGCTGTGTCTGGATCTGCGGATTGGTCTGATAGGCTTCCGCCAGGGCTTCTTCGAGGGTTTCCGCTGCTGCAGGCCCTCCATGAACCACAAGACCGCAGATCGCACAGGTCGCAAGAAGCCAATGACGCATCAGTAAGTCCTCATCGAGCTATCGATCTTGCGAGCCCAGGCATCGACCCCGCCCCGCAAGCTTACGGCATTGCCGAAACCATGATTGCGCAACCATACGGTCGCACGCTGGCTTCGCATCCCCAAATGACACACCACCACGAGAAGACCGTCCTTCGGCAGCTCTTTCAGCCGCCCCGGAAGATTGATCATCGGCACATCGACGCTGTCGGAAAAGCGGCAAATATCGAGTTCCCAATCCTCGCGGATATCGAGCAGCGTGACCTTGGAGCCGGTCTTTTGCTTTTGATCGAGGTCGTCGATCCCGATCTCGACCGGCAATCCGAAACTGCTGCTCAAAATACGAAGCTCGGTTCGGCCGCGAAGCTCTTGAGCGCAGGGGTCGCGGCGTCGAAGATCACGCGGCGCGACATGACGCCACCGAGCCGCGTCATCAAGACCGCCCGCCCCTGGCCGCCGGGTTCCCTGAGAACCGTGACCAGACGCCCCCCTTCGACCAGCTGGCTGGCGAGCTGTTCCGGAACGGCTTCCACCGCTCCCTCGATCAGGATGACGTCATAGGGCCCCTGCGCCGGGGAGCCTTCCGCGAGGTTGGCTTGCACCACGGTAACGCCGGCGCAACCCATGTCGTTGAGCTTGTCGGAGGCCGCACGGGCAAGCGCCGCATCTTCCTCCACCGCGACCACGCTCTGCGCAAGACGCGACAGGAGGGCGGCGCCATAGCCCATGCCGCATCCCACATCGAGCGCCCGATGCCCCTTCCCGATAGCGGCGGCCTGAAGCAGGCGCGCGAGCACCATGGGCTCCATCATGTAGCGGGAAGGCGCGAGCCTCACGTCCTCGTCAACATAGGCGACACCCTTCAGGCCTTCCGGCACGAAGGTCTCGCGCGGCACGGCGAGGAACGCATCGACCACGGCCTGATCGGTCACCTTATTGGTGCGAAGCTGACTTTCCACCATATGGAGGCGCGCGGCTGCATAGTCGGTCATCGAGCCATCTTATCCCGAGGGGTTAGGAGATGCCGCCGTTTTATATCGTTGCAGGACGTCGAAAACAATCTCGCATCCGCGAGATGCCGTTGATTAAGCATGTTTCACGGAAGCTCTATGCTCCTTGACCCCCGTCATCGCGGGGAATATATCTCCGCGGCACTTTTCCGGCCGGATGGCAGAGTGGTTATGCAGAGGACTGCAAATCCTCGTACAGCGGTTCGATTCCGCTTTCGGCCTCCATCTTTCCCCAGGTGGGCAAAGATATCCCCCGTCCCGGCCCAGGCATTTCCCTGAAGTCGCGCGACGCCAGCACTTTGATCTTCCTATTTATTTCTAAATAAGCGTGGCTTAAGCCCCGCCCTCTAGCCTCGGCCATGGAAGATCATTGGTGCCGCGGAAGATCGGGTCCTATGGACAGGGAAAAACTGCGCAAGGATATGTTGAACCGCCTCCTGCCGCGGCGTCACGAAACCGCGCGCATCGACGACGCGCTCTTGCGATTGGAGATCGGCTTGTCGGACGCGACGAAATGCCCGATATGCTTTTACCTTCACGGCAGGGAAGCCGTGATGGTCCGCGTGAATTCGCCGATCGGCCAGATGGGCTGCGGATACGAGGAAAGAGGGACCGCGTCAACGATGGTGGCTGACGGCCAAGTTTATGGATTTCCCCTCCCTCCTTGGAGGCGCGGCCCTCCGTCGAAATCCCCTCAACCTCTGTGACAAATAGGATCGCTTCCCGGAGGTCATCCGGAGGTTCCGCGATTTCCCGGTAACGTCACCGGCACGGATTTCAAGGGCTTGAGAACGCTCACGGGGGCTGATATAAGGCCGCTCCTGCTTGCGGAACGGCAATGCAGGGGTTGGCCGATGGCTTGTCTTTCGGCCTCTGATCCCTGGTAGCTCAGCTGGTAGAGCACGCGACTGTTAATCGCTAGGTCGTTGGTTCGAGTCCAACCCAGGGAGCCAATATAATGAGGGGGTTAGGCGAGAAATTGCCTAACCCCTTTCTTTTTACATTCGCGCTGGGGCGACAGTTTACGTCCTTCGCCGCGCCCCACTAGATGGAGCGGCGCATGGCATTCAAGTGGGCCGAAACGTGCCGTCGCCGCTACTTCACCCGTTTCCATATCACATGCGCAGAGCCGCCCGAGGCGCCGGTCGCGTTGATGACCTCCATCTTGTCGCCCTGCAGCTTGATCGTTCGCGTCTGCGTGGCGCCACTGAAGTTCGGGAACGAACTGTACTCGATCAGAGCCGGCCTTGAGAATCTGAACATCAGGATAAGTGGAGTTTCTGCCTGAGCGCGGCCAAGATGGCTGCTGAGCAGGAGAGATGATGAGCAGACGACCACGCCGGAACCACACAGCGGGCTTCAAGGCGAAAGTAGCTTTGGCTGC
>CANJCB010000002.1 GCA_947473305.1 Rhodospirillales bacterium
ATCGAGGCCGCGCACCAATGCATGACCACCCGGGGCGTCCATAAGCCCGGCGTCTCCATGGTCACGTCCAGCATGGTCGGCGCCTTCCGCGACGACCCCACCACAAGACGCGAATTCCTCGCCATCATCGGCAATCCCGCGTCGAGCGGATTGAGCAACGTCTAGGGCGCTTTTCGCTAGTTGTAAGGCGGATTGGGCGGCGCACCGGGCAGCGGCTGCATGCCTCCCGGGCCATAGCCCGTCACCGGACCGTTATTCGGCGGGCCGCCGAACTGACCGGGGGCCGGAGCCGCATAGCTTGGCGGCGGCGCGGATGGTTCCGGCGTTTGCCGGGACGTGAAGGGTGACAGCGAGGGCGGGACGCCAAGCCGTGGCGGCGCCAGGGCGGGCACCCCGCCCAGTACCGGCGGTTCCACCGGCTTGCGGGGTTCCGCCTGCCGCACAACGGGCGGAGCCGAGGTCAGCGGCGGCAGATCGCCGGCGCATCCCGCGGCCAGCAGCGCCAGGAGAGGCCAGAGCATAGCCCCAGGAAGACCGACCTTCCGTCTCGTCATCGCGGAGTTTCTTCCAATTGTTGCCAGCGCGCCTGCAATTATATAGGCGGTAGCCGGGATGACCTCACGTTTCGCCACCTTCTTTTTCGCCACGGCGCTTTTGTGGCTCTGCGCCGAAGCCCCCCTGGCGGCGGCCGAGCCCTGCGGAAGCACGCCGGCGGTTTCCTCGGACCAGGACGAAGCGTTGCTGCGCTTTGCGCGCCGGGAAGGCGTCGCCTTCCCGGATGCCTTCCGGAATATTGCGAACGGGCTCCATCTCACCGGACGGCTGCCGTCCTGTTACCTGACGAAGGATGCCGCCGAGAAAAAGGGGTGGCATCCCGGTCTCGACCTTTGGAGGGTAGCCTCCGGCGCGGCGATCGGGGGCGACCGCTTCGGAAACCGGGAACGGGTCCTGCCCTCCCGCTGGAACGGCCGCTACGTCGAGGCCGATATCGACTATTCAGGGGGTGCGCGCGGCAGCCACAGGCTGATCTTCGTGCGCGACATGGGCGAGGAGTGGCTGGTCTTCGTCACCACCGACCACTACCGGACCTTCGCCCGCTTCGAGCCCGCGCCATGACGTCCCGAAGCCTGCATCTGGAGGGGTCGAAGATCCGATCGGAGGGGGATTTCTATGATGCCCTCGCGTCGGCCTTCCCCGAAATCTCGCAAAATTTCGGCCGCAATCTCGACGCGCTCTGGGATGTTCTCAGCGGCGTCATCGAGGGTCCGGTGGAAATCTCCTGGTCGGAAGCCGGCCTCTCCGCCGCGGCCATGGGGCCGCGCTTTTGGGAAATACTGGGGGTCTTGCGGGAAGCCGCCGCGTCCAGAGGGGACCTGACCTTGCGGATCGACGATCCTCAATTGCCCTGCGAATAGCCCTTCGACTGCATGCATTGCGCGGTGATATCGCGGGCTCTGGGGCGATCCTGGGATTCCATCGTCATCTTCTTCTGGGTCATGATCCCGTTGCGCTGCCAGTCCTGGCCCCGGGTCGACAGGATGTCGTGGTCGATGTTGTAGTCGACCGAAAGCTCGGAGGAAGCCTGGCGCTGGCAGGCGGCATAATCCTGCTTGATCCGCTCGTCGTCCGCGCCGGCCCGCGCCCAGTTTCCCGTACCGGAGCAGGCGGCCAGGACCATCAGCGCCCCTGCCGCCTGGCAACGGAAGATTAACCGAATTGCTTTATAAGAAAATCCAAAGCAATTCGATCCTGATCCATCACCGCTATTCCGCAATCGCGAAAGTCCGCTCAGCATGTCGCTCCGCCCTCGCCTGTCGCTTGTCGTCCCGGCCATCCTGCTCGGCACTTTGAGTGCTTGCAATGCCTGGCAGGCTACCGCCGAATTCGCGGCGCCCCAGAGCCGATGGCCGGCAACCCTGCCGTCGACCGCCCAGGCCGACGCGATGCCGACCCCGGTTCCCATGCAATATTGCTACAAGACCCTGGCGTCGGTCGATTGCTACACCGAGACGAAACCGGACCGCGTCACCGGCTTTACCGGAAGCTATCCCGGCAACAATTAAGAGCTTCAGGCTTGGGCATCCGGCCGGCGGCGCGCCGCCGCGGCCAGGATCGCCCGTCTTTCCTCATCGGTCCCCCGAAACCAGGCAGCGATTTCGTCCGCGCTGCGCCAGCAGCCGCGACAATATCCCGTCGCGGGATCGAGGACGCAGACCGACTTGCAGGGCGAGAGGACAGCCGGGGTCACGAGCCCTTCGGGCTCTCCAGCAAGTCCTGAAGTTTGGCTTTCATGGACCGTGCCTTGTAGTTCGGCAGGGCGAAGACCCAGGGCGTGAGCCGGTCGTTGATCTCCTTGGCCTGCGCCTCCGCGGCGCCCGTGCCGCTGGCCTTGATGCGCGCCCAGTCGACCGTATCGACCTGGAAGAGCTCGACATGGACCTTGAGCCCGTCGAAGGTCTCGTAATCCGCGGCGTTGAAGCCTGCGTCGGGGAAGGGGAAGCTCTGGGCCTGCCGCACATCGGTCAGTTCCAGCCCGGCCAGCCCGTAGGAAGGCTCGCCCGGCGCGGATTCGGTGCGCAGCTTGATATCGGCCGGCGCGTTTTCGATGGCGAAGGAAGCCTCGGGCTTCTCGCGGCTGACGGCGAGCTTCTCGCCATTGCCTTGGGTCAGCATCACCCGCTTCAGCTTCGTGCCGTCGATATCGACGAGCTTCTTTTCCAGCCAGGCGGTAAGATCCGTGTTCACGTCGAGCGTGCCGCGGGCGAGCCAAGACTGGCTTTCGGTGGGGCTCCTGACATAGATCCCGTCGTTTCCGCCGCCGAGCTGATCGACCCGCCGCCGGCCGAGGATCTCCTCGCCGATGGCCCCGCCCTTGGCGTCGCTGGCCACGACCAGGATCGATTCGGTGCCGGCCTTGCCCGCGTCCTCGACCCGGATCCGGGAGAAGCGCTGGGGATTGGCGGTCTTGGGCTCCACATAGGTCAACTGCGACAGGCCCAGCAGAGCTTGGCGGACCTTGACCGGGTCGGCGGGATAATCGTTCTTTTCCGCGACCACCCAGGTCTCGCCCTTCTTCTGAAGGGTCATCTTGGTCTCGGCCTTGGTGAAGGTCAGCTTGGCGATATCGGCCAGCTTCTGCTCCACGGCAGGAAGCACGCGTTTGCCGGTCTGGGGATCGACCTTCTGGCGGGGCCCGGTCAGGGCGGCCGCCACGGCGCCGATCAGCATCAGCAGGGTCACGGCGACAAGGGTCAGGAGTTTACGGGATTGCATCTTTTCTCTCCTGCTCAGGCGGCGGCGCGGCGCTTGCGGCGTTGTAGCCGCACGGCGCCCAGGATGATGGCGGCGAAACCGACCAGGATCGGGATCAGGCTGATGTCGATGAATTGCAGCACCGCCTTCAGCCCGTCGATGTCCTGGCGCAGAGCCCGCTGAACGTCACGGAGCTGCTGTCGGATACGGATCATCTCGCCCCGGAAGTTCTCGATCGCGCTGGTCTGCTCGGCCGTGAGCTGGGTCCCGCCCGAGGCATCCTTGCTCTGGAGTTCCTTGATCTTGTCCTGGGCGGCTTTGAGCTTGTCCTCCAGATCCTTCTGGGTCGCCTGGTAGCGGTCCTCGGCGTCGCGCTGCATGTTGCGGATGACCGTGAAGGGCCGGGCTGAACTGCCCCGGCTCCGAAGCCCGATCATGTCGTTGCCGCCCGCCAGCACGTCGATGGCATTGGCGATGAAATCGGCGTTGTTCGCGATCGGAACGACAACCCGCTGCCCGAAGAATTCCTGGACCTGGGCCCAGTAACGCTCGTCGAGGATGTCCGTATCGGCCACCGCGACAACATTGATCGGCTGGGCGGAAGTCTTGAGCTGCGCCTCGGCGGCGGCCCTCAGGGCCACGGGATCGGGCTTCTCTTCGACCGGCTTGCCGTCGGGACCCAGTTTCACGTCGTCGTTGGGCGGCGGACCGTCCGGGAAGGCGGTGACCGCCGGACCCGAGATCCGCGCGGCGATCGCGAGCTTCTGGTTCAGAGGCTTGAAGTCGCGCAGCAGGCCCAGCACGTCCGGGAAGTTCTGGACCTTCTCCGCCTGGACTTCCATGGCGTCGGTCGAGGTGCTGAGAAGCGGCGTAAAGGTGGTCTTGGCCCCGTCCAAGGGCCTCAGCACGCCGCCGGTCGCGATATTGATCTGATCGAGATCGCCGGTGATCGAGTCGTCCCGGTTCATATTCGCCTTTTTGAGCGACAGCCAGGCGACGTAGTCGGCGGCCTGCGGGCGGGCTTGCGTCCCGGCATTGACCCGGCGGGCCGACTGCCGGTCGGCCGCGACCTGGCCGATATCCATCTGGAAGCCCCAGGCGGCGAAAAGCTTGTTGAAATCGCTGTTGGTAGGCGAGCCCGGCGGCATCATGCGGTTGGCATGGGCGGCCTGGGTTTCCGAATTGGGATCGACGAAGACCAGCGCCCGACCGCCGCGCAGCACGAATTGGTCGATGGCATAGAGCGTCTTCTGGGAGAGTTCCTTCGGATGGACGACCATGAGCACGTCCACATCGTCGGCGATCTTGTCGATATCGCCGCCCAGGGTGCGCATCTCGTTGAGCTGGCGAAGTTGGTCGATCACCGCATAGGGCTGCGGCGCCTGGCCCTGCATGGCGGCCATCATGTCGCCTTCCAGGGGCAGGGTGGAAATCATCGCCACCACCGTCTTCTTCGGGAAGGCCAGGTTCCGCACGAGCTTCGTCAGGTCGTATTCCAGGAACCGCTCGCGGTCCGGCTGGAAGAAGGGCACGGTCTGGGTGTCGTCGGTGGAATTGGTGGCCGCGAGGCCGAAATAGACCTGCTCACCGCCGTTATCCAGCGGCACGCCCTGAAGCCCGAAGGCCACGGCGCGGTCCTCGGCGGGCGAGAAGGGCTCCGGGTTCAGGATCTGGAGCTCGAGCTTGCCCTTGGAGAGGGCGGCATATTCTTCCAGCATCTCGCGAACGCGCTGGGCATAGACGCCATAGGACGGGATCTGGGTCCCGAGCGCCGGCGAGTAATAGAAGCGCAGGACCACCGGCTCTTCGAGCTTCGAGAGGATCGAGCGCGACCCGTCCGAGAGCGTGTAGAGCTTGCCCTGGGTCAGGTCGAGCCGGGCGGAGCGGAGCGTATTCGCCGCGATCACATTGATCGAGACGAGAAGCGCCAACAGGCAGAGGAGCGCGACGAGCGCGGCGTTGCGGCGATTGGGTTGCTTCATCATGGGGCGCTCCTCAATCGGCCTTCTTGAGATCGACGAGGATCGCATTCGCAAAGAGGAACAATCCGATCACCGAGGCGAAATAGACCGCATCGCGCAGGTCGATGACCCCGCGGACGATGGCGCTGAAATGGGTCAGGAAGCTGAAGGAGGCGATGGTGCGGATCACCGGCTCCGGCGCCCAACCCTGCAGGAAGCCAAGCACGATGGAAGAACCCGCCACGGTGAAGAAGAAGCAGACCGCCGCCGTCAGCACGAAGGCGATCACCTGGTTCTTGGTCAGCGCCGAGATGCAGGCCCCGACCGCCAGGAACGACCCCGCCATCAGGAAGCTGCCGATATAGCTCGCCAGCACCACGCCGTTGTCGGGACTGCCGAGGTAATTGACCGTGATCCAGAAGGGGAAGGTCAGCGCCAGCGCGATGCCCGAGAAGGCCCAAGCCGCCAGGAACTTGCCCAGGACCGCCGCCGCCATGGAAATCGGCAGGGTCAGGAAAAGCTCGATGGTCCCGCTCTTTCGCTCGTCCGACCAGAGCCGCATCGCCAGTGCCGGGATCAGCACCAGGTAGAGCCAGGGATGAAAGCTGAAGAAAGGCTGGAGATCGGCCTGGCCGCGCTCGAAGAAATTGCCGAGGAAGAAGGTGAGTGTCCCCGCCATGACCAGGAAGATCACGATGAAGACATAGGCCAGCGGGGTGGCGAAATAGCTCGCAAGCTCACGGCGGAAAATGACGGCGGTGCTGTGCATGGGAATGTTCTTCTCAGGCCGCGGTGGTGATATTGCGGAAGACCTCGTCGAGACGGCCGCGCTCGACGCGCAAAGCCGCGACCTCCCAACGGGCGGTGCGGACGAGATCGCTGACCTCGGCGACGATGGACTGGCCGTTGCGCGGGAAGATGAGGAGGCCGGTGCCCTCGCTGTCGGTCACGGGCTCGACGGCGACGACGCCGGGCAGGCGCAACAGGGCGGCTTCCGCATCAATCGCGCCGCCGGCCAATGCCAGCCGCACGGTATTATGATGCCGGGAGCGCGCGGCGAGCTGGGCCGGCGTGCCATCCGCGACCACCCGCCCTTGCGCGATGATCATCGCCCGGCTGCAGACCGCGTCGACCTCTTCCAACAGATGGGTCGAGATGATGATCGCCTTCTCGGAGGCCATGGTCTGGATAAGGTTGCGGACCTCGTGCTTCTGGTTGGGATCGAGCCCATCGGTCGGCTCGTCGAGGATCAGCACCTCGGGATCGTGGAGCAGGGCCTGGGCCACGCCCACCCGACGCTTGAAACCTTTGGAGAGGGTTTCGATGGGCTGCTCCAGCACTCCTTCGAGCTGTGTCAGGGCGATGGCCTTATCCATGCGCTCCTTCGCCTTGGCGCCGCTGAAGCCGCGGATCTGGGCGATGAAATCGAGGAAGGTCCGTGGCGTCATGTCGGGATAGGCCGGCGCCCCCTCGGGCAGGTAGCCCATGTGCCGCTTGGCCGCGATGGGCGAATTGGTCACGTCGTCGCCGCAGATCACCGCCCGTCCGGCGGTCGGCGCCAGGAAACCGGTGATCATCTTCATGGTGGTGGACTTGCCGGCGCCGTTGGGGCCCAGGAAGCCCAGAACCTCGCCGCGTTTCACCGTGAAGGAGATGTCGTCGACGGCCGTGAAGGGGCCGAACTTCTTCGTGAGGTGCTTGACCTCAATCATGGTCTCTCGACCGCTCGTGGCGCCCAAATCTCACTCCGTCCCTGAAACGTTATCGGCTGAGGCCGAATTTTAGCCTGCCCAATTCCGGTATCCGGGCCGGATTTGCAACTAAAATCGTTGTTATCTTAGGAGCGCTACTTTCCCTTCGACGCAAGAAGCTGCTCGATCTCGGCCGTGACCACCTTGTCGGTCGGCTTTACCTGCGACGGCCAAGTCCCGGCAATGGAGCCGTCCGGGGCAATCAGGTACTTGTGGAAATTCCACCGTGGCAGCGCGCCTTCGCCCAATTGCTCGGCGATCCAGCGATAGAAGGAATGGGCATCCTTGCCAAGCACGTCCTGCTTTTCGGTGAGCGGGAAATCCACCGAATAATTCAATTCGCAGAATTGCTTGATCTCGGCGGCCGAGCCCGGCTCCTGCGCGCCGAAATCGTTCGAGGGCACGCCGATCACCATCAGCCCCTTGTCCCGATAGCGCTGCCAGACCGCCTCCAGATCCTGGTATTGCGGGGTGTAGCCGCAGAAGGAAGCGGTGTTCACCACCAGCACCGGCTTGCCCCGGTATTGGGAGAGCGGGAGCTTGTCCCCCTCGATCGAGGTGAATTCGAAGTCGTATCCGTCCATTTTCCCTCTCTTCGATTGCGGCGGCGAAGCGGACCAGGCGGGGCCGCTCGCCAAAGCCAGGGCGATGCCAAGGGCTGCCCGGCGGCTTAATTCAACCATAGCGCTGCTCCTCCCAAGGATCGCCGTAATTGTGATAGCCGCGAACCTCCCAGAAGCCCGGCTGGTCCGAGGCGGCGAATTCGATCCGTTGCAACCATTTGGCACTCTTCCAGAAATAGAGCTTCGGCACGATGGCGCGCACCGGTCCGCCGTGCTCCCGGCTCAGGGGCTTGCCCTCCCAGGTATGGGCGAGCAGCACATCTTCTTCCGCAAAGGCGTCCAGCGGCAGATTGGTCGTATAGCCGTCATAGCTGTGAAAGATGACGAAGCGTGCTTCGAGCGCAGGCTTCGTCACCTCCAGGAGATGCCGCGCGCTCACGCCTTCCCAACGGTTGTCGTAGCGCGACCAGGCGGTGACGCAATGGATGTCCGAGACATCCTGAAACGCGGGCTGAGCCTGGAAATCCGCCCAGTTCCAGGTCAGGGGCTGCTCGACCAACCCGCCGACTTCCAGCTTCCAGCGGTCGGTGGGGATGGCGGGCTGCACCCCAAGATCGAGCACCGGCCAATTGTCGACCTTGCGCTGGCCGGGCGGCAGTCGCTGCTCCTCGGGGCGGACGGGTTTGCCGGTCAAGAGCCTCCCCTCCCGCGCCCAGCGTTCCTTGCTGTCGATCAACTTGGGCCTGATCTTGGCCAGGGATTTGTCCTCGTCGTCAGCCATCGTCGCCTCCGCAGACTATCAAGATAGTCGATGAGACGCCGCAGCGCAGCACCAACTGCGTGAGGGGTTGCACCGGACCAGGCCTTCGCGGAGACTGCCGCTCCTTTCACCCCGGAAAGCTTCGGACCCTCATGCTGCTGGGCCTTCTCCTGAAGGGGATCATCGTCGGGTTGATCATCGCGGTCCCGGTGGGGCCGGTGGGCGTGCTCTGCGTGCGCCGGACGCTTTTCGAAGGGCCTTATTTCGGCCTGGTCTCCGGCCTTGGCGCGGCAACCGCCGACACGATCTTCGGCATCATCGCGGGCTTCGGCCTCACTTTCGTGCGGGACTGGCTGCTGGGGTGGCAGGACTGGCTTGGGGCGGCCGGCGGGATCTTCCTTCTTTATTCCGGCGGACGGGCGCTGCTGGCGGCGCGCGGCGAAGAGCCCGCCCCTCTCCAGGGCGAGGATCTGATGGCGGCTTTCGCCTCGACCTTCGCGCTCACCGTGACCAATCCGATCACCATCCTGGCCTTCACGGCGATCTTCGCGAAAGTGGGCTTCGACGGGGGTGCGGTGAGCCCTCTCGGCGTATCCATCCTCGTGACAGGCGTGTTCCTGGGCTCGTTCATCTGGTGGCTCGGCCTGAGCTTCGGCCTCGACGCGCTTCGGCGGATCTGGGGCCATGTCAGCCTGTTGTGGATCAATCGCGCGTCGGGCGGCATCCTCTGCCTCTCCGGCGCGGGACTGTTGGTGGTCGCCAGCCTCGCGCTCGCCCGTTCCTTCAAGGTGCTATGAGCGATGTTTCCACCCTCCCGCATCGTCTGCCTTACCGAAGAGACCGTGGAAACCCTCTACCTCCTCGGCGAGGAAGACCGGATCGTCGGGATTTCGGGCTATGTGGTGCGGCCCGCCCGGGCGCGTCGGGAAAAGCCCCGGGTCAGCGCCTTCACCTCGGCCGATATCGGCAAGATCCTGGCATTGTCGCCGGATCTGGTTCTGACCTTCTCCGATCTCCAGGCTGATATCGTGGCCGACCTCGTCCGGCGGGGCGTTGCGGTCCATGCCTTCAACCAGCGAACGATCGCCGGCATCCTCGACATGATCCGCCTGTTGGGCGCGATGGTCGGCGCGGCGGAAAAGGCGGCTGCCCTGGCGCAAGACCTCGCCGCCCGCCTCGATAAGGCAAGGGACCGCGCTGCCGCCCGCCCTCATCGTCCCCGCGTCTATTTCGAGGAATGGGACGATCCGATGATTTCCGGGATCGGCTGGGTGTCGGAACTGATCGCGGCGGCGGGCGGCGACGATATCTTCGCCGACAAAGCAAAGGAGGGCGCGGCGCGGGACCGGATCGTCAGCGCCGAAGAAGTGGTGGCCCGCGCGCCGGACATCGTCATCGGGTCCTGGTGCGGGAAGAAGTTCCGGCCGGAACGCCTGGCCGCGCGGCAGGGGTTCGAGGCGATCCCCGCCGTCCGGCGCGGGGCGCTTTACGAGGTAAAATCGCCGCTCATCCTTCAGCCCGGCCCTGCGGCGCTCACGGATGGGCTCGACGCGCTGGAGGCGATCATCTCCGGCTGGAAGGCCCAAGCCTGATGGACCTCCTTATCCGTCCCTATCTGGAAAGCGACTTCGACCCGGTGACGAAACTCTGGCTCGACAGCTTTCAGTCGAGCGGCGTGGCCGTCGCAGCCTCGGTCGACCTTGAAAGCCTTCAGGCTCGGTGGGCCGAAATTTCGGGAGGCTGGGCGATTCATATCGCGGCCTCTCCCTGCATCTCGGGGACCGGGCATTCTATTGTGGGCTTTGCGGCCCTGGCTGGGAACGACGAGCTTTCGCAACTCTTCGTGGGACCCGTCTTTCAGGGGAAGGGGATCGGGAAGGCACTCCTGGATTTCGTGAAGGGTCTGCATCCCTTGGGCTTCTGGCTTACCACCGCCGTCGAAAACCGGGCGGGCCGCCGCTTTTACAAACGCGAGGGCCTCGTTGAGGGTCCGCTCTCGATCAGCGCCCGGCTCGGTCATCAGCTCATCCGCTACGATTGGCGGCCCAAACCCTAGGGGATTTAGTATCCCATTGACGGCGGATTTTTTACGAGCATCATGCGCGGCGATGGTTCCCTTCGGGGATCAAAAGGGAACGTGGTGAGGGATCGGATCCCGAAACCGCGGCTGCCCCCGCAACTGTGAGCGGCGAGCCGAGCGTCACTGGCCACTGGGAAACCGGGAAGGCGACGCTTCCGGCAGCGACCCGCAAGCCAGGAGACCTGCCATCGCACGTGGTCACGCGCGAACACATTGGGCGGGGTGCACCGATGGGGACTGGAAACCGGCTCTGAACTGAGCGGCGACTGGACTTTGGTTCGTGGTGACGTGCTGTTGCCACGAGGTCCAAATGTCTGCACATTTCCTGAATAAATCCGTCCTCCGTCTGTTCGCCGGCGCTTCCGCGCTGCCGTTTCTTGCCTTCGCCGCCCAGGCGGAGGAGCCCCAGACCCTGCCGCCCATGGTGGTCACGGCGACCCGCCTGCCAACGCCCAGCGACCAGATCGGCAGCAGCGTGACGGTCATCACCGCCGACGATATCGAACGCAAGCAGGCCACGACCGCGCCCGATGTTTTGGCGGATGTCCCCGGCCTCAACCTTGTCCGTAACGGCGGCATGGGCGGCGTCTCCTCGATCTTCATCCGGGGCGCCAACAACAACCACACCAAGGTGCTGATCGACGGCATCGACGCGGGCGATCCGAGCCAGTCGAGCGGCGCCTTCGATTTCGGGCATATCAGCGTCAACGAGATCGAGCGGATCGAAGTCCTGCGCGGCCCCCAGAGCGGCCTTTACGGCTCGGACGCCATCGGCGGCGTGGTCAATATCATCACCAAATCGGGCCGCGGGCCGCTCCAGCTCAAGGCGAGCGTCGAGGGCGGCTCCTTCTCGACCTTCAACCAGGCGGGCTCGATCACCGGTTCGACCGGGCCTTTCGACTACGCCTTCCATGTGACCCATCTGCGCGAGGGCGCGACGCCGGTGACACCCGACGCCTCGCTGCCCGCCGGGCAGCGGCGGAACGACGACGCCTACGACAACAAGACGATCTCGACGAAGCTCGGCTATACGGCTTCGGACAATCTGGATTTCGGTGTCGTCGCCCGTTACGTCGACACCAACATCAAGTTCACCGCCGACGATCCTCTGAGTTTTCCCCAGGTCCCGGGCGTAAACCGCAGCGAAAGCACCACCAACCAGCTCTTCACGCGGGGCACCGCTCATCTCTCGCTCTGGGACGGGCGCTTCGACCAGACCCTGGGGGCCGCCTATACGATTTATCACCACAACGATTTTCTCTTTAACAGCGGCACTACCAACAGCCATGGCGACCGGCGCAAATTCGACTGGCAGGGCAACCTGACCCTTGCGCCAGGACAGATCCTGACACTCGGCGCCGAGACCGCGAAGGAAGGCATCGTCCAGGCCCCCACCACCGCGAGCACGACGACCGATTCCGGCTATCTGCAGCTCCAGTCCAAGCTCTGGGAGCGACTCTTCACCACGTTCAGCACAAGGCTCGACGAGAACGACCGTTTCGGCGGAGCCGTGACCTATCGGGTGGCCCCGGCCTGGCATGTCAACGACATGGGCACGATCCTCAAAGGCAGCGTCGGAACCGGCTTCAAATCGCCATCGCTCAACGAGATGTTCGTGGACTTCCCCGCCTTCGGCTTCTCCGGCAACCCGAACCTGAAGCCGGAGCAGAGCTTCGGCTACGACATCGGCTTCGACCAGCCTTTCCTGGACGGCAAAGTCGAGACGGGCGCCACCTGGTTCCACAACGACATCAAGAACCTGATCACCTTCAACAGCACCTTCACGACCAGCATCAACATCGGTCAGGCGAAGACCTATGGCGTCGAAACCTATGTCTCGTGGAAACCCCTGGAGAAATTGAAGTTCCGGGCGGATTACACCTATACGGTGGCGACCGACGCCACGACCGGCGCGCAGCTTTTGCGGCGGCCGCGCCACAAGGCGAGCCTGGATGCGGCCTGGAAAGCCACCGACAAGCTCACGCTGTCCAGCACGCTTCTCTATGTCGGCGACCGGATCGACGGCAACCGCGATTTCTCGATCCAGCGCCTCACCGCACCCAGCTACACCCTGTTGAATCTGGCGGCTTCCTACGACCTCGGCCACGGCGTCACCGCTTTCGGGCGCATCGACAACATGCTCGATAAGCGCTACGAAGATCCAACGGGTTTCCAGCGGCCGGGGATCGGCGTCTTCGCCGGGTTCAAGGTCGCCTTCGACACGGGCCTCGGTGGACCGGGAGCGAAGAAAAAGACTGAATGATCGACAGTCCGTCGCGGCTGGGACGAGCCGCCTCTTTCGACCGTTCCGCGGCGGCTTTCACCCTCTTGGATTTCTCTTCGATCTGGAGATGAGACATGTATGACCAAATGACCATAACGGGCACGGACGGTACCGGCTGGCGCAAGCCGCTTTGGCTGGTGCTCTTGGTGGCGGCAAGCGTCGCCTTCACCCTGGGCTTCGCCTGCGCCACGCCCTTGCCGGCCTTCGCCGCGGCGGCAGCGGTCACCCTCGGACGCCGCGATGCGCTGCTGCTCGCGGGCGGGGTGTGGCTCGCCAACCAGGTCGTCGGCTATGGCGTGCTCGCCTATCCGGTGACCGCCGACAGCCTCGCCTGGGGCGTGATCATGGGGGTGGCCTCGCTGATCGCCGTGGAAGCCGCCCGCCCGGTGGTCGCCTGGCTCGGAACGCGGCTCGGAACGGCCCCCGGCTTCGTCGCCGCCTTCGCCGTCGCTTTCGTCGTCTACGAGGCGCTGCTTTATGTTCCGGCCGTGGCGGGTCTCAGCGGGATCGGGGAATTCGAGCCTGCGGTCGTCATCCTGATCTTCAAGATCAATGCCGCCGCCATGGCCGGGCTCTGGGCGATCGATCGGCTGGGCCGGGTCGCGGGCATCGCGCCGGCTCCCGTCGCCAAGGCGCGTCTCGCCTGACATGATCTCCGTCGTCAAGCGACGGACAAGCTGGGGGGCGGTGATCGCCGCCTCCGCGCTGCTCCATGGCGGAGTGGCCTGGGCCTTGCTGCACGCCCATTTCCGGGGCGAGGCCGAAGCGGGGCAGGAGCGGGCGATCTCGCTCGTCTTCGTCGAGGAAGCGGCGCCGGGCAACGCGCCGCCGGCGGCGGAAGCCGCCGATGAAACGCCCTCGGCGCAGCCGGCCCGGGAGACCATCGCGACAACCGAGGAGACATCCCCGGCAAGCGAACCCGCCCCGCCGGTAACCGTGGCGGTCGCACCCGCCGCGGCCGAACCTCCGGCGCCCGCAACCGTTCCGGCGATCCGGCAAGCCCAGAAGCCCGCCCGAAAAGCGCCGACCCGGAGCGCGCCGACGACGGCGGCCCCCGATCTGCCGGCGCCCCAGGTGGCGGCACTCGCGCCAGCTTCCCCGGGAGCGGCCGCGATGGCGGTTGCCGCCGCGCCGCCCTCGATACCCGCTCCCAGCGAGTCTCAGCCGGCCGGCGTCACCCGCGAGCCCGTTGCGATCCTGACGCCCCGCCCCGCCTATCCAGCCGCCGCCCGTCGCCGCGGCATCGAGGGAGAGGTCGTCGTCGCCATCCGCATCGACGAGGAAGGCCGCCCCGCCAGCGTTTCGGTCCAGGAAAGCAGCGGTGTCCCCGCGCTCGACGAGGCCGCGGTAAAGGCCGGCGAGGCCTGGCGCTTCGACCCCGCCCTGAAGGACGGCCAGAGAATCGCGGCCGAAATCAGGAAGCCGATCCGCTTCCGTCTCACCGATTAGGCCAAAAAGCGGACCAAGGGTTGGCGCTTCCCCACCCTGCGGTTACTTTATAGGCTCATGACCCTGCGGCGCCTCCTCCCCATTCTCCTGCTGTTCGCGGCTTTTGCGGCACCCCTGCGGGCGACGCTCGCCGCGGACCCCGCCCCTGCGGCCGGAGCCGGGGCCGGGGCCGTATCCATCGACGAGCTTCAGAAACTGGTCGATACGCTGCAGGACGACCAGGCGCGCGCCCATCTGGTGGACCAGCTTCGCGCCCTCATCGCCGTCCAGCGCGGGCAGCCGCAGCAGCAAGCCGAGCCCGATGTTCCGGATGCGGTCGGCCTCCTCCACGACTTCTCCACCCAGATCAATGCAATCAGCAGCGAGATCCTGGCCGCGGTGGCGGTGATCGTCGATGCACCACGCCTTTTCGGCTGGATCCAGGGTCAGCTTTTCGATCCGGCGGGGCGCGAACGCTGGATCGAGATCGCCACCAATCTCGGGATCACCTTCGGCGCGGCCTTTCTCGCCGAATGGGTCGTCCGCCTTCTCCTGCGGCGACCGCGCCGTGCCTTGGCGGCACGGACCGGAAACCATTGGGCGGTGCGGATCCTTCTGATCCTGACCCGCGCCGCGCTCGATATCCTGCCGTTGCTGGCTTTCGCCTTCTGCGCCTATGCCATCCTGCCGACGATCCATGCGAGGCGGACGACCCAGCGGGTGGCGGAGATCCTGGCGAGCTCGGTGGTCACCGCCCGGGTCATCCTTGCGGTCGCGCGCGCTCTTCTGGTCCCGGAAGGCTCGGGCGCGGTCCAGCTCGGCATGACGGAGGAAACGCGGAACTATCTCTATATCTGGATCCGCCGCTTCACCGCCTGGGCGGTCTATGGCTACGGCCTCGCCAGCGCCTCCTGGTGGCTCGGCGTGCCGGGCGGGATCTATGCGCTGCTGCTCAAAGGCACCGCGCTCGCGCTGACCGTGCTCGCCGTCATTTTCATCCTCCAGAACCGCCTGGCGGTCGCGGCGCGGATCCGGTGCTTCCGTCTCGATCCCGACGAGGTCGAGACCGTCGCCGAAAGCAGCGCGAAGGCGGACCCCAGCGGCTGGCAGACATTGCGGGAGCGGATCGCGGATGTCTGGCATGTCCTCGCCATCGTCTATGTGGTGGGCGTCTTCGGGGTTTATGTCCTGCAGGTCGACGGCGGCTTCATCTTCGTGTTGCGCGCCACCCTCATCAGCATTTTCGTGCTGGCCATCGCAAGGCTGCTCTCGCGCCTGGTGCTGGGCATCAGCCATCGCGGCTTCGCCATCGGCGAGGACCTGAAGGGACGGTTCCCGACTCTGGAGGCGCGGGCCAACCGCTATCTTCCGGCCTTGAGCGTGATCGTCTCGGTTGGGATCTATTTTTTCGCCATGATCGCGCTGCTCCAGGCCTGGGGCGTCGGCGCCTTTGCCTGGTTCGATTCCGATTTCGGCCGGCGCGTCGCGGGAGGCCTTGTCTCGATCGGTGCGGTTCTCCTGGGCGCGCTCATCGTCTGGGAACTTTTCAGCTCGCTGATCGAACGCTATCTCTCCGGGATCGACAGCCATGGGCGGCGCATCACGCGCAGCGCCCGCGCCCGCACCCTCCTGCCCTTGCTGCGGACCACCATGCTGATCCTCATCGTGGTCATGGTCACGCTGATCACCCTGGCGGAGGTCGGGGTCAATATCGCGCCGCTGCTCGCGGGCGCCGGGGTTGTCGGCCTTGCCATCGGCTTCGGATCCCAGGCCCTGGTGAAGGACGTCATCACCGGCCTCTTCATCCTGATCGAGGACACGCTCGCGGTGGGCGACGTGGTGGATGTGGGCGGCGGCCACAGCGGCACGGTCGAGGCCCTCTCGATCCGGTCGATCCGGCTCCGGGACATGGCCGGCACGGTCCATTCCGTGCCCTTCAGCGCCGTTTCCTATGTGAACAACATGAGCCGGGACTACGCCTATGCGGTCTCGGACATCGGGGTCCAACTCGCCCAGGATCCCGACGAGGTCATCGAGATCCTGAAAGAGGTCAGCACGGGTTTGGCGGAAGACCCGGCCTGGAAGCCCTATATCATCGGCAGCCCGGAGATCATCGGCGTCGACAAGTTCACCAACGAGGCGACGATCATCCGCCTGCGCTTCAAGACCGTCGCCATGAAGCAATGGACGGTCGGCCGCGAATTCAACCGCCGCATCAAGAAGGCCTTCAACGAAAAGGGCATCCTGATGCCCGCGGCCAATCAGACCGCCTATCTGAACAATGCGGAAGCGACGACCACGTCCCAGGCGATCCTCAACGAAACCCTCACGGCAAAGCCGGCTCCCTAATCCTCCTCCTCCCGCAGTAGCGCCTCGAGCGCCTCGGGGTCCTCGGCATCCAATACCCGATGCGCCACCTGGGAGCCGAAACCGGCCCGGGCGAAAGTTCCCATGTCCTTGCGGCGGTTGTCCTCGCGGTCCTTGATCCGATAGGGACCGAGCCGCCGCCGCCGGGCAAGCGCGCAGGCCGCGGCCAGTTCGCTGCCGCCAGGCTCCTCGCCGAGATCGTCGAGCGCCTTGGCGACCTGCTCCCCGTTAAGCCCCTTCTGGGCGAGGCGTCCCCGGATGCCGACACGGGAGACGCCGCGCCGGTGAAGGCTGGTGGCCTTGGCCGCCGCGAAACCCTCGTCGTCGAGGAGGCCGGCGGCGAGATAGCGCGCGATCAGCGCCTCGACCTGGGCGGTGCCCTCGGCCGGGTCCTCCTCGTGGAAGGCGGCCGACACCTGGACCTTTCGCAACAGCACCCGGCGCAGATTGGCGCTCGAGCTCGCGAAACGCTGCAGATAATGCAAGGCCGACCGCTCCAGTCGTTCCGCCGTGATCCGCTTCGGCTCCGTTCGCGCCATTCGGCTCCCCTTCTCGCCCAGAGTGCCCCAACGGAAGGGTTTCCGCCATTGACAAGAAGGCCGGCCGCTCCCTATGGTCCGGCCATGAGCGAATTTCGTTTCAGCGGGATGTGGTTTAGCTATTGGAGCACCGGTCGGGGCCCCAAGGTTCAACGCATGCGCTGAGATCAGCGTAACGTCAGAAACAGAGGGCCCCGCCGGTGACGGTCGGGGCCTTCGCTTTTCTGAAGCTCCCTCGTCCCGGCGCCCCTCAGAGCAAAGAGGAGAATGCGCCAATGCCTATCGTTCTTGGTCCCATCCGAAAACTCGCCCCCGCCGAGGTTGTGAGCTTCCGCGACATCCGCCTGGAGGCGCTGAGCCGCCATCCGGAGGCTTTCTGCGCGTCCTACAAGACGGCGGCCGCGGAACCCTGCGCCGCAACCGCCCAACGCCTGGCGGCGGGCGGCGTCTGGGGAGCCTTCATGGAAGACACCCTGGTCGGCATCGCCCAGTTCGGTGGGAGAGCCAGCGACCATCAGCGCCATCGCGGGGAACTTTCGGGCGTCTATCTGCGGAACTGCGCGCGGGGCACGGGCCTCGCCGACCGGCTGGTCGAGACCGTACTCGATTTCGCGAAGGACCGGGTCGAATGCGTCGAGCTCAAGGTCGACACCACCAACGAGCCGGCGATCCGCCTCTATGGTCGCTGCGGCTTCCAGACCTATGGCACCGAGCCCCGCGCCTTCAAGGTCGAGGGCGGATACCGCGACGCCTTCCTGATGGCGAAGTTCCTGGGGGAGTAGAGGGCGGCGATTGCATCTCCCGATAGAGCGCTGCTAGAAGAAGCGCCCTTAGGGAAGGAAACAGTCTTTGAAAACCTTGTCTCCGCCGGGCGTGCGCCAGTTCGGCGCCGTCAACTGGCTCGGCTTCTGGACGCTCTATCTGCGCGAGGTGCGACGCTTCCTGAAGGTCTTCACCCAGACGGTGGCGGCCCCCGTGGTCACGACGCTGCTCTATCTGGGCGTCTTCATGCTGGCCATCGGCGGGGCGCAGCGCAGCGCGGGCGGCGTGCCCTATACGGCCTTCCTGGCGCCCGGCCTCGTCATGATGGCGATGATGCAGAACGCCTTCGCCAATACCTCCTCCTCGATCATGATCGCCAAGGTCCAGGGCACAATCGTCGATGTGCTGATGCCGCCTCTCTCGGCGACGGAACTGGCGCTCGCCATCGTGCTGGGCGGGATCACGCGGGGCGCGGTCGTCGGGATCGCCGTGGCGCTCGCCATCTGGCTGTTCGAGCCGCTGCAGATCGCGCATCCGCTGCTGGTGCTCTTCTATGGTCTTGCCGCCTGCATGCTCCTGTCGTTGCTCGGCATGATCGCGGGCGTCTGGGCGGTGAAGTTCGACCATATGTCGGCGGTGACGAATTTCATCATCATGCCGCTCTCCTTCCTCTCCGGGACCTTCTATTCCGTGGACCGGCTGCCGGAAGGCTGGCGCTTCGTGGCCCATGGCAACCCGTTCTTCTATCTCATCGACGGGTTCCGGGCGGGCTTCATCGGCCAGCCGGAAAGCTCGCTGGAGCTGGGCATCTGCGTGGTCGTGGCCGTCAACGCGGTGCTCCTGATCGTCTGCCACCAGATGTTCCAGCGGGGCTACCGGCTCAAGGCCTGATCGAGACGCTTGATCGAAAAACGGCGGAGGAGCACATAGGTCTCATGTCGCTTTTCCCAGACGTTCTTCCGATGCCGCCCGGTCTCCTCGAAGGCCGCGCCGCCTGGTATGGGCCGGACCTCGAACAACGGCGCGACTGGATCTACGAGTTCGACGCCCGGGACAAGGCCGAGATCGACGACGCGGTGCGCGCCGTCAGGGCGGCGAATGTTCCCTTCGGCGAAATCTCGCCCGCCACCTTTCCCCTGCCGACTTTGGGCGCGAAGCTCGCCGCTTTCCTGGAGGAAGTGCTGCACGGCCGGGGCTTCGTGCTGATCAGAGGCTTTCCCACCGACCGCTATACCTTGGAGGAAACCGCCGCCGGCTATCTCGGCATCGGCTCCTATTTCGGGCCCTTCCGCTCGCAGAACGCCAAGGGCCATCTCCTAGGCCACGTCAAGGACCTGGGATACGACATCAAGGATCCGACGACCCGCTATTACCAGACGACGCGACAGCTCGATTACCACACCGACAGCGCGGACTTGGTCGGTCTCATCTGCCTGAAGCCCTCGAAATCGGGGGGCGAGAGCCGGATCGTCAGCTCGGTCACGATGTATAACGAGATCCTGCGGCGACGGCCCGACCTGCTGCCCGAGCTTTTCCACCCCTTCGCCACGGACCGGCGCGGCGAGATCCCGGCCGGCATGCTACCCTGGTTCGACGCCCCCGTGTTCCAGTGGTTCGAGGGCGAGCTGACGACGATCTATTCCGGGCAATACATCCGCTCGGCCCAGGTGAATTTCCCCGAGCTTCCGCGCCTCACCGCCAAGGAGATCGAGGCGCTCGATTACTTCGACGCGCTGTCGGATGCGCCGGACCTGCGGCTCCAGATGGAGTTCCGGCCGGGGGACATCCAGCTCATCAACAACCACACGACGCTCCACTCCCGCACCGATTTCGAGAATTGGCCGGAGCCGGAACGCCACCGGCATCTCTTGCGGCTGTGGATCGCGCCCTTAAACGCGCGGCCCTTGCCGGAATGGTTCGCGCCCCGTTACGGATCGACGGTCCAGGGTCAGCGCGGCGGGATCGTCACCGCGGAGACCACCCTGAAATTCGTCCTGGAAGCCGAGTGATCCCAAGGCCTTCTTGGCCATAAGATTGACAGGGCCTGTCCGGCTCCCCATACTCCCGCGCTTTCCCTGCCGCCGAGGCGGCCAAGGGTGGGGCCAAGGACATGATGCGCGATCCCGGCTGCGGCCGGTCTCGAAAGGAAAAACGGAGCGACACGTCGCCGTCACGGCGACGACGATAGAATCGGTTCGGCCGCTTCTTATCGCTCTTTCCTATCGCGCAGGAGATATTCCGTGATTCCAGCTCTATTGCCCACTTACGCCCGGAACGAATTGACCTTCGAAAAGGGCGAGGGCGCTTATCTTTTCGCCACCAACGGGCGGAAATACCTCGATTTCGCCTCCGGCATCGCCGTCACCGCGCTGGGCCATGCCCATCCGCATCTCGTCGCGGCGCTGACCCAGCAGGCGCAGAAACTCTGGCATTGCTCCAACCTCTTCCAAATCGCGGGCCAGCAGCGGCTGGGCGAGCGGCTGGTCGAGGCGACTTTCGCCGATAGCGTCTTCTTCGCCAATTCGGGTGCGGAAGCGATGGAGCTTACCCTCAAGATCGCGCGCAAGTACCAGCATGAGGCGGGCCATCCCGAACGCTATCGGGTCATCGCCTGCAGCGGCTCTTTCCATGGCCGGACGCTCGCGACTCTGGCGGCTGCCGGCAACGAGAAATACCTGAAGGGCTTCGAGCCCACGGTCGAAGGCTTCGACCATGTGGCTTTCGGCAATCTCAACGAGATGCGCGCAGCCGTGACGAAGCAGACCGCGGCGATCCTGGTCGAGCCCGTGCAGGGCGAAGGTGGCGTGCGTCCGCCGCCGAAGGGCTATCTCAAGGGGTTGCGGGAGATCGCCGACGAATTCGGCCTGCTCCTGCTCTTCGACGAGGTCCAATGCGGCATGGGCCGGACGGGCAAGCTCTTCGCCCATGAATGGGAAGGCGTCACGCCCGACGTCATGGCCATCGCCAAAGGCCTGGGCGGCGGTTTCCCAGTCGGGGCCTGCCTCGCGACCGAAAAGGCGGCGGCCTGCATGACGGCGGGTTCGCATGGCTCGACCTTCGGCGGCAATCCCTTGGCTATGGCGGTCGGCAACGCCGTTCTCGACGTGATGCTGGAAAAGGATTTCCTGCCGCATGTCGACCGGGTCGCGAGGCTCCTCAAGGCGGAACTCGACAAGCTGGTCGCTAAATATCCCAAGGTCTTCGCCGAAGCGCGGGGCGCGGGGCTTCTTCTGGGCCTGCGCTGCGTCGCCACCAATAACGAAATCATGGACGCCCTGCGCCAAGAGGGACTGCTGACCGTCTCGGCCGGCGACAATGTCCTGCGGCTCCTGCCGCCGCTCATCCTGACCGAGGCGCAGGTCGCGGAGGCGATCGGCATCATCGACCGGGTCGCCGGAAACTGGAAGGCGTGATGGCCACCCCGAAGCACTTCCTCGATCTCGACCGGGTGGACGCGGCCGAGCTTCGACGGATTCTCGATCTCGGCCTTGCCTATAAGAAGGGGGGGCGCGGTCCCGACAGCCCGCGCCCGCTCCAGGGCAAGACCCTGGCGATGATTTTCGAGAAGCCCTCGACCCGGACGCGCATCTCCTTCGAGGTGGCGATGCGGCAATTGGGCGGCGACGTGGTGGTTCTGACCTCCGGCGACAGCCAGATCTCGCGCGGCGAAAGCATCGCCGATACCGCGCGGGTCCTGTCGCGCTATGTGGACGCCATCATGATCCGCACGACCCGCCCGTCGAAGCTCGAGGAGCTGGCCCAGCACGCCACCGTGCCGGTGATCAACGGGCTGACGGACGCGAGCCATCCCTGCCAGCTCATGGCCGATGTCATGACCCTGGAAGAGCACAAGGGTGGTTCCGCCGGCAAGGTCGTCGCCTGGACCGGCGACGGCAACAACGTGGCGGCAAGCTGGATCCATGCGGCCGTGCGCTTCGATTTCGATCTCCGCCTCGCCTGCCCCGACGAATTGCGCCCGCCGGCGCCGCTGATCGACTGGGCCCATCGCGAGGGCGGCAAGGTTCGGGTCACCGCCAATCCCCAAGAGGCGGTCAAGGGCGCCGATTGCATCGTCACCGACACCTGGGTCTCCATGGGCGTCGAGGCGACGGTCAACCGTCACAACATGCTGGCCCCCTATCGGGTCGACGAGCGGCTGATGGCCGCGGCCAAGCCCGATGCGATCTTCATGCATTGCCTGCCCGCCAAGCGCGGGGAGGAAGTCTCGGCGGCCGTCGTCGACGGACCACAGTCCGTGGTCTGGGACGAAGCGGAAAACCGCCTTCACGCGCAAAAGGGCATCCTCGCCTGGTGCCTCGCCTGAGCCGGATCGTCTTTCTGAGATTGCTTGGCGTGAGGCGTCTTGGCTTTTGGGCGCGATTGCCTACCTAAAGCTGCATCATGACCCGTTCCGTTCCCGACGATATCGTCCAGCCCTTCCAGGTCGATCCCTTCGCCTTGCGCGGCAGGCTCGTTCGCCTGGGCCCCGCGCTCGACAAAATCCTGACCCAGCATGCCTATCCCGACGCGGTCGCGGCACTTCTCGGCGAAGCGGCGACCCTCGCGGTGACGCTGGCGGGCGCGCTCAAATACGAGGGCATCTTCACCCTGCAAACCAAGGGTGACGGTCCGATCCGCCTGGTGGTCGCGGATGTGACCAGCTCGGGCGCGCTGCGCGGCTACGCCCAGTTCGACGAGGATAAACTTGCCGCTGCCCTTGCCGCCGGTCCTGCGACCGTGCCGCGCCTTCTGGGGTCAGGCTATCTCGCCTTTACCGTCGACCAGGGCGAATTCACCGAACGCTACCAGGGTATCGTCGAGCTTCAGGGCGCGACGCTGGCGGATTGCGCCCATCACTATTTCCGGCAATCGGAGCAGCTGGAGGCGGGCATCAAGCTCGCGGTCGGAAAGATCGAGGGACATTGGCGGGCCGGGGGCCTGATGATCCAGCGCCTGCCGGCCGAGGGCGGCGAGGACCGTCAGGCCCCGGACGATTTCCGGCCCCGGGCGCTGCTGGGCGAGGAACTGGATGAAGGCTGGCGCCGGGCGATCATCCTGATGGGCTCCAGCACGAACCAGGAATTGCTCGACCCCGATCTGCAGCCCAAGGATTTCCTGTTCCGGCTCTTCCATGAGGATGGTGTGCGGGTCTATCCCGAGCATGGTCTCGCCGCGCTCTGCCGCTGCTCCCGCGATCGGATCGAGACGGTGCTGCGCAACCTGCCCGAGACCGATATCGAGGAGATGAAGGTCGATCGGCGCATCGAGGTCACTTGCCAATTCTGCAACGCGACCCAGACCTTCGACGACACGGAACTCGCGACCCTGCGCGCTTCTCCGGCGGAAAACTCCCTAGCGACTTGATAACGACCCGGAGGCCGTGCGACTCTCCTTCCCTTGCCATCGGAGGTCTCATGTCCCGCACCTTCCTGCCGCGCCTCTTCCTGCTGGGCCTTGCGCTTCTGGGCCTGGCCGCCTGCAACAGCACGCCGCCGGACCGACCGGTCTTTCCCGACATCCGCTTCACCGGCAAGCCGGCTTTTGCCCTCGCCGTCGGATCGATCCAGGTGCAGGTCACCTTCCAGCCGAGCTTCAAGCCGCCGGAAGTGGAGCATCTCTTCCCCGTGCCGCCGGCGCGCGCCATGGAGGCCTGGTCGCGCGACCGCCTTCGCATAGCGGGCGGCCCGGGCCTGGCCCGCGTCACCATCCGCAACGCCATCGTGACCGAAACCGCCCTGCCCAAGACCGGCGGGCTGACCGGCGCCGTCACGAAGGAGCCTTCCGAGCGCTATGACGCGACGCTCGAAATGTCGATCGAGATCCTCGACGAGCGGGGCTTCGCGGTTCGCACCGTCAATGGCAAGGCGAGCCGGTCCCAATCGGTGCTGGAAGGGATCACGCCCAACGACCGCGACAAGGCTCAATACGAGATGACAAGAGCCGTCATGGCGGACCTCGACCAAACCCTGGAAACGGAGATCCGCAATAACTTCGGAACCTATCTGCGATAGCCGGGCGATGCCCTTCTCGCGCCGCGTCTTCGCCGCCACGATGCTCCTCGCGCTGGCGGGTTGCGGCGGTTGGCAGAAACCCGCCGCCCTGCCCGCGCCGGGCACGGTCAATGTGCGCTTCGTGCCGGGCGGCGACGTCGACACCATCGAGGTGACGGTCTACGACCGCTTGCCGCTGAATAGCGTGGATCTCGTGCTGCCCAGCGGCTTCATCGAAGCGGAAGAGATCGAGACCGACAAGGCGCCCGCGACGATCACCAGCCCGACCACTCCTTTCGCCGTGAATACGCCGGGCTTCGTGCAGCGGACGACCCAGAGCAACGAGACGCTCTCGACCGCGCAGATCCGCATCCCGGACCGCAACATCTATCGCCAGGAATGGCAGGAAGGCTCGATCCGCGTGCAGCTCGGCCGGTCGGGCGCTTCGCAGCGGGTCATGATCCTCGCCGCGCCCAGACCGCCTGCCTGACCGATGAGCCGAACCCTGGCCCGCGCGGTGGCGGGGCTCGCCAAAGGCTGCACCGCTTTCCTGAAACCCAAGCGCCGGGATCTGACCCGCGCCCTGGTGGCCGAGGCCATAACCCCCGTGGTGTCGGCGGAGACCCCCGCGGGCAAGCTCTTCTTTTCGGGTCCGACGGCGCGGTCGCTGCACGATCCCCAGGGCCTGAAGCGCGACGAGCCCGAGACCGTGGCCTGGATCGACACCCTTCCGCAGGGCGAAGTCCTTTGGGACATCGGCGCCAATGTCGGCACCTATGCGCTTTATGCCGCCAAGGCGCGGCGCTCCCGGGTCCTGGCTTTCGAGCCCAGCGCCGCGACCTATGCCGTGCTGATCAAGAATATCGAGATCAATGGGCTGGCCGACCGCATCGATGCTTATTGCATCGCCTTTTCCGACCGGACCGCGCTCGACCACCTCTTCATGGCCAATACGGGTGCCGGCCATTCGATGCACGCCTTTGGCGGGAAGAACACCGTACAGGGCGAGATCCAGGCCGTCTTCAAGCAGGCGGTGCCGGGATTTTCGATCGATCGCTTCGTCGAGCTTTTCGACCCCCCGCCGCCCCGCCATATCAAGCTCGACGTGGACAGCATCGAGGAGCGCATCCTGCGCGGGGCCGAGACGACCTTGCGCCGGCACGTCGAGACCGTGATGGTCGAGATCGACGGCCTGACGCGGGACGCCGGTGGCGGCGGGATCCGGCCCTTTCTGGTGGATCTTGGCTTCACGGAAGAGACCCTTCCCGGAATAGCGGCCCGCCGCAACGTGCTTTTCAGAAAATAGCCGGCTGCTCAGCGCCGGCTGACCGCGGCCGCCAGCAGCCCCGCGCCGATCAGGAAGCTTCCCCCCGTCCGATTGACCGCCCGTTGCACCGCAGGCTTGCGGATCCCCTGCCGCGCCGCGGCGGCGAGCAGGGCATAGGCCATGGAATTGAACGCCGCCTGGGTGATGAAGGTCGCCTCCAGAATGGCCATCTGCGGCAGCAGCGGACGGGCGGTATCAAGGAACTGGGGCACGAAGGCCACGAAGAAGACGATGCCCTTGGGATTGAGCGCCGTGACCGTCAGCGTATGGAGAAAGATGCGGAAGGGATTGGCTTGACGGCCGGCCGCCACCGCTTCGTCCGGATTGACGACCGGCGCCCGCCAGAGTTTGACGCCCAGATAGATGAGATAGGCGGCGCCGATCCAGCGCAGGCCGAGATAAATGGTCGAGGAGGCTTCCAGCAAAAGCCCCAGCCCCGCCATCGACGCCGTCATGGCGATGAAGTCTCCGACGACCACGCCGCCAACCATGGCGGCGGCCACGCGGCGGCCATGGCCCAGCGCATAGGACACCACGAGCAGGACGGTCGGCCCGGGGATCGCCAGCAATATTGCGGCCGCGGCCACGAAGGCCAACCAATGATCGAGGGCCATTCCCGCCTCCTAAAAGGTTATTTCGCCGGGGAAAATAGCCGGTCAGGATAACGGGACCCCCACCTTGAAGAAATAGGAGACCTATTCTTCGTCCGTGATATGATGGCCCAATCCGAGCTTTCAGGTCGGATTGGAAGCGAAAAGGCAACGGTGTCCCTGCCATCCGAGCGGTTATGCGCAGGTGGGGACCAGGACGAAGGTGACGGGGATCGATGGGACGGGGCAGAGATTTTCGCGAGCCGAGACGGCGCGGATTTGACGACGATGCGTTCAACTTCCGCGAGCCGGCTGGCGGCGGGGGCGGAGGCGGGAACAGCGGTGGCGCTCGGCGGCCACCGAGCAATTTCTCGCAGCCGATGCAGGCTGCGGAAGGGCCGGTCGCCGAAGCGGTCGTCAAGTGGTTCAACCCGCAGAAGGGTTTCGGCTTCGCCGAGATGAGCGACGGATCGGGGGATGCTTTCCTCCATATCGCCGTTCTGCAGGCCGCCGGACGTGAAAGCGTGGCGCCTGGCGCGACGCTCAAGGTGCAGGCCGGTCAGGGAGCCAAGGGTCGCCAGATCACGCGAGTGATCGAGGTCGACGAAAGTACGGCGACCGAGCAACCGCGCCGGAGCAGCCCCAGCGGTATGGGCGGCGGCATGGGCGGCGGCGGCGGACAGAGGTTCGAGCGCAACGCGCCGGATCCTTCGACCGCGGTAGAGGTCGGCGGGACCGTCAAGTGGTTCAACGGCGAGAAGGGCTTCGGCTTCGTTGCGACCGAAAGCGGGGGAAAGGACGTTTTCGTCCACATCTCGGTTTTGGAGCGGGGCGGCTTGAGCGGCTTGGCGGAAGGCCAGCATGTCACCATGCGCGTGGTCGATACGCCCAAGGGCCGCGAAGCGATTTCGATCTCTCCGGCCGATTGAGGCCTCGCCCGAACGGGCGCGGCGTATTCTAGTTCCGGAAGGCAAGGCTTCACGCGGTCCTCAGGGCCGCGTGTGCCGCTTTTGCCCTCTTTTAAGCACATTCCTGATCGATCCTTTGTCGAGGATCGCAACGGGCGGATCGTCATCTGACGGGGGACGGGCATGAAGAAGCTGATGATCGTAGTAGGCGTTTTGGTGGCCGTGCTGGTCGTGCTGGTGGTCGGCGCCGCCCTGATCGTTCCCCGCTTCATTTCGACCGACTGGGTTGTCGCCAAGGTTCAGGAAAGCGTGAAGAACGCCACAGGCCGCGATTTGAAGATCGCCGGGCCGGTGCGCATCTCCGTCCTGCCCCGGCTTGAAGTCGAGGCGGATAACGTCAGTTTCGCGAATGCCGCCGGCGCGTCCAGCCCGGAGATGGCGAAGATCGCCCGGTTGCAGGTCGCGCTGGGGATCATCCCGCTGATGTCGGGCGAACTGGCCATCGACCGCTTCGTCCTGGTCGAACCCCAGATCCATTTGGAAGTGGACCGCCAGGGCCGCCCGAATTGGGTCTTCGCGACGCCCGGGCAGCCCGCCGCCCCCGGCCGCCCAGCCCCGGCCGCACCGGCCAATGCTCCCTCGGCCGGAGGCGGGAAGATGCCTCTTTCGCAGCTTCGGCTTGGCGACATCCAGCTTGCCAACGGCCATATCGACTATCTCGACCAGCGCACCGGCGAACGCCAGACGGTGGATGCGATCTCCATGAAGATCGCCCTTCCCAGCCTCGATTCCGCCTTCTCCGCCGAAGGCGCCGCGACCTGGAAGGGCAAGAAGGTCAGCCTCACGGTTCACGCCGCCTCGCCCCGCGCGCTGATGGAGGGCAAGAGCAGCAAGCTCGACCTGAAGGTCGCCTCCGAGACCGTCAACTTCGACTTCAAGGGCGAGGGCGGGGGCACTCCCTTCCAGCTTTCGGGGGACGTCGGTCTCGCCGTGCCCTCGATCCGGAACCTCGCGGCCTGGGCGGCCCAGCCGATCCAGGCGCCCGGCCAGGGACTGGGGCCTCTCGACATCAAGGGGCATATCGCCTTCGGCAGCGGCAAGGTCAGTTTCAGCAACGCCCAGCTGTCGGTGGACGCGATCAAGGGCAAGGGCGATTTCGCCCTGGACACGAGCGGCGCGCGGCCCAGCCTCAAGGGACGCCTCGATCTCGATCAGCTAGACGTCAATCCCTATCTCCCGCCCGAGGAGAGCAAACCCGCCGCGCAGGCCCGCACGCAGAACAACGCGGCAGGGAGCGGCGGCGGCGCGGAGCAGGGTTGGAGCGACGCCCCCATCGATTTCAGCGGCCTGAAGGCGGCCGACGTGGACTTCGCCTTGACGATGGCAAGCCTCAAGGTCCGGAAGATTCAGGTCGGGAAATCCGCGCTTGGCCTCCAGCTCAAGGACGGGCGCCTGACGGCCGATCTCGGCGAGCTGACGCTCTACGGCGGCAAGGGACAGGGCAAGGTTACGCTGGACGGCAACGGGGTTCCGGCGACGACGGCGACCTTCAAGCTCACGGGTATCCAGGCCGAGCCGCTTTTGAAGGACGCGATGGATTTCGACCGCGTCTCCGGCAGCGGCAATCTCGACCTCGACGTGACCGCCCGGGGTAAGAGCCAGCGGGAGCTGATTTCGGCGCTGGCGGGCAAAGGGGATGTCCGGCTCCTCAACGGGACGATCCGGGGCATCAACCTCGCCTCGATCCTGCGCAATCCCGCCGCTCTCGTGGGAGCGGGAAGCCAGACCTCCGAACAGACCGATTTCAGCGAGCTCACCGGCACCTATACGATCACCGCCGGCATCGTGAAGAACAGCGATCTCGCCCTGAAGTCGCCTGTCGTGCAGGCCACCGGCGATGGCACGGTCGACCTGCCGCGCCAGCGCGTCGATTACAAGGTTCACGGCCAGCTGGTGGGCGTCTCGGTGCCGGTGGGCGTCCTGGTGTCGGGTCCCTGGAACAACCTGAGCTACCGGCCGGACCTGAGCGATATCGTCAAGTCTCCCGGCAAGATCCTGGAAGGCGTCGGCGGAGGTGTCCAGGGCGGTGCGCAGGGCGGCTCGAACCTGCTGAAGGGACTTCTCGGGAAATAATCAGGCGGCGACCGGATCGGGGCGCCAGCCGCAGGCCGTCAAAGCGTCTCGCAAATGCGTGGGCGCCGGAGCCGTCGCCTCGATCGGCGCGCGGGCCGGATAGAGCGGCACGACCACATGGCGCGCATGTAGCTGAAGGATACCGTCCTTTTGCGGGGCGGGGCCATAGACCGGATCGCCGAGCACAGGCGTACCGAGCGACGCGCAGTGAACGCGGATCTGATGGGTACGGCCGGTGCGGGGATGAAGCTCCAGCCAGGCGAGGCCGTTGCCGGTTCCCAGGACGCGATAGTCGGTCACCGCCGCCTGGCCCTCGGGGTCGGGCTTCATCCACCAGCCGCGCTCGGTCGAGCGCTTGGCCAGCGCCAGGTCGATCCGCCCTTCCGGTTCGGCCGGGATCCCGGCGACGACCGCCCAATAGGTTTTCTCGACATTGCCGGCCTGAAAGAGCTTGCCCAGCCGGCTCAGCGCCTTGCGATGCCGTCCCAGGATAAGGCATCCGCTCGTGTCCCGGTCCAGCCGATGCGCAAGCGCGGGCGGATGGGGTAGGCCATAGCGCAACTCGCCGAAATATTCTTCGAGGTTCGGACCCTTGCGGGGGCCGGCATGGACGGGAAGTCCCGCCGGCTTGTCGATGATCAGCATGAGGCCGTCGCGGTGGAGCACCCGCGACTGCAGATCGTCAGGCCCGAGGACCGGGGTCGGGATGGAAATGGCGGCCTCCCAAAAGTCGAGGCCACCCTTCTATAGGGTTGGCACGCCCTCGTCGATCAGCCTGGCGGCCCCGCTAACGACCGGTGAGGCGCTGGGCGCGCTCCCAAACCTGGGCTTCGGCGCGCTGAGCCCTCTCGCGCAGACGCTGGTAGGTCGACCAATGCATCCTTGCGGGCTTGTCCGGGAAAGGGTTCACCAGCGCGGCGTCACCGCCGAGCTTCATGCGGATCGCCTGGGCGGTGGCGAGCGCCTGGCCCCAGGGGTCCTTCTGCTGGCTGGCATAGGTCAGGCCGTGGCAGATCCGGCAGGCGAAACGCCCGTCCTTGAAATAGAGCTTCGCCACCCGGCGTTCGCATTCCTTGCCGTCGTGCAACTCGCTGCAGATGAACCAGGGGCGATGGCCGCCATATTGGCAGGCCGTCCAGTCGAGCCGGAAGCGCTGGGTGATGTCCTCGCCGGTCTCAGGGTTGCGATGCACCAGCACGAGGCCGGTTTCCTCGATCGCGATCTTGACCCCTTTGGGGCCCATCTCGCCTTCGCCGCAATGAAAGATATTGCCGGGCTCCAGGCGCTCTTCGCGTTGCCAACGCCGCACGTCGATCGCGAAAAGATCCTCGCAACGATCCCTCGCTACCGTCCGCCCGAAACCCGATCCATCCATGCCCTAACTCTCCTCGCTCAAGATTGGCGCGATGCGCGCAACCGCTTAATCTTCAGATAAGGATCATAAGAGGGATTTTCTAAATTTTTTATGTATGTTCTCCGAGATTTTTATCGATTCAGCGAAAAAAAGAGCAATCAGCTCTCCACAGGCTCGACGCTGCTTACGAGACCCAGGGTGCCTGCGGTATTGGCGACGGCCGCGAGACAGGAATTGGCGCGGTCCGGCGACAGCCAGACGGCAAAGCGGGTGACATAGCGCCCGCCTTCGTCCTCCGGCAGCTTCTGGGCGTCGAGCCGGACGATATTGGCATCGAACTGGGCAAAGATTTCGGCGAGCCGCGCGATGAGCCCAAGCTGGTCGCCGCCGCTGACCTCCACCCGATGGGTGATGAGGCCCCTGGGACCCGGAGCGGGATCGAAACCATAGGGAATGACCCGGACCTGGGCGTCCTTCAGTTCAGGCAGGATATCGAGCGAGGCCTTGAGATCCCCGACTTCCGTGCCTTCAGGCAGTTCGCAGACCGAGGTGAATTCCGCGCCCTCGCCCAAAGCGGCGAAGGTGGTGTCGCGCAGATTGACCCCGGCTGAGAAAAGCTCGTCCGCAATCGCGGCGACCAAACCCGTTTGATCGCGGCAGAGGATGGAGATCAAGGCTACCGACGCCATGGCTTTTCCTGACGCGATCACTTCAGCTTCAAAAGGACGTCCGCCTCGACGGTGACGGTGACGCGCTCCTCCCCCGCGGCCGAGACCGGCGGAGAAGCGGGTGACGGCGCGGGAGCGGAGGCCATCGCCATGCGGAAACGGGGCGGTTCGATACCCGAGGCATTGCCGACCCGGATCTCCTTATAGCGCTCGACCGTCGTCCCGAGAGCGCCAGCGATCTTGTCCGCCCGTTGGCGCAGCCGGGCCAGGGCTTCCCCGGTCAGATCGTCCTGGATCGTCTTCGCCGTCTCGGGTGCCAATTGCCAGGTCATGCCCGACATGACGAGACCCGCCTTCTGAAGATCGCCGGCCAGTTCCAGAAGCGCTGCCGCATCCGCTCCCATCAGGGTCAAGCTCTGGCTGCCATGCCAGCGCAGCGGCTGATTGCCGGCCTGCCCGGGTTGCCGATCCTGATAAACCGAATAGCTGCCGGTCGAGGTCTTGACGGCGGAAACCGCCTTGGCGCGCTCCAGGGCAGCCGCCATCAGCTGGTTGATCTGGCCCTGGACCTTGCCGGCATTGGCGTCGATCCCCTCGGCCCGCAGCACGACCTGGAGCCGGTCCTGGGTGAGCAGCCGATCCGCCTGTTCCGAAAGACGGAGAAGGGTTCTCCCCTCCTCTGTCGCCGGGGGAGCCGCCGTCTGTGCGGCGACCGGCCCCGTCGCGAGCAGGGCGACCGCCAGAAGAGAAAGCCTTAAGCCTGCGCTTGCAGCGGTCGCCATCCGCTTATCCCTTCAGAATTTTCACCATGGTGCTGCCGAGCGAGGCCGGCGATTCGGCGATCGCGATGCCCGCGCTCTTCATGGCTTCGAACTTGTCGGCAGCCGTGCCGGTTCCGCCGGAAATGATGGCGCCCGCATGACCCATCCGCCGGCCGGGAGGTGCCGTGACCCCGGCGATGAAGCCCACCATCGGCTTCTTCACCTTGTTCGATTTCACGAAGTCGGCCGCCTCTTCTTCCGCCGAGCCGCCGATCTCACCGATCATGATGATCGAATGGGTGTCGTCGTCCCGCAGGAACATGTCGAGGCAGTCGATGAAATTGGTCCCATTGACCGGATCGCCGCCGATGCCGATGCAGGTGGATTGCCCCAAGCCTGCCGCACTGGTCTGGGCCACCGCCTCATAGGTCAAGGTGCCGGAGCGCGACACGATTCCCACATGGCCCTTCTGGTGGATATGGCCCGGCATGATGCCGATCTTGCAGGCGTCGGGGGTGATGACGCCGGGGCAATTGGGGCCGATGAGCCGGCTTTTGGAGCCCGCGAGCGCCCGCTTCACCCGCACCATGTCCAGCACCGGAATGCCCTCGGTGATGCAGACGATCAGCGGCACTTCCGCGTCGATTGCTTCCAGGATCGCATCGGCCGCGAAGGGCGGCGGCACATAGATGACCGAGGCATCGACCCCGGTCTTGGCAACCGCTTCCGCCACCGTGTCGTAGACCGGCAGGTCGAGATGGGTGGTGCCGCCCTTACCGGGCGTCACGCCGCCGACCATCTTGGTGCCATAGGCGATCGCCTGCTCGGAATGGAAGGTGCCTTGAGCGCCGGTGAAACCCTGGCAGATGACTCGCGTATTCTTATTGACCAGGACCGACATCTAAGCGGCCTCCTTCACTGCCTTGACGATTTTTTCCGCCGCATCCGCGAGATTGTCGGCGGACAGGATGGGCAGCCCGGACTCGGCCATGATCTTCTTGCCGAGCTTCACATTGGTGCCTTCCAGCCGCACCACCAGCGGCACATGGAGGCTGACCTCCCGCGCCGCCGCGACGATGCCCTCGGCGATCACGTCGCAGCGCATGATCCCGCCGAAGATATTGACCAGGATGCCCTCCACATTGGGATCGCTCATGATGAGCTTGAAGGCCGTGGTCACCCGCTCCTTGGTCGCCCCGCCGCCGACATCGAGGAAATTGGCCGGCGCGCTGCCATAGAGCTTGATGATGTCCATGGTCGCCATGGCAAGGCCCGCGCCGTTCACCATGCAGCCGATATTGCCGTCGA
Source organism: Rhodospirillales bacterium (assembly GCA_947473305.1). Lineage (GTDB taxonomy): Bacteria > Pseudomonadota > Alphaproteobacteria > ATCC43930 > CGMCC-115725 > CANJCB01. Next base: position 32,787 of record CANJCB010000002.1, read on the forward strand.
GCTTCACATAGTTGAGCGCATGCTTGGCAGCCTCGACCTCGGTCGGGTCTTCTTCCGCCTCGTCGCGCATCTCCTCGACGTCCTTGTGGCGGAAGAGCGCGTTGTCGTCGAAGTTCATCTTGGCGTCGAGCGCCAGCACATCGCCGGCACTCGTCACGACCAGGGGATTGATTTCGACCACCGAGGCGTCGAGCGCGATGAAAGCCTCATACATCGCCAGCATGAACTTGGTCGCCGTGCCGATCTGCTTGCCTTCCAGGCCGAGACCGAAGGCGATGCGGCGGGCGTGGAAGCCCTGCATGCCGGTGGCGGGGTCGATCGCGACCCGAAGGATCTTCTCGGGATGGCTATGCGCCACCTCCTCGATCTCCATGCCGCCTTCCGTCGAGGCCATGACCGTGACCCGCGAGGTTGCCCGGTCGATCAGCAGGCTGAGATAAAGCTCCCGCTTGATATCGCAGCCTTCCTCGATATAGAGCCGCTTCACCGCGCGGCCGGCCGGACCGGTCTGCTTGGTGACGAGGACATGGCCCAGCATCTCCTTGGCATTGGAAGCGACGTCGTCGAGCGACTTCACCACCCGCACGCCGCCCTTGCCCTCGGGCTTGTCCTGGAAACGGCCCGCGCCGCGCCCGCCCGCGTGGATCTGGGATTTGACGACCCAGAGGGATCCGCCCAGCTCGCGCGCCACGGCGGCGGCTTCTTCGGGGGTATAGGCGACGCCGCCGCGCGGGACCGCGACGCCGAATTTCTTCAACAGGCTCTTGGCCTGATATTCATGGATGTTCATTGCGAACGGCTCGCCTCATGGGTGCCTTGGGATTGCGGCGCGGATCATAGAGATATTCGCGCCAGGTCTCCACCATCCATCGCCATAACGCGGAGGAAGTTTTCGGCGTTTTTACAGAGCGTTCTTGACAAGAGAGCGGACGGACCCTTAGGCCTAGCGACACCTTGGACCTCGGCTTCCCGCTGGCGGGACGGGGAACTCCTTAACAACAACTCGGGTCTGAAGGCGCGATGTCCGCAGCGTATAAGCATGTCAAGTTCGAAGGCCGGTTGGTCATGGTGGGTTTCGGCGCCATCGGTCAGGGCGTTTTGCCGCTTCTGCTGCGTCACATCGACATTCCCCGGGACCGGATCACCATCATCACCGCCGAGGAACGCGGCCATCAGGAAGCGGCCGAGCTGGGCGTGAAATTCGTGCTCGATCCCTTGACCCGCGAGAACATGAAGGGCGTGCTCGACCAGTATCTGACGGCGGGGGATTTCCTCCTCAACCTGTCGATCGACGTCGGCAGCGTGGACCTGATCCGCTACTGCGGCCCGCGCGGAATCCTCTACCTCGACACCTGCATCGAGCCCTGGGCCGGCGGCTATACCGACGCGTCGATATCGCCCGCGCTGCGGTCGAACTATGCGCTGCGGGAAGCCGCGCTGGCACTCCGCGAGGGGCATGGGCCGACGACGGCCGTCCTGACCCATGGGGCCAATCCGGGCCTCGTCTCCCATTTCGTCAAGCAGGCCCTGCTCGATATCGCCCGCGATACCGGCTCGCCAGCCGCCCCCCCCACCGACCGCGAAGGCTGGGCGGCGCTGGCCCAGCGGCTCGGGGTCAAAACGATCCATATCGCCGAGCGCGACACCCAGGTTTCCGAAACCCCGAAACGGCGCGGGGAATTCGTGAATACCTGGTCGGTCGACGGTTTCATCGGCGAGGGCATGCAGCCCACGGAACTCGGCTGGGGCACCCACGAGCGGCATTGGCCGGTCGATGGCAAGCACCACGATTACGGCTGCCGGGCCGCGATCTATCTCGACCGGCCGGGCGCTTCGACCCGGGTGCGCACCTGGGCGCCCCATGAGGGTCCCTTCCTGGGTTTCCTGATCACCCATGGCGAATCGATCTCGATCGCCGATCACCTGACCGTGCAGGAGAACGGCAAGGCGGTCTACCGCCCGACCGTCCATTACGCCTATCACCCCTGCGACGACGCCATCCTGTCGCTCCACGAGCTGGCCGGAAAAAATTGGGCGCCGCAGAAGCACAAGCGGCTGCTCATGGGCGAAATCAGCAAGGGCATCGACGAGCTGGGCGTGCTGCTGATGGGGCATGCCAAGGGCATCTATTGGTACGGCACGCATCTCTCGGTCGGAGATGCGCGGTCGCTGGCCCCTTACAACAACGCCACCAGCCTCCAGGTGACTTCCTCGGTCATGGCGGCGGTGATCTGGGCGATGGAAAATCCCAAGGTGGGCATCGTCGAGCCCGACGATCTCAATTACCAGCGGATCATCGAGCTTGCGCTACCCTATCTCGGCGAAGTCGGCGGGACCTACGGGGATTGGACCCCGATCCAGGGTCGCGGCGAGCTTTACGACGAGGATATCGACCGCGACGACCCCTGGCAGTTCAAGAACTTCCGAGTCGTTTAGCGACCCTCGCCAGTCGTTCCTGCCGTTCCTTCTCCAGTTCCTCGTCGGTCGGCGCTTCCGTGAGATAGACGTCGCCGTCGCGGACCTCGATGGTCATCGGCCAGAGCTTGTCCCCGACGCAGGGACCGGAGACGCAGACCCCATCCTCGACCTGGAACAGCGCCGCATGGGTGGCGCATTGAAGCCATTTGCCCGAGGCGTCGAAGAACTGGTCCGGACGCCAGTCGAGCGGCGTGCCCGCATGGGGGCAGACATTCTCATATGCCAAGAGCGTCTCGCCCCGCTTGATGACGATGGCGGCCCGCTGGCTGATCCCCCGGCCCCATTCGAAGCCGCGGGCGGCCCCTTCCGCGATCTCGTCGAGCGCACAGATCCGTCGCATCAGTCCTTCACTCCGCCCATCTTGCAGAGAAGCTTCCATTCCGGCTCGCCCACCGGCACCACGGAAAGACGCGACTGGCGAACGAGCGCCAGGTTCGCGAGCTTCGGTTCGGCCTTGATCTCGGCCAGCGAGACCGGATTGGGCACGGGCTTCACCGGCGCCACGTCCACCATGCCGAAGCGGCCGCTCTCGTCGGTATGGTCGGGGTAATATTCCTTCACGATCTCGACGATTCCGACGATGTTGAGCCCATCGTTGGAATGATAGAAGAAAGCGTGCTCGCCCACCTTCATGGCCTTCAGGTTATTAGACGCCTGATAGTTGCGGACCCCGTCCCAGAAGGTCCGGCCGTCCTTGACCATCTGCTCCCAGGAATATTTGAAGGGCTCCGATTTCACGAGCCAATGTGCCATTCGCATCTCCCGATCCCAAGGCTCAAGACCCTACAAGAAGCATCGGTCCCGTCAAGCTTGGGCGATCAGGAAAAGCCGCCGGAAAGGGAAAAGCGTCCGCCCGTCGGGGCGTTTGGGATAGGCCTCACGCAGCTGCGCTGCGAGCCGGTCGCTGAAAGCCTCGCCTTCGCCAGGTTCGAGCGCGTCGAGCAGCGGCCGCAGCGCCGTGCCGCGGATCCAGTTGAGGGCCGCGTCGTCGCCCTGGAGAAGGTGCAAATATTCCGTCTCCCAGAGGTCGATGCCGCCCTTGGCGACGCCTGAGAGGAGATCGTAGTAGAAGGCGGGCGGCTGGGTCGGCTCCTCGCGCAGGATGGGCAGGAGCCGGCTCGCCCAGACCTTCTCCCGCGCCATTTCCGCCATGAGCGTATGAGAGGGCGCGCCGTGGTTGCGTGGCATCTGGACCGCCAGTACTCCGCCCGGCGTCAACTGCCGCAGCAGATGCGGGAAGAGCCGCTCATGGCCGTTGAGCCAGTGAAGCGTCGCATTGGAGAAGATGAGCGCCAGGGGCTCCGGCGCGGACCAGGTCGCGATATCCGCCCGCATCCATTGGACGGACGAGGGCTCGACCGAGGCCTTGGCCAGCATTTCCGCCGAACTGTCGATGGCGGTGAGGGACCGTTCCGGCCAGCGGGCGGCGATTGCCCGGGCATGGGCCCCCGTGCCGCAGCCAAGCTCGCAGATCGGGCCCGGCGGCAATTCACCCACCCGGGCCAGGAGATCGAAGCCCGGCCGAAGCCGTTCGTCGCCGAATTTCAGATATTGGGCGGGATTCCAGGCCATTCGCAGGTACTCCCCAGGAAAATCGCATGAAGTATGGCCGAAAACCTGACTTTCGACTCAGACGTTTTCCTGCAATAGTTTTCGGTACAAACTGCCTCTGGTGGAGCGGCACTCGCGCCGCCACATCAAGCACCTTGAGCGGTAAACGCTCGCGAATGGAGGAATGAATGTCTCTCAAGCTTGGCGATATCGCCCCGGATTTCACCCAGGAGTCCACCGAAGGCCCGATCCATCTGCACCAATGGGCCGGCAATTCCTGGGTCGTGCTTTTCTCGCATCCCAAAGATTTCACGCCCGTCTGCACGACCGAACTCGGCGCGGTCGCAAAGCTCAAGGGCGAGTTCGACAAGCGCCATGTGAAGGCCATCGGCCTCAGCGTCGATGCCCTCAAGGACCACAAGGCCTGGGTCGGCGACATCGAGGAGACGCAAGGGACCGCGATCAACTTCCCGCTGCTCGCCGATAGCGACCGCAAGGTCTCGAACCTCTATGGCATGATCCACGAGAACGCCAACGACACCATGACCGTGCGTTCGGTCTTCGTGATCGACCCGAACAAGAAGGTTCGGCTGATGATCACCTATCCCGCCAGCACCGGCCGCAACTTCGACGAGATCCTGCGGGTGATCGATTCGCTGCAGCTGACCGACAACCACAAGGTTGCCACCCCGGTGAACTGGAAGCAGGGCGACGACGTGATCATCGTCCCGGCGCTCCAGGACCCCGAAGAGCTGAAGCAGCGCTTCCCCAAGGGCTTCAAGACCGTGAAGCCCTATCTGCGCATCACGCCGCAACCCGGCCGCTAATCCGGTTTTATTGCCGTCATCGTGAGCCAAAGGCGAAGCGATCCAGCCTGTCACCACATCCTGAATCGCTTCGCTCACGCTCGCGATGACAACCCGTACTCCAGCGGATAATCAGCCTGATCCTCATAGATCGAGCCGCTCTTGGTGAGATAGCTCGCGATCAGGCTGAAGTGGTCGACCAGGAGCGGCGGCTCGCGGAACAGCGCGTGTTCGGCCAGGAATTCGGCCAGCTTCGGCCCCGGATCCCGGTTGAAGCGCGCCAGGGTCACATGAGGCGCATAGCGCCGCGTCTCGGGCGGCAAGCCTAGCCGGACCAATACCGACTCGATCCTGTCCCTGAGTCGCACCAGCTCCGGCGTCTTCTCGACCCCGACCCAGAGCATATTCGCGCCGAAATGGCCCGTGCCCGCAAGCTGCAGCCCGAAGCGCGGTGCGCGGAGCTTCATCAAAGCTTCGTCGATATCGGCGGCCGTTCCCTCGTCGACCTCGCCGATGAAGCGCAGGGTGACGTGAAAATTTCCGGGATCGACCCAGCGCGCGCCCGGCACGCCCGAGCAGAGGAGCGAGAGACGCAGCTTCAACTCGGGCGGCAGCCCGATCCCGACAAACAATCGCAGCATGGGTCAGACGAAGAGGGCCAACACACCCGTATAGCCATAGAGACGGTCGTGGGAAATCTCGCCGTTGCCGAAGAAGCCCACCAGGGGGAAATCTCCCAGAATCTCCCGGATCATCCCCAATTCTCCCGAATTCTCCCCGAAAATATTGGGTCCCCGGGCGACGCAGGTGAAATAGAGCCCCGCCTTGGGCGGCCCCCCTGCCCGGCGCTTCAGGTCGGTCAGCATCCGCTCCATGTCGATGGTGGCGCTGCGCGGATCGCGGCGGCAGAACAGCACCGGATCGCCCGGCGCCAGATCGTCGGCGATCCGGACCCAACCGCGCTCCACATCGATCGAGACGAGATTGCGGACCATATAGTCGCCGGTATCCGAGCCGCGCACCGGACGGCCGGCGAAGATCAGCCCCCCGATCTTGCGCAGGTCCCGCGACAGCAATTCACCGATATCCTCCTTGAAGCAGTCGAGCGCCGGCCGGCCATCGAGCTCCATCAGCACGCCGTCGCGCGTCGAGGTCGCCCGCCGCACCGGCCCGATCGGCGAACAGCCCTGGGTCAGCCCCGTCACCATCTCGATCTGCGGCGCGAGCAGCACACCGGAGAGGCCGCCTTCGACGATCCCGCCCGCCACCTGCTTCAAGCCGCCTCGCGCAGAGGAAAGGCCGCCCATGAAGAAGAGCGAGGCTTCGCGGCTCAGGCTTTCGACCGTCTCGGGCAAACTGGGCTGGCGCGGATCGCCATGGACGATGCCGACCATCGGCTGGACGCGCTCCAGCCATTGGCCATTGGCCTCCGCGAGTTTCGTCGATGTAGTCACCTCCGGCCCGAAGATCCGGTAGCTGTCCTCGGGCAGCGCTACCACCAGGACGACGAGCGCCGGCTCGTCGTAATATTCCTGGCCCGTGGCGCAGACCCCGAGCGCCACGCTGCCGACCCAATCGGCGACGCCCGAGCCCTCGCGCAGCACGTCGAGGATGCGCGGCAGTTCGGTCGCCAGGGGCTCCGTCGCATAGACGAAGCCAAGATTCGCCCCCGCCGGGAGCGGACTGAGTTGGGCGAGGCAGGCGTCCGCCGCCGCCTTCCAGTCGGAGCCGCGCACCTGGGCGGCGCGAAAAGCGGGCTCCATCAGCCTTGCTCCTTCTGGCCGGCAACGAGCCGTTCCACATAGGGCGCGATCCGATCAACGATGACCGCCACGCCCTTGGGGTTGGGATGCAGCATGTCCGGCTGATTGAGTTCCGGGGCCATGGCGACCCCCTCCAGGAAGAAGGGATAGAGCGGCATGCCGTATTTATCCGCGAGCTTCGGAAAGATCGCCGCGAAATCCCGCTGGTAGTCCTTGCCCCAATTGGCCGGCGCCAGCATGCCCAGGATCAGGGTCGGGATCCCCTTGTCCTTCAATCGCGCCAGGATCTTGTCGAGATTGTCATAGGCGCTCTTGGGGTCGAGCCCGCGCAGCGAATCATTGGCGCCCAGTTCCACCAGCGCGAAATCGGGCTTGTCCGCCAGCGCCCAGTCGAGCCGCGCCAGTCCGCCGGCCGTGGTATCGCCGGAAACCCCTGCGTTGGTGATCGTCACATCAAGGCCCCGCTCCTTGAGCTTGCGCTGAAGCTGCGCCGGAAAGGCCTCATTGGCCGCCACGCCAAGACCCGCCGTGAGGCTGTCGCCCAGGGCCAGGATCCGCGGCACGGGGGTCGCGGCGGCCAGATCGGCAATTCCCGTGGCGAAAAAGCCCGCGATCAGGACAATCAATGCGTTGAAAAGCCGGCGGGCGGGTCCATATCCGGAGCGTCCCTCCCGGCCGCGCGAGACGATCGGGGCCTCTCCCGCCAGCCGTCCCCTGTCTTTCCAATCCGTAGCAGCATGAGGAAGCATGGCAAGCGTGCCCCGATCCGATGAGACGATGATCCGGCTCGACGATGTCCACCTAACACTGGCGAGCGCGGCAGGCGCCGTCAATGTGTTGCGCGGCGTCTCCCTGACCGTGAGTGCCGGCGAGACCGTGAGCGTTGTCGGCCCCTCCGGTTCCGGCAAATCGACCATGATGATGCTGATCGGCGGTCTGGAAAGGCCGAGCCTCGGCCGCATCGTCATCGACGGCACCGATCTCTCGACCCTCGACGAAGACGGTCTCGCCCGCTTCCGCCGCCGGTCCGTCGGCATCGTCTTCCAGAATTTCCACTTGGTCCCGACCATGACCGCGCTGGAAAACGTGGCGATCCCCCTGGAACTCGCTGGCCGGCGCGACGCCTTCGAGGCAGCGGAGGTCGGGCTTGGCGCGGTCGGGCTCGATCATCGCCTGCTCCATTACCCCGGCCAGCTTTCCGGCGGCGAGCAGCAGCGCGTGGCCCTTGCCCGCGCCTTCGCCGCCAGCCCCAGGCTCCTCTTGGCTGACGAGCCCACCGGCAATCTCGATGGGGCGACAGGCCAATTGGTGATCGACCTGCTCTTCAAGCTCCAGGCGGAACACGGCACAACGCTTCTTCTCATCACCCATGATGTGGGGCTGGCCGAGCGCTGCGGGCGGACGATCCGCATCAAGGACGGCCTCATCGCCCACGATGGCGTGACGGCCTCGCTCCCCATCACCGCGCAAGGCTGACCCGATGCTGGCCTTCCGCCTCGCAAGGCGCGAATTGCGCGTGGGCCTCAAGGGTTTTGCGATATTCCTCGTCTGCTTGGCGCTCGGCGTCGCCGTCATCGCGGGCGTGGGGTCGCTTGCTACAGCGGTGACGACCGGCATGGAGCGCGATGCCCGGGAGATGCTGGGTGGCGATCTCGACGTCACCCTGGCCTATCGGGCCGCCACGCCGGAGCAGCAGGCCTATCTCGGCAAAAGCGGCGACCTCTCGGAAATCGCCAGCATGCGCGGCATGGCACGGACGATCTCCGGCGAGAGCCGCAGCCTCATCGAGCTCAAGGGCGTCGATAAGGCCTATCCGCTCTACGGAGAAGTGACCCTCGACCCGCCGCAGGACCTTGCCACCGCGCTGGCCAAGCGGGACGGCAAATGGGGTGCGGTCGTCGCGCCCGAACTCATCTCGCGCCTGGGGCTGAAAGTCGGCGACCCGATCAGGATCGGCGAGATCGACCTCGAGATCCGCGCCGCCATCGTCCATGAGCCCGATGCGGTGACGGGCTTCGTGATCCTGGGACCCCGGGTGCTGACATCGCTGGACGCGCTCCGCGATACGGGGCTGGTCATTCCCGGCAGCCTCATCAGCTATGGCTATCGCCTGCGTTTTCCCGAGGCGACCGACACCCGCGCCTGGGCCGACCGGGCCAAGGTGGCCTTCCCGGATGCCGGCTGGCGCATCCGCGACTTCAACAATGCCGCGCCAAGCCTGCAGCGTCTCCTCGACCGGGTGACCGTCTTCCTGACGCTCGTTGGACTGACCGCCCTGCTGATCGGCGGTGTCGGGGTCGGCAATGCGGTGGAAGGCTATCTCGCGGGCAAGCGCGAGACCATCGCCACATTGAAATGCCTGGGAGCTTCGGGAAGGCTCATTTTCGCCGTCTATTTCATGCAGATCCTGGCGATCGCGGCCCTCGGCATCGCGGTGGGATTGGCCATCGGCGCGGCCTCACCCTTCGCGGCGGTGCATTTCCTGCCGAGCGCGCTCCCGGTCACCGCGCGGGTCGGGTTCTATCCCGCGCCGCTCCTGCTCGCGACGGTCTTCGGCGTGCTGACGACCCTGCTCTTCTCGCTCTGGCCCCTGGGCGTCGCCCGCGAGGTCCAGGCGGCGAGCCTCTTCCGTTCCGCGAGCCTGCCGCTCGACCGCCGTCCCCGCTGGAGCCTCGTCGTCGTCACCGGCTTGACCGCACTGGCGCTGGCGGGGCTCGCCATCGCGACGGCGGCAGATCGGACGGTGGCTTTCTGGTTCGTTCTCGGGGCGGGAGGGGCGCTGATCGGCTTCCGCCTCGCGGCGGCGCTGGTCATGAACCTCGCAAAACGCGCGGGCCGACCGCGCATTCCGACGCTGAGGCTGGCGCTCGCCAATCTCTATCGTCCCGGAGCACCGACCGGCAGCGTCGTCGCCTCGCTCGGCCTGGGCCTTACCGTGTTGGTGGCGCTGGCGCTGGTCCAAGGCAATGTACAGCGCGAAATCCAGCAGCGCCTGCCGGGATCGGCCCCGTCCTTCTTCTTCATCGACATCCAGCCGGATCAAGTCGCACCCTTCGACCAGCTCCTCGCCGCGACGCCGGGCGTCACCAGCGTCTCCCGCGTCCCGAGCCTGCGCGGCCGGATCACCAAGCTCAACGGCGTTCCGGTCGAAGAAGCATCGGTCGCGCCCGAAGCCCGCTGGGCGATCAATAGCGAACGCGGGCTCACCTATGCCGCGACGCCGCCCGCCGGGACCCGGATCGTGGCGGGCCCCTGGTGGCCGGCGGATTATAGCGGCCCGCCGCTCCTCTCTTTCGACGCGGAACTGGCGCGGGGCATGGGCCTGAAGATCGGCGACACCATCAGCGTCAATCTCCTGGGCCGGGAGATCACCGCCACCATCGCCAATCTTAGGGAGATCGACTGGACGAACTTGGGCATTAATTTCGTCCTCGTCTTCGCGCCGGGCACCCTCGAAGGCGCGCCGCAGACCCATATCGCCACCGCCCGCGCCACGCCCGAGGCGGAATCGGGCCTGGAGCGCGCGGTCACCGACCGTTTCCCCAATGTCTCCGCCATCCGCGTCAGGGACGCGCTCGAAGCGCTGTCGAAAATCATCGAGGCCATCGGCATCGCCGTCAGGGTGACCGCCGCCGTGACGCTTTTCGCGGGCGCGCTTGTGCTGGCCGGAGCGGTCGCCGCCAATCATCGCCGCCGGGTCTATGAAGCCGTCGTGCTCAAGGTACTGGGCGCCACCCGGGCCGATGTGACGAAGGCTTTCCTCATCGAATACGGTCTGCTCGGCCTGGTCGCCGCCGTGCTGGCCGCCGGCCTCGGCACCCTCGCCTCCTATCTGGTGCTGACCCGGGTCATGCACACCGACTGGGTTTTCCTGCCCTGGGGCGTCGTCGTGACGGCGCTGGCCGCCACGGCAGCGACACTTATCTTCGGCTATGCCGGGACCTGGCGGGCGCTGGGCGCCAAGGCGGCCCCCCTGCTCCGCAACGAATGAGCGAAGGCTCGATTCAGCAGCGATATTGAATCCACGCGGGGATGTGCCAATATCTTCCTCATTAAAAATAACGTCCGTCCTCACAGGGGGTCACATGGCTTTCGGATCGGAAAATCGGTGGACAACGACGCAGAGTTTTGCGTCGCAGGCCGAAATGGATATGGGTCTGCGGCGCTACATGCTGCGGGTCTACAACTATATGGGCGGCGCGCTCGCGCTGACCGGCATCGTCGCCTACTTCGCCGCCTCCTCGGGCTTCTACGCCTCGATCGCCAATACGCCGTTGGTCTGGGTCGTAATGCTCGCGCCAGTGGGCTTGGCGTTGCTCCTGGGTTTCGGCATTCAGAAAATGAGCCTGGGCACGGCTCAGGCAGCCTTCTGGGCCTATGCGGGATTGATGGGGCTGTCGCTCGCCGGCATCTTCATGATCTACACGGGCACCAGCATCGCCCGGGTGTTCTTCATCACGGCGGGCACCTTCGGCGCGATGAGCCTCTATGGCTATACGACCAACCGCGACTTGAGCGGCATGGGCTCATTCCTGATGATGGGCCTGATCGGCGTCATGATCGCCGGGCTGGTGAACATGTTCCTTCAGTCCGCCATGATGCAGTTCGTGATCTCGGTGGTCGGTGTACTCGTCTTCGTAGGCCTCACCGCCTATGACACCCAGCGCATCAAGGAGATGTATTGGGAAGGCGACGGCGACGTGATCGCCGGCAAGAAGGCCGTGATGGGAGCCCTCCAGCTCTATCTCGACTTCGTCAATCTCTTCGTGATGCTGCTGCAGCTTTTCGGCCAGCGTCGCGACTGACAGTCAGACGACTAATACGAAAGGCCCGCGGCGAGCGCTGCGGGCCTTTTTGTTTGGATCTCAGAAGTCGCTGCAGCGGCCGTTGCGTTCCCAGTCGCCATAGCGCGTCGGCTCCGGTCCCTTGGGACCGCCGATCTCGCGTTTTTCCGGCTCGGAGGTCGTTTGCGGGGGGACGGCGGGTTGAACCGAGGGCTGGGATTTCGGGGTCTTGGACCCTGTGACTTCGCTCATTCCGTTCATATGCTCCAGGCTTAGGACTTTGCCAAGCCTTGACGAAGTCCATTCCAGAACCAGCTTAAGAAGGACCCGGCGAGGGCGTCGCGCATGACATGCGGCGGCCTCCGGTGGAAATTGAGAGCGCGGCGTGACGAGCCCCCCCCTTCCTCCCCTCTTGCAGCGGCGGCATAGGCAGTACGTTTCGGATGATGGCGAACAGTCCCTCGGCCCGCAGTGTGGCCATCGATCTCATCGGAGCCGTGCTGCGACGCAAGCGCTCGCTCGACGACGCCATCGAAGACAATACCGAGATGAACGAGTTGCCGGCGCGGGACCGGGCCTTCGCCCGCCTGCTCGTCGCCACCGTGCTGCGGCGCCTCGGGCAGATCGACGCGCTCATTTCCCATTGCCTGGAGACCCCGTTGCCCGCGCGGGTCGCCATGGTTCACGACATGCTGCGGCTCGGCATCGCCCAGCTCCTCTTCCTCCGCACGCCGCCCCATGCCGCCGTGGCCACCACCGTCGATCTGGCGGCCGCGCGGGCCTTTCCCTCCCATAAAGGCTTGGTCAACGCCGTTCTGCGGCGGCTTTCCCAGGAGGGTCCTGGGCTCGTGGAGCAGCAGGACGCCTCCCGCCTCAACACGCCCGACTGGCTCTGGGAAGCCTGGACCGAGGCCTATGGCGAGGATTCCTGCCGGTCCATCGCGACGGCGCATCTGACCGAAGCGCCGCTGGACCTGACGATCAGGAGCGACCCCGACGCCTGGATCGGGCCTCTCGACGCGACGCTTCTGCCCACGGGCTCGTTGCGGCGCAACGCCGGCGGCCCGATCGCGAGCCTGCCCGGCTATGACGAGGGCGCCTGGTGGGTCCAGGACGCCGCCGCCGCCATTCCCGCCAAGCTCCTGGGCGATATCGCCGGGCAAAGGGTCGTCGATCTCTGCGCCGCTCCGGGCGGCAAGACCGCCCAGCTCGCCTCGGCCGGCGGCATCGTAACGGCTATCGACCGTTCGCCGCGCCGGCTGAAACGGCTCGAATCCAACCTGTTGCGGCTCGGCCTTAAGGCGGAAACCCTGGCGGCGGACGGCTCGACCTGGCGACCGGCGGAGCCGATGCCCTTTATCCTCCTCGACGCGCCCTGCACCGCGACCGGCGCCATTCGCCGCCATCCCGACGTGCCGCGCCTCAAGACGCCGGAGGACGTCTCGCGCCTCGCCATCGTGCAGGAACGCCTTCTCGCCTCGGCGGTCGAGATGCTGGCCCCAGGCGGCACCCTGGTCTATTGCACCTGCTCGCTGGAGCCCGAGGAAGGCCCGCAGCAGATCGAACGCCTGCTGGGCCAGGGAGCGCCGGTCGAGCGCCGTCCCATCGACGCAAGCGAGATCGGCGGGCTGGCGGAATGCGTGACCCCGCAAGGCGATCTGCGCACCCTGCCGTGTCATCTTTCGGAGCTCGACGGAATCGACGGGTTCTTTGCGGCCCGTCTCGTCCGGAAAGCCTGAGCCCCGGCCCGTTTCGGGAAACATCGTCCTGGAGCGGCGCGACGCTTGCGGAATGCCGTTATCCTTGTTACCAGAACCCATGCAGCAAGCGACCCGGATTGCTCCGTCGATCCTGTCGGCGGACTTCGCCAGACTCGGTGAGGAAGTCCGCGACGTGACCGCGGCTGGCGCGGATTTCATCCATGTCGATGTGATGGACGGGCACTTCGTGCCGAACCTCACCATCGGCCCCCTGGTGGTGAAGGCGCTCAGGTCCCATTCGGCGCTGCCCTTCGACGTTCACCTGATGATTTCTCCGGTCGATCCCTATATCGCCGAATTCGCCGAGGCGGGCGCCGACATCCTGACGGTCCATCCCGAAGCGGGTCCCCACCTCCACCGGACGATCCAGCTCATCAAGTCGCTCGGCAAGCGGGCGGGTGTCGCGCTCAACCCCGCAACGCCCGTGGAAGCGGTGGAGACCGTGCTCGACGCCGTCGACCTCATCCTGGTGATGAGCGTCAACCCCGGCTTCGGAGGCCAGAGCTTCATCGAGTCGCAATTGGCCAAGATCGAGCGGATCCGCAAGCTGATCGACCAATCGGGCCGGGCCATCGACCTGGAGGTGGACGGCGGCATCAATCCCGAGACCGCGCGTCGCGCCGTCGCGGCCGGGGCCGATGTCCTCGTCGCCGGGACCGCAACCTTCAAAGGTGGCCCCCGAGCTTATGCGGCGAATATCCGCAGTCTGCGCGCGCCGGCACCGTCCGATGCCGCGCGATGAGGCCGGGGGATACATGAAAGCCTCGGCCGGACTGGAACCGGCCGAGGATCCGCGGCCGTCCATCCGCTTCATGCGGCTCCTTTGCGGCAGCCCGCTTTACGGGCTCCTGCTCTCGAGCCGGGCGCCCAAGGACCTCGCCGCCCGGCTCAGCGAGCGTTGGGCCGGAACACCGCTCAAAGGCGCCGCCCTTCTTTCGGGGGAATATCGTTTCGGTGGCGAGCTTGTCCGCAGCGACGGCGCGGCACCCTGGTCGCCCGCGGATGCGAGTGCCGCCTGGCTGGCGGAAATGCACAGCTTCGCCTGGCTGCCCGACATCCTGGCCGCCGGCGGCGACGCGCTGCTGCAAGGCCGGCGACTCATCGAGAGCTGGATTTATCAGGAGGAACGCTGGCACCCGGTGACCTGGCGGTCGGATGTTCTCGCGCAACGGCTCGTCACCTGGCTGCTTCACTACGGCGATCTCGTGGCGCCGCCGGTCGGCGATTCCCTGCGCGAGCCGCTGCTCCGCTCGATGACCCGCCAGATGCGCCATCTCTCGCGCGTCGCCGGTTGGGAAATGGCGGGCGAGAGCCGGCTTCGCGCCTTGACCGGCCTTGTCATCGCGGCCGCGTCGCTGGGCGACGACCGGCGATTGGACCGTGCCCTGCGGCGGCTCGACAAGGAATTGCCCCTGCAAATCCTCCCCGATGGCGGCCACATATCGCGCAGCCCCTCGGTTCAGATGGCGGTGCTGCGCTATCTTGTCGAGGCGCGGGCCGCCTTGAGAGCGGCCCAGGTCGAACTGCCGGCCTCGCTCCAGATGGCGATCGACCGCGCGGCCCCCTTGCTGCGCTTCTTCCGGCACGCCGACGGGCGGCTCGCGCTCTTCAACGGCTCCACCGAAGAAGACGCGGCCCGGATCGACAGCATCCTCACCCGCGCCGAGGCGAAGGGCCGCCCCCCCGCCAGCGCGCCGCATCTCGGGTTCCAGAGGCTCCAGGCCGGCAAGGTTCTGGTGATCGTCGATGGCGGAAGGGCGCCGGACGACAACCGGCGCGCCCATGCGGGGGCCTTGTCCTTCGAGATGAGCCAGGGACGCGAGCGCCTCATCGTCAATTGCGGCGCCTATCGCGGACCGAGCGCGGCCTGGCGGCAAAGCACGCGGGCGACCGCCGCCCATTCGACCCTGGTCGTCGCCGACACCAATTCGGCGGAGATCCTGCCGGACGGCACGCTGGGCCGGCAGCCGCGGCAGGTGACCTGCGAGCGGACCCAAGACGAGAACGGCCAATGGATCGCCATGAGCCATGACGGCTATCAGCCGGCCTTCGGCGTGACCCATGCCCGCCAGCTTTTCCTCGACGCCGACGG
The DNA here is from genome assembly GCA_947473305.1 of Rhodospirillales bacterium. Lineage (GTDB taxonomy): Bacteria > Pseudomonadota > Alphaproteobacteria > ATCC43930 > CGMCC-115725 > CANJCB01. The sequence continues at coordinate 48,021 of CANJCB010000002.1, forward strand.
CGACGACCTGCGCGGCGAGGATCGGCTCACCGGAAACGCCGGAGAGAGCTTCACCATCCGCTTCCATATCCATCCTTCCGTCCAGGTCTCGCTGACCCAGAACAATGCCGGCGCGCTCTTGCGGCTCCCCGGCGGTGTCGGCTGGCGTCTGCGGGCGCAGGGCGCGGTCATGAACCTCGCCGAAAGCGTCTACCTCGGATCGGGAGAGCTCAAGAAGGCGCAGCAGATCCTGCTCGAAGGACGCGTCGCCCAGGCCGGGACGACCGTCAAATGGGCCATCCGCCGCGAGGCCCGAAAAGCCCCCGACGAAGGCAGCGGATCGGCTTGATCCCGATGCCCGGGACGCCTATCGTCCGCCCGCCGTTTTTCCATCCCTGACCTGCCGGGAACCCGCCAATGTCCGACGCTTCGCTCCGCCCCATCACCCGGGCGCTTCTTTCCGTTCACGACAAGGCGGGGCTCGTTCCCCTCGCCCAGGCGCTGGTGAAGCGCGGCGTCGAGCTCGTCTCCACCGGAGGAACATCCAAGGCGATCCAGGAGGCGGGCCTTTCCGTCACCGATGTCGCCACCGTGACCGGTTTCCCCGAGATGCTGGACGGCCGGGTCAAGACGCTGCATCCCGCGATCCATGGCGGCATCCTGGCCCGCCGCGACGCGCCGGAGCATCTCGCCGCGATCAACAAATACGGCATCCGGCCGATCGATCTCGTGGTCTCGAACCTCTATCCCTTCGCTGCGACCGTGGCGCGGGGCGCCAGCTTCGAGGACTGCATCGAGAATATCGATATCGGCGGCCCCTCGCTGATCCGGGCCGCCGCCAAGAACCACGAGGGCGTCGCGATCATCACAGATCCCAGCGACTACGCCTCCTTCCTGGAAGAGCTGGAGGCAAACAACGGCGCGACCACGTTGGCCCTGCGCCGCCGTCTCGCAGGGATCGCCTTTGCGCGCACCGCCGCCTATGACGCCGCCATCGCCCAATGGATGGCGGGCGAGCGCGGGGAAACTTTCCCGGAGACGATCGCCGTCGGCGCGAAGCTCAAGCAGACCCTGCGCTATGGCGAGAACCCGCATCAGAAGGCCGCCTTCTACCTCGACGGCAGCAGCCGCCCCGGCGTCGCGACCGCCCGCATGGTGCAGGGCAAGGAGCTTTCCTACAACAATATCAACGACACCGAGGCCGCCTATGAATGCGTGGCCGAGTTCAAGGAGCCCGCGGTCGTCGTCATCAAGCACGCCAATCCCTGCGGCGTCGCCGTCTCGCACGACCAGTTCAGCGCCTATAAGAAGGCCTATGAATGCGATCCCGTGTCGATCTTCGGCGGCATCGTCGCCGTCAACACGACGCTGGAGGCCCAAACCGCGGAAGAACTGGCCAAGCTTTTCCTGGAAGTGGTGATCGCCCCCGACGCGACGCCCGAGGCTCTCGAAATCCTGGCAAAGCGCAAGAACGTGCGCGTTCTCCTGGCCGGCAGCCTGCCCGATCCGGGGAGCACCGGCATGACCTTGAAGAGCGTCGCGGGCGGCTATCTCTTCCAGACCCGCGACAACGGCCATATCGGCAAGGCGGACCTCAAGGTCGTCACCAAGCGCGGGCCGACCGCAAAGGAAATCGACGACATGCTCTTCGCCTTCACCGTGTGCAAGCACGTGAAGAGCAACGCCATCGTCTATGCCAAGGATCTCGCCACGGTGGGCGTGGGCGCGGGCCAGATGAACCGCCGCGACAGCTCGCGCATCGCCGCGTTGCGCGCCGGAGAGGCGGGCGAGGCGGCAGGGCTCAAGGACAGCCCGGCCAAGGGCAGTGTCGTCGCCTCGGACGCCTTCTTCCCCTTTGCCGATGGTCTGCTGGCCGCTGCCGAAGCCGGCGCCACGGCCGTGATCCAGCCGGGTGGCTCGATGCGCGACCAGGAAGTAATCGACGCGGCCGACAAGGCGGGGCTCGCCATGGTCTTCACGGGAATGCGTCACTTCCGCCACTGAGGCGAAGGGTCAGATATCGCTCGGCGAGTCGGTGATCTGCAGGGCGTTGCGCAGCCGGCGCGCCATGATGTCCGCCCGGCCATCCTCGAAAAGCGCGCTCGCCACGGTCACGGCCCCTTCGAGCTGAGCCGCGATAACCGGATCGTTGGGGTCGTTGCGCAACCGCCCGAAAAGCGGATCGGATCGCTGCTCCAGCGCCAGGCCCACGACCTCAAGAGCGTCCCGCGCCGCATTGGCATAGCCGGGCCGGGCTCCCCGCTGAAGCACCAGCGCGAGATGGCGCGCGGCGCTCGCGGCCCTGGCGATATCGCTTTCCGAAGGGGTTTCTGAAAGGTCGGGCTCCTCGGTGACCTGACGGCCCGATTGCCGGCGCAGGACTGGCAAAACGCTCAGGATTTCTTCCTGGACCATCTCCATATGCTCTTCGCCCAGGGCATTGGCGAGGGTGGAACGGCTCTGCAGGATGGCCTCGCCCCAGGGCGATTCGCGGCGGAAGCCGAATTCGGCGGTCAGGCCCGCCGCCAGATCCCCATAAAGTCCCAGAAGCTCCCCGATCCGCTCGTAATCGACGCCTTCGGGCCGAAGGCCACGCCTTTTCCAGGCGAGCCGCTCAACCCCCTCGGCATAGCCCTGGAGCTGAGTCAGCAAGCGGTCGCCGATGATGCCGAATTCGGTGTCGCGTACCATCGCATCAGTCAGCTTCCAGGAGAAGGCGCGGGCGAGGCGCAGGATATGCCAGGGCGCAGCCATCCGGTTCATGAGGCCGAGCGCGAGATAGGCGCTGTCCAGGCCGAATTCGTCGTGGAATTCGCGGTAAAGGGTCCTAGCCTCGTTGACGCTCGCTTCGCCGAAGTCGATCAGCCGGCGGCCGATGGCCTCGTTGTTCCGAACGGCGGTCGCCAGCACCTTGTCGATCGCCTGACGAAGGGGCTCGGCCATGCGCAGGACGGTCGTCATCTCCTGCAGATCCTGATGCAGCTCGGCGTGGCCGAAGTGTTTCCGGATCTCAGGATCGGCGTTCTTGCCCTTTTGCAGCGTGGCGACCAGCTCCTGCGTCCATTGCAGCGCCAGCGCCCGCGCCTTGACGCCCAGGGCCGCGATCCCCTCGCCATCGTCCTTCTCGATAAACTGGCGCAATTCCGCGCTCAGGACGCCGATTTCCGGAGCCGCGACCTTTTGGACGGCCTCCCACCAGGGACCGATCACGGCGCGGCTGACGAAACCGGAGGGCCGCCGCCCCTCCGAAAAATCCGTCAGGAAGTCTTCGAAACCCGTGCAGATGAGGCGGCAGAGGGTCGGCGTGCGCTCTGGCCGAAGCTCGCGCAGCCAGGGCCGCAATCCCGCGAGGACGAGCGCGGTCGGCAGCGTTTCCTGGCCGAGCGCGCGATCCCGCTCGACCTTACGGGCCAAGACAAGAGCCTCGCTCGCCGATAATTTGGCAAGCATCGCTGTGAGCTGGTCATCCTGAGCCATGCTTTATGGTAAACGATGGCGCTGAAGGAAGCATTAACCCTAAAGCGAGGCTCAAACCGGCCCGCTTATTTCCTTCGGTAGCGCCAGACCGTCGCCGGCGGGAGGTTCCGCCAGACCCGGCCGCGAAGTTCGCCGGTCAATCCATGGATGTCGCGCTGTACGGGCGAGCGCAGGCCATAGGTATATTGCACCATCGTCCCGGCCGAACCGAGGAGCGCGAAGGCTTCGTCCACGATCGCGCGGCGGAGCTGCCCGGTCATCGAGAGCAGCGGCAGGCTCGAGACGACGGAAACCGCCTTCTCCACGCCGTTCCGCCGCATCAGGGCGGCGAGTTCGCGCGCATCGCCCCGGACCACGCGGACTTCGGGGAAGCGGTCGCGCAGCACGCGGCACATCTCATGATCGCGTTCCACGATGATGAGCCGGTTTGGCGGCAAGCCTGTGGCCAGCAAGGCCCGGGTAATCGCGCCGGTGCCACCGCCGAGTTCGACGACCACACCCTCCGCGCCGGGATCGATTTCCTTCGCCATGGCCCGCGCCAGATGCCGGCTCGCGGGCGCCACGGCGGCGATCCGATGGGGGGCCCGGATCCAGCGCCCCAGGAAGAAAGCGGCTTCCCGATAGGCGGGCCCCAGCACGAGGGCGCGCTTCTTCGCGCGAAGCCTCTCCCCGGCCGAGCGGATCGGCCGCCCCATCGACATGTCCTTCATTTTCATTTAGCCCCGATGGGAAACTGAACTCCGCGCCACTAATTCCCCTTAGACCCAAACCGCCGATCCCGCCAGCGCAAATTCGAGGGGCAGCCAACCGATTGAAAGACGAGGCAGGGGGCTCGCCGGGGGAAATTCCTGCTATAAATGAAGAAGCCTGAAAATAATCGGGACCGCGGAGGAAATGAGACCATGCCGAGCCGCGACGAAGACCTGAAGATCAAGAAGATCGAAGCCGTGGCGCGCCTGGCCGAGACAAAGGGCGCCAACCTCCAGGGCTTCATCCGCGATTTCTATTCCCATGTGCCGTCGAGCGACATCCTGCCGCGCCCGGCAAAAGACCTCTACGGCGCGGCGCTCTCGCTCTGGCAATTCGCGCAGCAGCGGGAGCCGGGCCGGGCGAAATTGCGCATCGTCGATGCCGCCACCTGGAAGGGAACGGGCGCGGTCGTGGAAATCGTCAATGACGACATGCCTTTCCTGGTCGATTCGATCACCGCCGCGCTTGCGGGACAAGGCATCGCGGTCAATCTCGTGATCCATCCAATCCTGGGCGTAAGGCGGGGATCCAAAGGGAAACTTCTCGATCTCGCCGAGACGGGGGCGGATCGGGCGGGGGCGGGTCGGAACGAATCCTTCATGCATGTGGAGATCGCCGAGCCCCGCAAGCGCCTCGGCGAGATCGCCCCCCTGCTCGAAGCCGCGCTCGTCGACGTGCGCGCGGCCGTCGAGGACTGGCGCAAGATGCGCGACCGGCTCGCCGCCATCGCCGACGACCTCCGACGCGAGCCGCCCGCGCTGCCGGCGGAAGAGATCGAGGAAGACGCGGCCTTTCTCACCTGGCTCGACGACGACAATTTCACCTTCCTGGGATATCGCGAATATCGTTTCGCCCCGCCCAAGGCCCGCAGCCGGAAAAATGCCGATCTGACCCTCACGGACGGCTTGGGCATCCTGCGGGATCCGGCCTATTCGGTCTTCGACGGCCTGCGCGACTTCGCGGCGCTCCCGCCCGATGTCCAGGATTTCCTGCGCCATCCCCGGCTTCTGGTCATCACCAAGTCGAACCGCCGCTCGACCGTCCACCGCAGCGCCTATATGGACGCCATCGGGGTGAAGACCTATGGAGCGGACGGCACGGTGACGGGCCTCAAGCTCTTCGTCGGGCTTTTCACCTCGGTCGCCTATAGCCGCTATCCCCGCTCGATCCCGCTCCTTCGGCGAAAGGTCGCCCGGGTGATAGAGCGCGCCGGTTTCCCGCCCGCAAGCCATGACGGCAAGGCCCTCCTTCATATCCTCGACACCTATCCCCGGGACGAGCTGTTCCAGATTTCCGAAGACGCGCTCCTCGAAATCGCCTTGGGGGTCCTGAACCTCCAGGAACGCCAAAGGATCGCGCTCTTCGTGCGGCGCGACGCCTTCGACCGCTTCGTCTCCTGCTTCGTCTATGTGCCGCGCGAGCGTTACAACACCGCGCTGCGCCAGCGCTTCGGCGTCATTCTGGAACAAGCCTATGGGGGAAAGATCGCGAGTTTTTCCACTCAGCTCGACGATTCCGTCCTGGCCCGCGTCCATTTCCTCATCCGTATCCAGCCCGGCAAGGCCGCCGATCCCGATGCATCGGCGGTGGAGCGCGATCTTGTCGAGGCCGCCCGGACCTGGGCCGACCGTTTCGACGAAGCGCTGATCGCGGCGGAGGGCCTGGAAAAGGGCGTTGAGCTTCTCAACCGCTACGGCGAGGCTTTCCCGACCTCCTATCGCGAGACTTTTCCGGCGGCGACGGCGGTCGAGGACATCGAGCATATCGAGGCGGTGCGCAAAGGCGCGCCCCTTGCCCTGGCGCTTTATGGCGGAGGCGGCGCGGGGCTTGGTCTCAAGCTCTACCATCCCGGCCATCCGATCCCGCTTTCCGATATCCTGCCGATGCTGGAGCATCTGGGCCTCCAGGCGATCACGGAGGTGCCGCATGAGATCGTCTCCGGCAACCAGACCGTCTGGATGCAGGATTTCAGCCTGTCGAGCCGGGGCGGCATCGAGATCGACGTGGCGCGGGACCGGACACGGTTCGAGGAGGCCTTCGCCCGGATCAGGGCGGACGAGGCGGAAAGCGACGGGTTCAACCGCCTGATCCTGGGCGCGGGCCTCGGCTGGCGGCAGGTGGTCGTGCTGCGGCTTTACGCCAAGGTGCTGCGCCAGGCCGGAAACGCCTTCAGCCAAGCCTATATGGAGGACACCCTCTCCCGCTACCCGGCCATCGCCGCCCAGCTCGTCGGCCTCTTCGAGACAAAGTTCGATCCGACGCTGAAGGACCGGGATCGCGCCCTGGCTGCGGCGGAGAAAAAGCTCGAAGCGGCGCTCGACCGGGTGGAGAACCTTGACGAGGACCGGATCATCCGGAGCTTCCTGACGCTGATCCGGAAATCGCTGCGCACCAATTACTACCAGAAGGGGGCCGACCGCCGCGCCAAGCCCTATCTGTCTGTGAAGCTGGCGAGCCGGGAAATCGAGCTGCTGCCGCTGCCGCGTCCGCTCGTTGAGATCTATGTCTATAGCCCGCGCATGGAGGGCTGCCACCTCCGGGGCGGCAAGGTCGCGCGCGGCGGCATCCGCTGGTCCGACCGCAAGGAGGATTTCCGCACCGAGATCCTGGGCCTGATGAAGGCGCAGATGGTCAAGAACGCGGTCATCGTCCCGGTGGGATCGAAGGGCGGCTTCGTGGTAAAGCGCCCGCCGGCCCCGCGCGACGCGCTCATGGCCGAGGTCGTCGAATGCTACAAGACCCTGATGCGGGGCTTGCTCGACCTCACCGACAATATCGTCGGCGCGAAGGTGGTTCCGCCCAAGAACACCGTCCGCCATGACGGCGACGATCCCTATCTCGTGGTGGCGGCGGACAAGGGCACCGCCACCTTCTCGGATATCGCCAACGGGATTTCCGCCGATTACGGCTTCTGGCTCGACGACGCCTTCGCCTCCGGCGGATCGGCGGGCTACGACCACAAGGCCATGGGGATCACCGCGCGCGGCGCCTGGGAGGCGGTAAAGCGTCATTTCCGCGAGATCGGCACGGATATCCAGACGACCGATTTCACGGTGGTCGGCGTCGGCGACATGTCGGGCGACGTCTTCGGCAACGGCATGCTGCTCTCGCGGCATATCGAGCTTCTCGGCGCCTTCAACCACCTCCATATCTTCCTCGACCCCAATCCCGACCCGGCCAAGGCCTGGGCGGAGCGGAAACGGCTCTTCGACCTGCCGCGCTCGAGCTGGGGCGATTACGACCGGGGTCTCATCTCCAAAGGCGGCGGCATCTTCGAGCGCAGCCTGAAATCGATCCCCCTCTCGCCGGAAATGAGGGCGAGGCTCGGCACGGAGGCGAGCCAGATGGCACCGCCGGATCTCATCCAGGCCCTGCTCAAGGCGCCCGTGGACCTGCTCTGGTTCGGCGGGATCGGGACCTATATCAAGGCCTCCGCCGAAACCAACGCGGATGCGGGCGACCGGGCCAATGACGCGCTGCGCATCGACGCCTCGGCCATCGGCGCCAAGGTCGTCGGCGAGGGCGCCAATCTCGCCGTCACCCAGCGGGCCCGGATCGAATACGCGCTCGGCGGCGGCCGGATCAATTCCGACGCCATCGACAATTCCGCCGGCGTCGATACCTCGGACCACGAGGTCAATATCAAGATCCTGCTCAATGGGGTGGTCGCCTCGGGAAGCATGAGCCTCAAGCAGCGCGACAAGCTTCTGGGCGACATGACCGACGAAGTCGGGCAGCTCGTGCTGCGGGACAATTACCTCCAGACCCTGGCGCTGACCCTGGCCGAATCCCAGGGCGCCGACCGCCTCGACGAACAGTCCCGGCTGATGCGGGAGATGGAGCGCGACGGCCGGCTGGATCGCGCCGTCGAATATCTTCCCGACGACAAGGCTTTGGCGGCGCGGGCCGCCTCCGGCAAGTCGCTGACGCGGCCGGAGCTGGCGGTGCTGCTGGCCTATGTGAAGAACAACCTCGCCCATGATCTCGTCGAGACGGACCTGCCGGACGACCCCCGGCTCGAGGCCGATCTCATCGCCTATTTCCCGAAAGCCCTGGTGAAGCGCCAGAAACCGGAGATCGAGCGCCACCGGCTGCGGCGGGAGATCATCGCGACTGTCGCGGCCAACGATCTCGTCAATCATTGCGGCATCACCTTCGTCGAGGAGATGCGCGAGCGCAGCGGCCGAGGTCCCGGCGACGTGGTCCGCGCCTATACCATCGTGCGGGGCGTCTTCGACCTGGAGGCCGTTTGGGCCGCTATCGACATGCTCGACAACAAGGTCCCGGCCGCCTTGCAGACCGAGCTGCATCGCGCGTCGGAACGGCTGATCGCCCGCGCCGTGGGCTGGTTCCTGCGGGCGGGCAAGCCGCTCGACATCAAGGCGCGGATCGACGAATTCCATGCGGGCATTGCAAAACTCGCCGAGCAGATTCCGGCCCTGCTGCCCGCCGAAGAGCGCATCCAGCTCGATCGCCGCATCGCCGCCCTCGTCGAGAAGGGCGCGCCTAAATCCCTTGCGCTGAAGGCTACTCGCCTCAATTTCCTGATCTCGTCGGTCGATATCGTCCGGTTGAGCCTCGACAGCGGGCTCGATCTCATCGAGCTGGCGCGCGGCTTTTACGAGATCGGCGACCGCTTCTCGCTCGATACGATGCGGCACGCGGCGAGAAGCCTTCGGGCGGATACGACCTGGCGGAAGCTCGCCATCGAAGCCCTATTGGAAGACCTCTACGGCCATCAGGCGAAACTCACCGCCCAGGCTTTCGCGGAAGGTGGATCGAAGAATTTGAACAAGTGGATCGAGAGCCGCGGCCGCGACCTCGATCATCTCGCCGGCGTGGTGCAGGAGATCAAGGCGGCGGCCAATCCGGATCTCGCGAAGCTGACGGTGGCGAACCGCCAGCTTCGCGCCATGACGGGCTCATAAGCACCGGGCTGATCTAGCCCTTGTTCATCCGGTTGCCGACCAGGTCGGTCACCACCGCCGGATCGGCGAGGGTCGAGGTGTCGCCGAGCTGATCGTGCTCGTTGGCGGCGATCTTGCGCAGGATGCGGCGCATGATCTTGCCCGACCGGGTCTTCGGCAGGCCCGGCGCCCATTGGATGAGATCCGGGGTAGCGATAGGCCCGATCTCCTTGCGGACCCAGGCGACCAGTTCCTTGCGCAGCGCCTCGTCCGCCTCGATGCCCAGCTTCAGCGTCACATAGGCATAGATGCCCTGGCCCTTGATGTCGTGGGGATAGCCGACGACCGCCGATTCCGCGACATGGGGATGGGCGACCAGCGCGCTTTCGACTTCCGCCGTACCGAGCCTATGGCCCGCGACGTTGATCACGTCGTCCACCCGGCCGGTGATCCAGTAATAGCCATCCTCGTCGCGGCGGGCGCCGTCGCCGGTGAAATACCGGCCGGGGAAGGTCGCGAAATAGGTTTCGATGAAACGCTTGTGGTCGCCGTAGACCGTTCGCATCTGGCCCGGCCAGCTATCCGCAAGACAGAGGTTCCCCTCCGTCGCGCCATGAAGTTCCTTGCCTTCGCCGTCCACGATGATCGGCTTCACCCCGAAGAAGGGCCGGGTGGCCGATCCCGGCTTCAAGGCGGTGGCCCCTGGAAGCGGCGTAATCAGGATGCCGCCTGTCTCCGTCTGCCACCAGGTATCGACGATGGGCCGCTTCCCGTCGCCGACCACATTGTAATACCAGAGCCAGGCTTCGGGATTGATCGGCTCGCCGACCGAGCCCAGAACCCGCAGCGAGGCGCGGGAGGTCTTCTTGACGAAATCGTCGCCATCGCGCATCAGGGCGCGGACGGCGGTCGGCGCCGTGTAGAAGATATTGACCTTATGCTTGTCGACGACCTGCCAGAACCGTGAGCTGTCCGGGTAATTCGGCACACCCTCGAACATCAGCGTCGTCGCCCCATTGGCGAGCGGACCGTAGAGGATATAGCTGTGGCCCGTCACCCAGCCCACGTCGGCCGTGCACCAATAGATGTCGCCGTCGTGGTGATCGAAGACATATTGATGGGTCATCGAGACATAGACGAGATAGCCGCCCGTCGTATGAAGCACGCCCTTGGGTTTCCCCGTCGAGCCCGAAGTGTAGAGGATGAAAAGCGGATCTTCCGCGCTCATCTCCTCAGGTGGGCAATCGCGGGACGCCGCGCCGCAGGCCTCGTGATACCAGACGTCGCGCCCCTCGACCCAGCCGATAGCGCCGCCGGTGCGGCGCACCACGATGACCGTATCGACATCGGGGCAATGCTTCAGCGCCTCGTCCGTATTAGCCTTGAGCGGCACCTTCTTGGAGCCGCGCAGACCCTCGTCGGCCGTAATCACGACCCGTGACGCGCAATCGAGGATGCGGCCGCTGAGACTGTCCGGCGAGAAACCGCCGAAGACCACGGAATGGACCGCCCCGATCCGCGCGCAGGCGAGCATGGCGAAGGCCGCCTCGGGGATCATTGGCATATAGATCGTGACCCGGTCGCCCTTCTTTACGCCGCGCGACTTCAGCACATTGGCGAGCCGGCAGACCGCCTCGTGCATCTCGGCGTAACTGACATGGCGCTGCTCGTCGGGGCTGTCGCCCTCCCAGAGGATCGCGGTCTGGTCCGCCCGGGTCGCCAGGTGCCGATCGATGCAATTGGCGCTGGCGTTGAGGGTTCCGTCCTCGTACCAGCGGATGCTGACATCGCCCTCGAAGCTGGTGTTCTTGATCTTGGTATAGGGCTTGATCCAGGTGATCCGCTTGCCCTGGTCGCGCCAGAAAGCCTCAGGATCCGATACCGACTCCTGATAAAGCCTCCAATAGGCGGTTTCGTCGACCCAGGCATCCTGAGCTTGCTGCTGGGATACCGGAATGAGGGTCGGGCTGGACATGTCGGTTCGCTCCCTTGCGCGTTTATGGACGAAGGGCGCCGACCCTGAAAGGAGCGGCGCCCTCGGTTCAACCGATTATATCCATCTTCATGCGCCTAGAAACAAGGCGCACGGGGTCCGACCGGATCAGGCAGCAATCGTCGGTCGGACCCCACGTCGCGGGGGGACGCGACGGCGCTACTTTGCGAGCCCGTAGCTCGACATGGCGTGGTTGACGGCCGGAGCCATGGCCGGCGCACGGGCCGGCATATGGGTCGGCGTGGAAATCGTGTGCGGCGAGACGAAGCCGGCACTTCCTGTGGCGAGGAGAGCCGCCTGGGTGCGGTTCGCCACATGAAGCCGCTTGATGATCTGCTTCACATGCGCCTTGACGGTGCTTTCCGACATGGTGAGCGCATCGGCGATCAGCTTGTTGGACTTGCCCTGGGAGATGAGGCTCAACACATCGCGCTGGCGGCGGGTCAGTTCGGACCAGGGCTCGGAGGGACGCGAGGGCGTCTGCCAGGCGCCGGCACGGGCGGGACCGGGCTCGATCAGCGACGATGGGACATAGACCCCACCGGCAAGCACGAGATCGAGGGCGCCCATCAGGACCTTGAGGCTCAGGGAAGCGGGCAGGAAACCCCGGGTCCCGGCGTTGAGGATGGCGCGGGCGCGCGGCGGATTGTCGTTCTCGGCCACGACCACGATCGGAACGTCGGGCAAGGCGGAGCGCAGAAGCTCGATCTGCTGCAGGTCGATATGGTCGGAGGTGGCGGCGCCCAGCAGGAGAAGATCGAAATTCTCGCCGGAATGGGCCAGATGGACGACGTCCTCGGCGCTGCCGACATCGGTCACATGCCAGCCCGGGTTGTGCTCGGTCAGGGCGAGCTTCAGGCATTCGCGGCGAAGTCGGCCATGATCGATCAGCGCGACCGCGCTTTCGCGGGTCATCAGGTGCTGGTTGTCACCACGGCTGTTGACGGTGCGGGTCTCGAAGCTTTCCATGTTCCAATCCAATCTTCCCAACTTAACCTCCATCCGCTCTGGCCGACCTAAAGACTGCTGTCGATCGAACCGGAGATGCTTCTCAACGAGTTTCCCGTGTCACCCGGGTGAAGGCCCGCATCTCGAATTGCCCTGTTGGCCGATACAAGATTGCTGGTTATCTGACCCCTTTGAAGTAATGATTTGTAATTCTGTGTATCAATTTGTATCGGGCCTTGCGGGGGCCGCTTGAGGCAAAGATGGGACAATCGAGCAGGCGGATGCGATGGCTCATCTGGATTTACATCGCCGGGATCGTGCTGGATCTGGCTTTGCACCTTGTCCTCGACCTCCAAACGGGCGACCGGCGCATATCTCTCGGTGAGCTGGCGGTCGGCTGGCAAGCCAGTCTTTTTTGGCCGGTAGACCTCGTCTTTAGGTTGTTCCTCCTTATGCGCCCAGGGTGATGTCGGAATAGTTTACGACTAGGCATTTTTTTCCGCTTGGCGCCCGTTATTAAGAACTTATTCACGGCCTTCTCCATAAATTTGCCCAGTTTTCGGCCTATCGCGGCCAAACGGGGCGGGTCATGGATATTTCTTCGCAAAGAGCCGGTTTTTCCTCCGCTTCGCTCAATCTGTTACAGACGCGATCCGCGACCGCGGCCTTTGCTGCGCGACAGCCAACCGCCGTTTCGACCGATCCCTCCAACGCCGCGCAGCGCGGGAAGACCGACCCCTCCCAGGCCCGCAACCAGCCCCGGGGCCGGCTTCTCGACATTCTCGTCTGAGGAAAGCGGCCTTCTTGAACCGCTTGGGCCGGGCTTCCGACCAAGGCAGAATGACTGCCCCTGGTCGGAGTAGGTTCATGCCGCATCGTCTTCTCGCCTGCCTCGCGGCTTTCGCGATCGTCCTTGTGCCCCTGCCGCTCTCCGCCCAGGGTCGCGGCGCCGGGCGGACGGCGCCCACCGAACAGGCCACGCCTCCCGCCGCAAACCCGTCGGCAACGGATGGCGCCGCTGTCACGGCCGATGCGGTCACCCGCCATTCGATCGAAGTCGGCGGCAAGCCCCTCGCCTATACCGCCACGGCGGGGTCGCTTCCCCTGCGCGACGGAGAAGGCAAGCACCTCGGCGACATGTTTTACGTCGCTTACGTCCAGGAAGGCGGGCAGGAAGGCGGGGCGGCCGCCGAACGGCCGATCACCTTCGCCTTCAACGGCGGTCCCGGAGCGGCCTCCGCCTATCTCCAGCTCGGCGCGATGGGTCCCCGCGTCATTGTCTTTCCGCCCGGCGGCGGAATGCCGGCTTCGGCGGTGAAGCTCGCCGACAATCCCGATACCTGGCTGCCTTTCACAGACCTCGTCTTCGTCGATCCGATCGGTACGGGATTCAGTCGAGGCGTCGGCTCCCAGGGCGATATCGCGAAGAATTTCTGGGGCGTGCGCCAGGACGTGAACGCCATGGCCGCCTTCATCCGGCTCTACCTCACGCGGAACGGCCGGATGCTCTCGCCGAAATTCCTGGTCGGCGAGAGCTACGGGGGCTTTCGCGCCGCCCGGCTCGCCAAGCAATTGCGCAACGAGCGCGGCATCGCGCTGTTCGGCATCGTCATGGTTTCGCCCGCGCTCGAATTCTCGCTGACCTGGGCCAATCCATACGATCCCCTGCCCTGGAGTTTCCTGCTCGCGGCCTATTCGGCCACGAGGCTCGCCGTCGAAACCGGGGACCCGCCGTCCTCCGCCTCGCTCGCCGAGACGGAGCGTTTCGCACTGGGCGACTATCTCACCGGCATCGTTTCCGGCCCGAAAGATCCGGCCGCCGCCGACAGGCTCTATCGGGAGACCGCCCGGCTCACCGGGCTTCCCGTGGAAACGGTGGCGCATTACCGGGGCCGCGTGCCGGTCGACGCCTTCATCCGCGCCGCCGCCCCGGGCGAGGGCAAGATCGCGAGCCGCTACGACGCGACCGTGGCCGGGCTCGATCCCTATCCCGAAAGCGCCCGGCCGCGCGGCGCCGATCCCATTCTCACCGCCTCGATCGCGCCTTTCACGACCGCTTTCACGGCCTATGCGCGGGACGAACTCAACTATCGCAGCGAGCAGTCCTACGGCCTCCTCGAAGGCGAGGTCTCCGGTCACTGGCAATGGCGCGAGGGCGAGCGGGGGCAAGGCTATGCGGGCTCGATGGAGGCCCTACACGAAGCGAGGGCGGCGGATCCCGCGCTCAAGGTGATGATCGCCCATGGGGTCTCCGACATGGTGACGCCCTACCTCGCCTCGCGCTATCTGATCGATGCGATGCCGCCCCTGGCGGACGCGCGGCCGATCGACCTGAAGCTCTATCGCGGCGGCCATATGATGTACACGCGCCCCGACGCCAGGGCCGCCCTGGCCGCGGACGCCAAAGCGCTCTACGAGCCCGCGCCGCCCCGCTAGGCCCTGCGCCGCGCCGCCGCCCTCTCTAAAACCTCGTCAAGGCTCGCCGGGCGGAAGTTCCAGGCGTCCACCCCGACATCCACCTGCCGGAGAAGCGGCTTCATCGTTCCATGGCTATGTCCATGAAGATCGATGGCGCCCTTCGCCATGCGGTTCCAGGACCGGAAGGGGAAGTGGCACATCACGAGGAGCCGCCCCCCGATCTCCATCTCGGCATAGGGCGACACCGAGGCCCAACCCGGAAGAGCCCGCGCCTCGGGGCTGTCGTTGTTGCCCGCGACGAGATGCTTGCGGCCGTTGAGCGAGCGGAAAAGTTCGGCGAGCGCCGCCCCCTTCGGTCCGATCGCGAAATCGCCGAGATGCCAGACCTCGTCCTCCGGGCCCACCGTCTCGTTCCAGCCTTCGACCATCGCCCGGTTCATCTCCACCACGGAATCGAAGGGTCGCTTGAAGAGACCCAAGGCCCCGCCATGACCGAAATGCGTGTCGCTGGTGAAGAAGAGAGTCATGGGGAGATGGACGGACTCACTTTGCGTCGAGGAAATCGACCTGGAATGCTGCCGCCGCAAAGCTAGCCGAAAAACCGGGCTTTGGAGAAGGCGATGGTAAGGATCGGGGTGGTGGACGCCAGCGAAAGGCCGGTGTTCGCCGGCAGCTATAGGCTGCGGGTCCTGCCGGAGGCGGAACTGCCATGAGCGCCGCGCGGATATTGGTCACCGGCGGATTGGGCTTCATCGGTGCGGCGCTCGTCAAGGGCCTGTTGCGCGCGGGACATGCCGTCCGGGTGCTGGACGATGCGTCGCGGGGCGCTCACCGCCGGCTTCGAGACGTCCAGGCCTCCATCGAGTTCATGGCAGGCGATATACGCGATCCCGCCCTGGTCTGCGCCGCCCTCAAGGGCATGGACGAGGTCCATCATCTCGCCTTCGTCAACGGTACCCAATTCTTCTACAGCGCCCCCGATCTGGTGCTCGATGTCGGTGTCCGGGGGATGCTGAACGTGATCGACGGCTGCCGGACCCAGGGAGTGGGCCGGCTGATCCTGGCCTCCAGTTCCGAGGTCTACCACGATCCGCCGCGCCTCCCGGCCGACGAGACCGTGCCTCTGGTTGTGCCCGACCCCTTGAACCCCCGCTTTTCCTATAGCGGCGGCAAGATCGTCAGCGAATTGCTGGCGCTTAATTTCGGCCGCCGGCATTTCGAGCGGGTGATCGTTTTCCGGCCGCATAACATCTATGGGCAGGACATGGGCTGGGAACATGTGGTGCCGCAATTCGCGCTCCGCCTGATGCGCGGGATCGGGGACCATCCTTCAGGACCTCTGCCCTTTCCCATCCAGGGCTCCGGCCAGGAAACGCGGGCCTTCTGCCATGTGGAGGACCTGGTGGCGGGCGTGCTGGTCCTGCGCGAGCGGGGCGAGCATCTGGGCATCTATCACATCGGCACGACCGAGGAGGTCACGATCGCCGATCTTGCCCATCGGATGGCGAACTGCTTCGGCCGGGCGGTCGTGCTGGAGCCGGGCGCGGCGCGGCCCGGCGGCCCCCGGCGGCGATGCCCGGATATCGGCAAGCTCGCGGCCCTCGGCTTTGCGCCCCGCCTCACGCTGGCGCAGGGATTGCCGGGGACGGTGGCCTGGTATTCCGACCATGCTCACCTTGCCCCCCTCGCCCTTAGTCCCCCTACCAAAAGAGACCACATTCCAGAGGTGACATGGTGACCGAGAAGTATGCGCCGCGCGCTGCCGGGACCGGCGGCAGCGTTCCCATTCACGCCTGCCAGATCTGCGGCTCCGCTTCCCTCGAAACCGTACTTTTCCTGGGCTTCATGCCGCCGGTCAACCGGATGAGCGCCATCGGCGACACCCCCCGCGAGCAGCCCGCCTATCCGGCGAGCCTCCTCTTCTGCCCGGTCTGCGAGCTGGTCCAGCTAGGGCTTTCGGTCGATCCCGCCCTCCTCTTCCCGCCCGACTATCCCTATACCAGCGGCACCACCCGGATCCTGCGCGAGAATTTCGCCGACCTCGCCCGGGAAGCGACGGCCCTGGCCGGCCTCAAGCCCGGCGACCTCGTCGTGGACATCGGCTCCAACGACGGGACCCTGCTTGCCAATTTCCGGGCCGGAGGACATCGCGTGTTGGGCATCGAGCCTACCGATGTGGGGAAGCTTGCGGAAGCCAGGGGCGTCGAGACCCTCCGCCGCTATTTCGGGCCGGAGACCGCGCGGACGATCCGCCGGGAGAAGGGACCAGCGCGCGTCGTCACCGCGGCGAACTGCTTTGCCCATATCGAAGACGTTCACGGCGTCATCGAGGGCATCCTGGAAATGCTCGACGACACAGGCGTCTTCCTTTCCGAATCCCACTATCTCGTCAGCCTGCTCGACCGGCTGCAATACGACACCGTCTATCACGAGCATCTGCGCTACTACTCCTTGCGCAGCCTCGGCCATCTCCTGGAGATGCACGGGCTCGAAATCTTCCAAGCCCGCCCGATCCCGACGCATGGCGGCTCCATCCGGGTCTATGCCGCCCGGAAGGGGGCCTATCCGCTTCATTCCGGCCTCGCCGAAATGCGGACCGCGGAGCCGAGCGGAGAGGCGATGCGGCGGCGGCTTGCCGAGTTCCGCCGCGACGTGACGCTCTCCAAGCTCCGGCTTCACCGGCTGCTGGCGGAGGTGAAGGAGCGCGGCGGGAGAATTTGCGGCATCGGCGCGCCGTCCCGCGCCTCGACGCTCATCACCCATGTCGGGCTCGATCATTCGATCCTCGACTATGTCTGCGAGGTCGAAGGCTCGCTCAAGATCGGCCTATACATGCCGGGAACCCTGATCCCCATCGTCGAGGAGAGCCGGCTTTTGGAAGACCAGCCGGATTGCGCGCTCATCCTCTCCTGGCATATGGCCGGAGAACTGGCGTCGAAGCTTCGCGGGAAGGGCTTCCGGGGAAAGATCGTCACGCCGCTGCCCCTGCCGGAGGAGATCTGATGTCCGGCACAGGCGCGCCGGATCTCACCGTCGTCGGAGGCGCCGGCCACGTTGGCGTTCCGCTGGTGCTCGCCTTCGCCCGCGCCGGTCTTCGGGTGAATATCAACGACCTCAACCGCTGCGCTCTCGACGAGCTGGCGGCCGGCCGGCTGGCCTTCCTGGAGCAGGACGCCGAACCGCTGCTTGCCGCGGCCCTGAAGGACAAGAGGCTCGCCTTCTCGACGTCGCCGGCGGAGATAACGGCCGGAGCTCCCGTCATCGTCACCATCGGAACGCCGGTCGATGAATTCCTCAACCCCGTCCGCAAGGTCGTCCAGGCCTGCATCGACGATCTCCTGCCCTGGCTTTCCGAGGGGCAGCTTCTCATCCTGCGCTCGACGCTTTATCCCGGCACGACCGATTGGATCGCCGGCTATCTGGAACGCCAGGGCAAACGCCTGAAAGTCGCCTTCTGTCCCGAACGAGTCGTCCAGGGACAAGGGATCCGGGAGCTTGGGCAAATGCCGCAGATCGTGAGCGGCGTCTCGCCCGAGGCCGAGGAGGAAGCCGCCCGTCTCTTCGGCCTGATCGCCCCCGAGATCGTCCGGGTGAAGCCCGCGGAGGCGGAACTGGCCAAGCTTTTCAACAACGCCTACCGCTATATCGAATTCGCGACCACCAACCAGTTCTATCTGATCGCCAAGTCCGGCGGGCTCGATTACGGCGCGATCCATGGCGCCATGCGTCACCATTACCCGCGCGCCAAAGGCATCCCCTCCGCGGGCCTTGCGGCGGGACCCTGCCTCTTCAAGGACACCATGCAGCTCGCCGCCTTCGCCCAGAACCAATTCACCCTGGGCCAGGCGGCGATGCTCATCAACGAAGGCATCGTGCTTCGCATCATCGACGATCTGCGTGCGCGCTTTGATCTTGCCCCGCTGACCGTGGGGCTACTCGGCATGGACTTCAAAGCCGATATCGACGACACCCGCGCCTCCTTGAGCTACAAGTTCAAGAATATGTTGAGCGGGCTGGCGGGAAAGGTCCTGACCACCGATCCCTTCGTCCGGACCGATCCCGATCTGACACCCTTGGAAGACGTGGTGGAACGCAGCGATCTGCTGATTCTCTGTACGCCGCATAGCGCCTATCGGGGCGTGGATCTGAAGGGCAAGCCGGTGGTCGATATCTGGAGGTTTCTTGACGGCGCGAATAGACTTCCCTGAGGACCGTTCGGCGAGTTCCCCCGGATGGAAGCGCGCCGCCGTAACCGGGCTCAAGCTGGCGGTGACGATGGGTTTGCTCGCCCTCGTCTTTTTTCGCTTTTCCGATCCTCAGGCGATTGTCGCCCATCTCAAGTCCTTCCCGCTTCAGGGGCTCCTCCTCCCCTTGGCCTGCATGGCCGCCAGCCTGGTTTTCTTCGCCGCGCGGTGGAACGCCATTCTCGCCGCCACCGCCCGGCCGCTTCGGTTCGACGCCCTTTTCAAAGCGACGCTTGCGGCTCTTTTCTTCAGCCAGGCCCTGCCCACCGGCCTCGGCGGCGATGTCTATCGGGTCTGGTACGCCCGCCGCGCCGGCATTGCGCTGCCCCAGGCGGTCAGCAGCGTGGTGCTCGACCGCGTGTTGGCGCTGGCGGCCGCGGTGGTCTTCATCGCCGCGGCGCTGCCCGTGCTGCTCTCGCTTCCGGAGCTTGCTCCGATAAGTCTTTTGCTGATCGCCGCGCCGGTGGTGGCAATCGGCGGCCTTTCGGTCATCGCGATCCTGGACCGGCTCACCGGCATTCTGCCGCCCCTTCAGCGGCCGGGACTTGCCGCCCTCGCCGCGAGCCTCGCCGCCTTGGGCGCGGATGGACGCAAGCTTGCCCGGTCCTGGCCCTGGGGCATCGCGAGCTTCCTGCTTGCCCTGGTCAACCAGCTGCTTTTCGGCCTGACGGTTTATGGCCTGGGACAGGGTTTGGGCATCGAGCTTCCGCTCACTTCCGTCCTCATCCTCTTCCCGCCCGTGCTGCTTCTCAGCATGGTGCCGATCTCGCTCGCGGGCTGGGGGGTCAGGGAGGGGGCCATGGTTTATTTCCTGGGCGCGGCGGGCATTCCAGCCGAGCCGGCGCTTTCGGCCTCGATTCTCTTCGGGCTTCTGAACCTCGTCATCGCCTTGCCCGGGGGCATCGTCTGGGTGCTGGACCGCCCGGCAGCCTCGCCGACCAGGGGACAGAAATGACCAACGGCTGGCCCCGCATCCTTTCCCGGCGCAAGAGCCGACTGTCACCCTGGGTCGAGATCGTCGAACGGGAAGTCGAATTCCGGCCGGGAGGCCCGCCCTAAACCTATCATGCGATCACGCCGCCCGATTATGTGGCGATCCTGGCGATCACCTCCGACGGCCGTTTCCCGCTGGTCCGGCAATATCGTCCCGCCATCGAGGCCTTCACCTGGGAACTCCCCGCGGGCCTGATCGATGGCGACGAGCCGCCCGGCGAAACCTGCCGCCGCGAACTGCGGGAGGAAACAGGATATGTCGCAGGACGCCTCCACGCGCTTGGCAAGGCTGTGGTGGAGGCCGGCCGCCTCGGCAACAGCCTCCACGGGTTCTTCGTCGAAATCGACGGCCGCGATGAGGCCCATGTCCCCGAAGCCGGTGTCGAGACGGCGCTCGTGACGGCAAGCGACTTCCGGGAGTGGATCGTCTCGGGCCGGTTCCCGATGCAGATCCATGTGGGGGTCGTGCTGCAGGCCATCCTGCGCGGCTACCTGAAGCCGGATCTAGGAAGACCCTAGTCGGGCGAGGCCACCGTGCGGATGGTCGGCTGGTCGCTCAAGACCCGATCCTCAACCAGGGCGAAGACGGCGAGGCCGAGGGCGAAGATCCCCGCCATCACCCCGAAGAGCACGCCGAAGGCCTGGGCCACGGCGGCGCGGGCGGCCGGCGGCAAGGTCTGGCGCGCAAGATCCTCCAGGCTGGCGATCCGCTCGCCTTCCATAGGCAGCTGATCGAGCATGCCGGAGAGGAGGCCCAGCAGCAGCGCCGAACCGGCGGCGATGGCGAGCGCTCCGCCGAGCGCCCGGGAAAAGGTCACCGCGCCGGTGACCGCGCCCATGTCCTGCCGCTCCACCGCGTTCTGGGCGGCGACCGTGGCGCAGGGATAGGAGGGGCCGATCCCCAGCCCCGCCGCCATCAGCGCGAAGGAGACGGCGGGTGCCGAAAGCCGGTCGATGAAGAAGGCGACCAGCCCCATGACGATCACCGTAAAGGTCAGCCCATAGAGCGGCGGCGTCTTGTAACGGGCATATTTCCGCGAATAGAGCCCGGCCAGATTGGCCGTCATGGTCGAAGAGACCATCAAGGGGATCATCAGGAGCCCCGAGGTGCTGACCGACTTGCCGAGCGCCACCTGGAAATAGATCGGCGCCAGGACCGAGAGCGCCAGATGGGTTCCCGGCACCAGCACGCCGACCGCGAGAACCGGCGCGATCACTCTGTGGCGCAGGAAGCGCGGCGGCACGATCGCCTCCTTGGCGACCCACTGCCGGCGGATAAAAAGCGCGGCCAGGACAAGCGCCGTGACCGCGAGCAGGAGAGAGGGCACGCCGATCCAGGCGATCCGCTTGCCGCCGAGCGACAGGAGAAACAGCAGCGCCACCGTCCCGCCGGTGAGCCAGGCGACGCCGAGATAGTCTATGGACCCCCGGCGCGGCGTGACCGGCAGCTTCTTCAGCACCTGGTTGACCACCAGGAGCGCCGCGGCACCGAGCGGAATGTTAATCCAGAAGATCAGCCGCCAGCCGAAATACTCGGTCAGGAACCCACCGAGGATCGGCCCCGTAAGCGCCGCCGCCACCCACATGGAGGAAAAATACCCGGCATAGCGGCCGCGCTCGCGCGGGGAGACCACATCGCCGATGATCGCCATGGGCACGGTGATGAGCGCGCCGCCGCCGAGGCCCTGCAGGGCCCGCGCGAAGATCAGCGCGGTCATGCTGGTCGCCAGGGCGCAGAAGATCGAGGCGGCCATGAAAACCGCGCCCGCCACGAGAAGCGCGCTTCGCCGCCCGTAGAGATCGCTGAGCTTGCCGATGACCGGCGTCACCGCCGTCGAGGTGACGAGATAGGCGGTCACCACCCAGGACACCAGCGTGAAATCCCCGAATTCGCCGGCGATCGGCGGCAGGGCCGTGGCGACGATGGTCTGGTCGAGCGCCGCGAGGAACATCGCCATCAGCGTGCCGGTGATGACGATGCCGACCTCGCGCGGCGTCAGCCCCGTGCTCATCGGGTTTTGCTCATCAGCTTTTTTGGGTGAGATGCGCGATCAACGACATCAAGGTCCGGTCGCGCCAGGCTTGGCGGGCGGGCTGGTCTTCCATCGGCAGGATGGCGCGGCGCTCCGCATGGGCCTTGGCGACAAGTTCGGGGCTCCAATCGCGCGGCGACTGGGCCTGCATAATCTCCACATTGGTGCCGCCATAACGCTCGCACCAATCGGCGAGACCCTTGGGCGCATTGAGATCGATGGTCTCGAAAGGCCCCATGAAGGCCCAGCGCAGGCCCAGCGCGTGCTTGATCGCCGCATCCACGTCCTCGACCGAGGCGATGCCGTCCTCCACGAGACGGAAGGCTTCGGCAATGACGGCGGTCTGCAGCCGGTTCATGAGGAAGCCCGGCACCTCGCGGGTCATGACGGCGGGCACCATGCCGATCTTCGCCATGAAGGCCCGCGCTTCTTCGAGATGGCGGGGATCGGTCCAGGGCGCCGGGCAAATCTCGACGAAGGGCAGAAGCTCCGGCGGATTGACGCAATGGGCGACGAGGCAGCGGGAGCGGCCCTTCAGGTTTTCGGTGAAGCCGCTCGGCGGGAGGCCGGAGGTGCAACTGGCCACGATCACGCCTTCGGGCGCCACCGGATCGATGGCCGCGAAAAGCCGCTGCTTTTCGGCGAGGATCTCAGGACCGCCCTCCTGGATCCAGTCGGCGTCCTTGACCGCTTCTTCGAGGCTTTGGGTGATATGGAGGCGGGCCGAGACCTGTTCCGGGGTCTGGCCCGGGAGAAGACCCGCAGCCTGAAGTTCCTTCGCCCGATTGGCGATATAGGCCGCCGCCGCGTCGAGCGCCTCGCGGGACGGATCCTGCAATGTCACCTCGCATCCGCCGCGCGCGAAGACCAGAGCCCAGGACCGGCCCGCCGAGCCGGCCTCAATCACCGCAACCTTCATCGCATCCTCCTCGTTTCGCACGAAGACAGCACAAGCGCGCGGAGGCCGCAACCGCTTCGCTCGCGGCTCGGCCTCGAGCGAAAAACATCGCTCGGGCGCTTTTACAGATTTTGAAATTGGAGCGGGCGAAGGGATTCGAACCCTCGACCCCAACCTTGGCAAGGTTGTGCTCTACCCCTGAGCTACGCCCGCATCGCGGCACCGCCGGGTCCTAAATCGGTGCGGCGCGCATAATAGCCAGAGATCGCCGCATTGCAAGCACAGGCTTGGACCTATCGCGGAGCAAAGTTATCCTACCCCAATGCCTGCCACGCCAGACCAGCTTTTCGCCCGGCTCGACGCCCTGGGGATCGCGCATCGGACCCACCACCATCCGCCGCTTTTCACGGTCGCGGAATCGGTGGCCCTGCGCGGCGCCCTGCCTGGCGGCCATTGCAAGAGCCTCTTCCTGAAGGACAAGAAAGGCGGGCTCTGGCTGGCGGTGATGCTGGAGGACCGGCGGCTCGACATGAAGGCGCTGTCCGAAGCGCTGGGCTCGCCGCGCTTTTCCTTCGGAAGCCCGGAACTCCTTTACGAGACGCTGGGGATCTGGCCGGGGAGCGTCACGCCCTTCTCGCTCATCAACGACAAGGACCGGCGCGTCACCCTCGTGCTCGACGCCGAGATGCTGGAGCGGGATCCGCTCAACTACCATCCCCTGACCAACGAAGCGACGACGGCGGTCTCGCCCGGCGATCTCCTGCGCTTCATCGCCGATTGCGGACACACGCCCCGCATCCTACATCTTGGACCGCTGGACCGCGCCGGGGGAACCTGACCTCACCCTGATCGCGACTCTTGCCAGCGACCGGCCATGCGGCCATCTTGTGGACCAAAGCATCGCGGGAAAGTTTCCATGGAACAGCTCATCGGGGCCGGCGCATCTCAAGGCGGCGCGGACCTCATCAAGAACAGCACCACGGCCACCTTCATGGAAGATGTGGTCGACGCCTCGCAGGAAGTCCCGGTCATCGTCGATTTCTGGGCGCCTTGGTGCGGCCCCTGCAAGCAGCTCGGCCCCCTGCTGGAGAAGGCGGTGCGCGACGCGCGCGGCGCCGTCCGCATGGTCAAGGTGAATATCGACGAGAGCCCTGAGATCGCGCAGCAGATGCGCATCCAGTCGATCCCCGCGGTCTATGCCTTCAAGGGCGGCCGGCCGGTCGACGGCTTCGTCGGCGCGGTGCCCGAAAGCCAGATCAAGCAATTCATCGCCAAGCTCGCCGGCCCCGTCGGCCCCTCGCCGATCGAGGAAGCCTTGGTGATGGCGAAGGAAGCGCTGGCGGAGGGCGCGGTCCCGGAAGCCCAAGGGATCTACGCCCAGATCCTGGAGCATGAGCCCGATAACGTGGAGGCCATGGCCGGCCTGGCCAAATGCGCGGTGGAAAGCCAGGAATTCGACAAGGCGCGGCAGATCCTCGACCAGGTGCCGGCCCAGAGCGCCAGCCACGCCGATATTGTCGCCGTCCGCGCGAGCCTCGATCTCGCCGAGGCGGGAGCCAAGGCTTCCGGCGCGCTGGGCGAATTGAAGGCCCGGCTCGAAAGCGATCCCAAGGATCACCAGGCCCGCTTCGACCTCGCCTCCGCCCTTTTCGGCGCGGGCGACCGGGAAGGCGCCATCGACGAGCTTCTGACCCTGGTCAAGAACGCCCGGGAATGGAACGAGCAGGCGGGCCGCAAGCAGCTCCTGAAGTTCTTCGAGGCCATGGGTCCGGCCGATCCGCTGACGCTCACGTCGCGGCGGCGGCTCTCCTCGGTCCTCTTTTCCTGACCGGCCGGCGCTTTCTCCATGGGCGGCTCCCCCTTCGATCCGGTTTTCGAGCAGCTTCCCAGAGAACTGCCGGTCTTTCCGTTGACCGGGGTGCTGCTGCTGCCCCGGGGGCGGCTGCCGCTCAACATCTTCGAGCCGCGTTATCTCGCGATGACGAGCGACGCCCTGGGCTCGGGCCGGATGATCGGGATGGTCCAGCCGCAGCCGGGACAACCCGACGAGCGCCAGCCCGACAGTCAGCCCTCGATCTATCAGACGGGCTGCGCCGGCCGGATCACGAGCTTCAACGAGACCGACGACGGGCGTTTCCTGATCACGCTCGCCGGGGTTGCGCGCTTCCGCGTCGCGAGCGAACTGCCGGTATCGCGCGGCTATCGCAGAGTGGTGCCGGACTGGACGCCGTTCCGGGCGGACCTGGAGCCCGATCAGGGCGAATTGCCCGATCGCATCCGGCTGGTGGAGCGGCTGAAGCCGTTTTTCAAGCTGCATGGGATTTCGGCGGATTGGGAAACCATCGAGGCGACGCCCGACGAGCGCCTCGTCACCACCATCGCCATGATCTGCCCCTTCGAACCGAGCGAGAAGCAGGCTCTTCTGGAAGCGCCCAATCTCCCCGAACGGGCGCGGATGTTGCGGGCCCTGGTGGAAATGGCGACCCACGAACATGGAAGCGACGGCGAGAGCCCGCCGCGCCACTGACGGAGAGTTCTTAAAATGGCCGAGAGCAGAAGCGACGTCGATCCGAGGCTCTTGGAGATCCTCGTCTGCCCGCTCACCAAGAGCCGGCTGCGCTACGACCGCGAAGCCCAGGAACTGGTCAGCGAAGAAGCCGGCCTCGCCTATCCGATCCGCGACGGCATTCCCATCATGCTGGTGGACGAGGCCCGTCCCCTCGATCCCGACGCCGCGGCGAAACGCGGCCAGGAAGCCTTGGAGCGCGGCGCTTGAGCGGCTTCGACACCGTCCATTGGCCGACCGAAATCCGCCTGAAGAAGGCCGAGAAGATCCTGGAGGTCGATTACGACGACGGCAGTCGTTTCCGGCTTCCGGCGGAATATCTCCGGGTGGAAAGCCCTTCGGCCGAGGTACAGGGGCACGGCCCCGACCAGAAGCAGCTCGTCGCCGGAAAATCACGCGTCGGCCTCACGGGTGTGGATCCGGTTGGCAATTACGCCATCCGGATCCATTTTGACGACACCCATGACACCGGCATCTATACCTGGAGCTATCTCTACGAGTTGGGCCGCGACCAGGAAAAGCGCTGGCAGGCTTATCTCCAGGAACTCGCCACGGCGGGAAAGCCCCGCTAGCGCGGCGTCGGCTATCCGGTTTTAGTAGTAGTTCCATCCCATGTGGGGACCGCCGAACAGCAGGCCGACCACGAGGATGATCAGCAGGATACCGACGATACCCATGCCGCCGCCGCCATAGTAGTTACGCCGGTAGCCGTAGTAACCACCGCCGCCAAAAATTACGAAGAGAATGATCAGGAGCAGCAGGATGCTCATTTGGGTCGCCTCTTTGAGTAGTCTCGCCTGCTAGAAGAGCCTCGCCGTCATTTCGTTCCACTCCCGTGAAACGGAGGCTTAGAGGGGCTCTCCCCTGACGAGGCGCGGCTGGTCGCCCAGCACCCCCATGGCGTGACGCATGAGCATCCGCTTCACCGGCGGCAGGCGATCCACCAGCGCGAGGCCGAGATCGCGCACCGTGCGAATGGGCTCGATCGAATTGGAGAAGAGCCGGTTAAGGCCGTCCGTCACCGCCGAGAGGGTAACGCTGTCGAGCCGCCGGCGACGTTCGTAACGGCCGAGCAGGCCGGGATTGCCGAGGTCGAGGCCCAGCCTGCGGTCATCCACGATCAATTCCGCCAGCGCCGCCACATCGCGGATACCGAGATTGAGCCCCTGGCCGGCGATGGGATGGATCGCATGGGCGGAATCGCCCAGCAGGGCCAGCCGATCGGCGGAATAGCGCTCCGCATGGAGCAGCGACAAGGGATAGGACCAGCGCGGCCCTTCCAGCGCGACCTCTCCAAGGAAATCGCCGAAGCGCTTGGCAAGCTCTGCCGTGAAACCCGCCCCGTCCAAAGCCATCATGCGCTTTGCGGTTTCCAGGCGCTCGGTCCAGACGATCGAGGACCGGTTCCCCGTCATCGGCAGGATCGCGAAGGGGCCGGAGTTGAGGAAATGTTCCACCGCCACGCCCCGGTGGGGCTTTTCGTGGCGCGCCGTGCAGACGATCCCGGCCTGGGGATAGGCCCATTCCACCGTCCGGATGCCCGCGGCCTTGCGCAGCGGAGAATTCCGCCCATCCGCCGCGACCGCCAGTTGGGCCTGGATCGTCTGCCCGTCGGAAAGCCTGACCGCGGTGCCCGAAAGGCCGGGTTCCGCAGCCTCCACGCCCAAGGGCGCGAGATGGGAGAGATCGGGCAGCGCGGCGGCCCGTTCCAAGAGCGCCCGGCGCAAGACCCGGTTCTCGACGATATATCCCAGCGGTTGGTCGCCCACCTCCCGGTGATCGTAATGGAGGAAGAGAGGCGATCCCTGGTCCGCGACCCGGATTTCCAGGATGGGCTGCGCCTCTGCCCGCAGCAGTTCCCAGACGCCGATCCCCTCCAGCACCTGGCGGGAGCCCCAGGCGATCGCCGAACTGCGCCCATCGAAGGGCAGCGCCAGCATATCGGCGGGCGCCTCGCGGTCGATGACGGCGACCTTGATCCCCGCGCCCGCGCAGGCGATCCCCAAGGTGAGGCCAGCGAGACCGCCGCCAACCACCGCCACTTCGACCCGCCTCTTTTCAATTCTGGTTATGTTCGTCGTCATGGGCCGCGAGAATGAAGGCGGCGGCGAATCCTGTCGAGACGGCAGATTGCCCAAAAAATAGCCGCCTTTATTTTGATGCCTGAAATTTAGGCTATTGCGCGCGCTCCCTTATCAAAAACCCCGAGAATCCGCCCCGAGTCGGGCCTGCGCCGGCTGGCATGGAATTTGTGTTGCACCGACGCTCCTGCCCGCGCTCGGCGGCGCTTTTCGGTTCTTCGGAGAATTCACGGTGGCTCTACGTTCTTTCGCATCGCTTCTGACGCGCTTCCTGCCGCTCTTGGTGCTGGCGCTTCTCCTGTCGATCGCCGCCGTCACAGGCGTCCAGGCGCAGGATGCGCCGCCGGCCTGCGATGCGAAGACGCTCGAAGCCTGCACGCCCAGTTCCGGCGACACCGCCTGGATGATGACCTCGGTCGCGTTGGTTCTGCTGATGACGATCCCGGGCCTCGGCCTCTTCTATGGCGGGATGGTCCGCAAGAAGAACGTCGGCGACACGGTGATGACGAGCTTCGCCATCACCTGCCTGATCACGGTCCTTTGGGCGATGATCAACTATAGCCTCGCCTTCCGCAGCGGCAACGCCTTCATCGGCGGGCTCGACCGGGCCTTCCTGCAAGGCATCGTGAGCGACATCGCCAAGGGCGTGGGCAATCCCAACCCGCTGGCGCCGACGATCCCCGAGACTGTCTATCTCTGCTTCCAGATGACCTTCGCGATCATCACTCCGGCCCTCATCGCCGGCGCTTTCGCGGAACGCATGAAGTTCTCCGCCATGCTGTGGTTCGTCGGCCTCTGGGCGACCCTCGTCTATGCCCCGGTCGCCCATTGGGTCTGGGGTCCCGACGGCATCCTCAACAGCGGCAACGACGCCGCCTGGGTCAAGGTGCTCGACTATGCCGGCGGCACGGTCGTCCATATCAATTCGGGCGTCGCGGGCCTCGTCTGCGCGATCATGCTGGGCAAGCGCCGGGACATGTCCCCGCCGCACAACATGGTGTTGACCTTCATCGGCGCGGCGCTGCTCTGGGTCGGCTGGTTCGGCTTCAACGCGGGCTCGGCCGTGACGGCCGGTCTCCAGGCGGGCATGGCGATGACCGTGACCCAGCTCGCCGCCGCCATGGCGGGCCTCACCTGGATGTTCGTGGAATGGGTGCATCGCGGCAAGCCGACGGTCATCGGCATCTGCTCGGGCGCGGTGGCCGGCCTCGTCGCGATCACCCCGGCCTCGGGCTTCGTCGGACCGGCGGGAGCGCTGGCCATCGGCGCGGCCGGCGGCTTTGCCTGCTATGTCGGCGCGGTCTGGCTGAAGCATGCCTTCGGCTATGACGACGCGCTCGATGCCTTCGGCGTGCATGGGGTGGGCGGCATCGTCGGCGCCATCCTGACCGGCGTCTTCGCGATCAGCGAATACGGCGGCACCTCGGGCCTCATCGAAGGCAACGCCATGCAGGTGCTGAACCAGATCGAAGGCGTCGCCATCGTCGTCGTCTACGACGTGGTCGTCTGCTTCATTCTTCTGAAGGTGATCGACATGGTGATCGGGTTGCGCGTCGATCCGGAAATCGAGCGCGACGGCCTCGACCTCGCGCTCCATGGCGAAACCGTTCAATAGGACAAGTTTCCTCCCGTGGGCCTAGGGGGTGCTCGGTTAGGCACCCCCGTTTTTTTGGCTAAAACTTTTTTACCGCGCGGCTTTTTGTACTCGCACGTGACGTTTGACGCCCCGCAACCCGGCTGCCATCATCGGGCGACATGACAGACAATCCCTCCCCCCTCATCCGTTTCGAGCGCCTCTCGAAGGTTTACCGCACCACGGCAGGCGAGCCGATCCATGCGCTGGATAATTTCTCCCTCGATATGGGCAAGGGCGAGTTCCTGTCGATCGTCGGCCCCTCGGGATGCGGCAAGAGCACGCTCCTGAAAATTCTCGCCGGACTGCAGCCCGCGACCAGTGGTCGGATCACCCTCGCCGGCAAGCCCGCCGCCGGACCCCAGAGCAATATCGGCGTCGTCTTCCAGGAAGCGACCTTGTTGCCCTGGATGTCGATCCTCCGCAACGTGCTGGTCCCGGCCGATGTGGCGCATATCCCGCGCAAGCAATTGGAAGGCCGGGCGCGCGATCTCCTGAAGCTCGTGGGCCTTCAGGGTTTCGAGGACAAATACCCCAACGAGCTGTCGGGCGGCATGCAGCAGCGCGCCGCGATCTGCCGGGCCTTGCTGCGCGAGCCCGAGATCATGCTGATGGACGAGCCCTTCGGTGCGCTCGACGCCCTGACCCGCGACTTCATGAACCTGGAGCTGCAACGCATCTGGCAGGCGCAGCACAACACCGTCCTCTTCATCACCCACAGCATTCCGGAAGCGGTTCTCCTGAGCGACCGGGTCGTGGTGATGTCGCCGCGCCCGGGCCGCATCCTGGAGGCCATCACCATCGACCTGCCGCGCCCCCGGACGCTCGCCATGATCAACAGCTCGGAATTCGGCGCCTATTCCAACCATATCCGCGACCTTCTCGCCCAGCAGGGGATCGTTATGGGCGAGGAGGCGGCCTGAGATGGTGGCAAAAGCGGAAATCGTGGCCCCGGCCCTGCCCTCGCGCGGCAGCCTGCTGCGCCAAAGGCCCGAACTCATCACGGTGCCGCTTGTCTTCGTGCTCGCCATCGCGGGCTGGGAATGCGCGGTCCGTTTTCTCGACATAAATGCGCTGATCCTCCCTGGCCCGTTCGAGATCTGGGAGGAATTGATCGATGGGCTCCAGTCAGGCGTCTACCTGAAGCATGGGCTTGTGACCGGCGAGGAGATGGTCGCCGGCTTCCTGATCGGCGCCAGCCTCGGCCTCGTCATCGGTTCGGTCGTCTCGCAATTCCCGCTCATCGAGAAGACCTTCTTCGCCTATCTCGTCGGGCTCCAGACGGTTCCCAAATTCGCCATCGCGCCGCTTTTCATCGTCTGGTTCGGCTTCGGCATCCAATCCAAGATTTTCATTTCCGCCATGGTGGTCTTCTTCCCCATGGTGGTGAGCACGATCGAGGGCTTCCAGGCCTCCGACCAGCGCCAGCTCGACATGCTGCGCGCCATGGGCGCCTCGCGCTGGCAGCAGTTCCGGATGGTGAAGCTGCCGAACGCGCTGCCCTTCATCTTCGTGGGCGCCAATGTGGGCGTGGTGCTGTCGATCCTGGGCGCGGTGGTCGGTGAATTCGTCGGCGCGCAGGAAGGCCTCGGCTATCTGATCCTGCAATATAATTTCCAGCTGAAGATCGCGCGGGTCTTCGCGATCCTGGTGGTTCTCGCCACCATGGGCATCTCGCTGCATCTGATGGTGAAATTCCTCCATCGGCGGATCGTCTTCTGGCGCAAACCGAGCAGTCATCTGGAGGCCTGAGATGTCGAGCAGCGAACCGACCCAACCCCTGGTGCTCTATTCGGTCGAGGGCAAGGTTGCGACCATCACCCTGAACCGCCCGGAAAAGCGCAACGCGCTGACCCGGCAGCTCTGGGTCGAATTCGACAAGATCCTCTCCCAGGCCGAGGACGATCCCGACACCCGGGTCATCATCCTGACCGGGGCCGGGCCGTCCTTCTGCTCCGGCGCGGACCTCGCGGGCGACGAGGATCCCACCAGTTCTTATACCTGGTTCACCCACAACCAGCGCCACCACCGCCGCCAGTTCCGCATCTGGGACAGCCAGAAGATCTGGATCGCGGCGGTCGACGGCTATGCCCTGGGGCGGGGCTGCGAGATCGCGCTCTGGTGCGACATCGTGGTGGCGGCGGAGGATTCGCACCTGGGCTTGCCGGAAATCCGCCAGGCGGGCGTGCTCCACAGCGTCATCCCCTGGATCTCGCCGATCCAGAAGGCCAAGCTCTTCATGATCGAGGGCAATACCCTGAGCGCCCGGGACGCCGAAGATCTCGGCATCGTCACGAAAGTGGTGGAAGCCGGCGGCGCCCGGCGCGAGGCCGCGAAGCTCGCCAAGCGTCTGGCCCATATCCCGGCGCTTGCCGCCCAGTCGATCAAGAAGATGGTGAACGGCGTCTATGAGGCGAAGGGTTTCCGCGACCAGCAACAGCTCGGCATCGGCTCGTCGTCCTTCAACGCGGCCCTGCCGCCCGAAGAACGCGGGATCGCCGAGCTGACCCGCGTCGGGAAGGAGCAGGGCTTCAAGGCCTGGCTCGCCTTCCGCGACGCGCCCTTCAAGGGCTGACCCTCACTCCTTCAGGATGAGCCGGGCATCGGCGACCGAGCCGCCCGGGGCCTTCTCGTTCACGATCACCGGATTGAGATCCAGCACCTGGAGCCTGTCGCCGAGCGCCAGGGCCAGATCGCCAACCTTGACCATCATGGCGGCCAGCGACTTAAGATCGGCCTTGGGTCCGCCCCGGAACCCGTCGAGGAAGGGTTTCGCCCCACTCCGCTCGATCGCGTCCAAGGCTTCCGCCTCGTCGAAGGGGGCGACGAGCAAGGCGGTCTTGCCCAGGATTTCCAGGAAGCGCCCGCCGATCCCGCAAGCGACCACCGGCCCGAAACTCTCGTCGTTATGGGCGCCGATGTAGAACTCGACACCCTGGGCGAGCATCGGCATGGCAACGACGCCTTCGCCTTCGACCGCTTTCCCCGCCTGCGCCCGGATCACGCCCTGGAGGGCCTCGAAGCGTTGCGCCGCATCGGACGCGGTCACGCCGAGGGCCACCCCGCCCACGTCGCTCTTATGGACGATGCGGGGGGTGTCTACCTTCATGACCATCGGCCCGCCCATATCGGCAGCCGCCTTCTCAGCCTCTGCGGCGCTGGCGACCCGCCGCACTTTTGCCGCCGCAATACCGCGACGCTCTAACAGAGCGAAGGTCTCCGCCTGGGACACCATGCCACCGGCCCAAGGCTTCAGCGACGCGGCCAGGGCGGGATCGGCTTTCGTCTCGGGATTGCGCTGGCGCAGGCTGTCGGCGAATTGGAGATGTTTCTCCATGTGCCGGATCGCCTTCATGGCCTCACGGCTGCCTTGGAGCATCGGAACGCCGGCCGCCAGGATGGGGGCGACGATGATAGGCTCCACGTCGCCCGTGACGCTCGCCGTCACGATGATCGGCTTCGGCAGGGTCGGTGCTTCCTCCGCCGCCGCCGTGAGCATGTTGTAGTTGAGTGACAGCGTGAGATCGCTGCGGTCCCGCCCAAAACCCTGATGGAGCGCCACGATATCGAAGGCGGGATCGTCGGCGACAGCCCGGATGCAGGCCCGCATCCGGTCGTGATAGGAGGTCTTGCTCGCAAAGCCCGTCCCCACATCCATCGGGTTCTTGAGGAAGAGGTCCTCCGGGAAATTCTGGATCTTCTGAAAGGCGAGCTGGGTCTGAAGCGATGGCTCCGGCACCGTCACCCCCATCCTCACCGCCGTATCGGCGATATTGGAAAGCTCGCCGCCCGAGGTGCCGAGGAAGCCGATCCGGCAGGTCTTCGACCGCGGCTTCAGCACGGTCATCAGCTCGACCGTCTGAGCCAGCTCGTCGAAATCCTCCACCATGGTGATGCCGGCCTGGTCAAAGGCCTGGCGATAGACCTCGCCCGACCCGGCGATAGCGCCTGTATGCCCGAAGGAAACCTGACCGCCGATATCGGTCAAGCCGACCTTCAGCACGATGACATGCTTGCCCGCCTCGGCGGCGCGGCGTCCAAGCTCGAAGATTTCGCGCGGGCGGCGCAGCATCTCGACGAAGGCGATAACGACCTTTGTGGTGGGATCGTCGATGCCGGCCCCGATCAGGTCTTCCATTGTCGTTATGGCTTCATTGCCGGTCGAGGCCAGGAAGGAGAGCCCGTACTTCGACCCGATCTTCGCGAGGATCGAGGCGCAGGCGCCACTCTGGCTGATGCCGGCGATGGGGCCGACCTTGAAGTCCTTGGGCACCCGCATCGCGCCAAAGGCGGTGCGTTCGACGTAATTGATGATGCCCAGGCAATTGGGTCCCAACGCGGGAATGTTGGCTTTGGCGCAGATCTCTATGAGTTTCTTGTGCCGGGCCGCCCCACCCGCGCCGCGCTCCAGGAAGCCGCCGGGATACATGAGGAGGGCTTTCGCGCCGTGTTCGATGGCTTCCTCGATGCCGATCAGCATCTTTTCGCCGGGGATGCTGAAGGCGACCGCATCGACCTGTTCCGGCAGGGCCGCGAGATTGGGATAACAGGCATCGCCGTAGAGCTCGGTGCGGCTCGGATTGACGAAATAGATCTTCCCCGGATAGCCGATATTGGCCATGCCATCCATCAGGCGGCCGGTGAAATTCTGCCCGCTCGCCCGGTCGGTCGCCCCGATGATCGCGATCGTCTTGGGCGCCGCCAGAGCGCGCCATCCTTCAGCCGTCAATGCCACGTCGACCCCTCGCCTCTGAAACTCGTCCGTTTCAGCCTATGGGCGCAAGGGGCTCGCCGCAAGCGGTTTGACGGCCGCTCCGGGGGGTGCCATCATCCTAACCTTAATCCGAATTTTTTGAGGCACAGCCGGCGATTGGGGACCTAGGTCCGGCCGGTTTTCAGGGGAGAGATCATGCGCTCAATTCTGCGAGGTTTTGCCTTGGCCGTTTCGGCGGCCGCCTTGGTCCTGGGCATCGGCGGCGACGCCCAGGCCCAGAGCAAGCCCATGAAGAAGGTCGTGTTCCTGCAGTACAATGTGGTGCCCGATCTCGGCGACGCGCATCTCTGGATCCTGCCTCACGCGCTCGGCTATTTCGCCGAGGAAGGCCTTGACGTGAACGTGCAGCTCGCCGGCGGTTCGGCGGGCGCCATCCAGCTCCTCGCGGCCGGCAAGGGCGATATCGCCACCTCCACCCCCGACCAGCTCATGATCGGCATCCAGAAGGGGGTCAAGATGAAGGCCTTCTTCGAGCAGAACCGCAGCTACGGCTCGGCGCTCGTGGTGCAGAAGAGCGCCAATATCACCACCGTCGAACAGCTCAAGGCCTATCTCAAGGGCAGCGCCATCGGCGTCGCGAGCCTCGGCAGCGGGCGCATCCACTATGGCCGCGCCTGGCTGCGCGACCTCGGCCTTCAGGAAGAGACCGATGTGAAGATCGTCGCGGTGGGCACGGGCGCCCAGGCGGCGGTCGCGCTCAAGACCGACCGGGTCCGCGCGCTCTCGATCTACGACGCGGCCTATGCGGCAATCGAGGCGGTCTCCGACATCCGCTTCCAGCGTTTCGAGACCAATTGGCAGGGTCCGCTCTTCAGCGGCGTCATGGCGGCGAGCGACGAGGCCATCGCCAAGGATCCCGCGATGATCACCGGCATCAGCCGGGCCGTCGCGAAGTCCCTGGTCTTCGCCACCACCAATCCCCAGGCCGTGGTGAAGATCTTCTGGAAGCTCTACCCGGAAACCAAGCCCAAGGCGGACGCCGAGGCGAAGGAACTCGCGACGCAAACAACCGTCGTCAATTCGATGCTGCCCAACTGGCTCTACGAGATGGACAAGCCCGGCGCTCAATGGGGCCGGATGTCCGCTTCTGATTGGGAAAAGACCCAGGAATTCAATCTCAAGGCCGGCGTGCTGACCGCGACCGCGCCGGTCGCCAATTACTTCACCGATCAATATATCGAGGCCGCCAACAAGTTCGACCCCGAGCCGATCAAGAAGCAGGCCCGGGAATTCACCGAATCGATGATCAAATATACCTCGTCCAACTGATTGGTTCCGAGCGGCGGGCGTTTCAGCTCGGAACGCCCGCCGTCTTTAGGCAGAGTCTCCGGGAATCCCCTCAAGGCCCTGTCTTGTAATAATTTCCCGTCTTGTCTCCAACTAGGCTCGGGGCGTATGTTGGAGCCGATTCGTGCCGCAAGGTCGAACCGGCGCGAGGGCTTGCGCCTTCGGGGAAGACGACATGAGCATCATGAGCGACAGCGTCCTGGGACGACGCGGCGCGGCCCCGGCCAGCGGGCTCCGGCGCAGAGTGTCCGAGCTTGTGGGCCTCGGGCTTCTCTTCCTCACCGTCGTCATTCTCCTGGCGCTCGCGACCTACGATCATCGCGATCCTTCCTGGAACACCGCCGTCGATGGCGCGGCGCGCAACCTGCTGGGCTCCTTCGGGGCCAAGCTCGCCGATGGCGCCTTCCAGGGCGCCGGTCTGGCAATCCTCGTGCTGCCCACCGTGCTGCTCATCTGGTCGTTCCGTCTCCTGCTCAATCGAGGCCTGCGGCTGGCGGTGCTTCGCGTGGCGCTTCTGCCGCTGACGATTCTCGTCGCAACCGTCGCTCTTGCCGAGCTTCCGGCACCCGATCTCTGGCCGCTCCGCGTGGGGCTGGGGGGTGAAATCGGCCGGCTCGGCTTGATGACCCTGCTTCGTCACGGGCTCGACCCGATTATCGCGGTGATGGGCGCCGCGGGGCTGCTCGGCCTCCTCCTGATGTTCGTGCTCGGGCTTTCCAGCCGAGACTGGCAGCGCATCGGCCGTGACGCGGGGCGTGCCGCCGCCGCGGCCGGGCGGGGCGGCGCGAGGGTAGCGGAGCTGGGAGCCGATGTGCGAGGGCGGATCGGCGGCTTCCCATTCGGTCTCTGGCGCCGTGCGGCCGACCCGGAGACGGAAATGCCCGCGCGGCGGGAACCCCGGCTTTCCGGGCATTCCGGCGGGTCCACCGAGGAGCCGGAGGCCGCCCCCAAGGAGCGCAAGCGCCGGCGCGAGCTGCCGAGCGATCTCGTCGCGCCGAAACTCGCCGGCCCCACCGGGCGCAAGCAGTCTGAAGAACGGCAGGCGAGCCTCGACCTCGGTCCCGAGGACGAGCACGAATTGCCCCCGCTCGAACTCCTGGCCGCGCCGCCCCTGACCAAGACCACCACCGTCAACGAGGAGGCTCTGCAGCAGAACGCGCGGCTTCTCGAAACCGTGCTGGAGGATTTCGGCGTCCGCGGCCAGATCGTGAAGATCAGGCCGGGACCGGTCGTGACGCTTTACGAGTTGGAACCCGCGCCGGGCATCAAGGCATCCCGCATCATCGGCCTCGCCGACGACATCGCGCGCTCCATGAGCGCAGTTTCGGCCCGCGTCGCCGTGGTGACGGGCCGCAACGTCATCGGCATCGAGCTGCCCAACGCCAAGGCCGAGACGGTCCTGCTGCGCGAGCTCCTGGAATCGGAAGCCTATGAGCGCAGCGGCGCCAGGCTCTCGCTGATCCTGGGCAAGGACATCGCGGGCGGACCGGTCATCGCCGATCTGGCGCGCATGCCGCATCTTCTGATCGCGGGCACCACCGGCTCAGGCAAGTCGGTCGGGATCAACACCATGATCCTATCGATCCTTTATCGGATGCCGCCCGACCAGTGCAAATTCATCATGATCGACCCGAAGATGCTGGAACTGTCGATCTACGACGGCATCCCGCATCTTCTCACCCCGGTGGTCACCGACCCGCGCAAGGCGGTGGTCGCGCTGAAATGGACCGTGCGGGAGATGGAGAACCGCTACCGGGCCATGTCGAAGCTCGGCGTGCGCAATATCGAGGGCTATAACGCCCGCCTCGGCGAAGCCAAGGCGCGGGGCGAGGTCCTGATGCGCAAGGTCCAGACCGGCTTCGATCCCGAGACCGGCCAGCCGATCATGGAAGAGCAGCCGCTCGACATGAACCCGCTGCCGCTGATCGTCGTGGTCGTAGACGAGATGGCCGACCTGATGCTGGTCGCCGGCAAGGATATCGAGGCGGCGATCCAGCGCCTGGCGCAGATGGCCCGGGCCGCCGGCATCCATATCGTCATGGCGACCCAGCGGCCTTCGGTCGATGTCATCACCGGCACCATCAAGGCGAATTTCCCGACCCGGATCAGCTTCCAGGTCACTTCCAAGATCGACAGCCGCACCATTCTCGGCGAATCGGGGGCGGAGCAGCTCCTGGGCCGCGGCGACATGCTCTATATGGCGGGCGGCGGCCGGATCACCCGTGTCCATGGGCCCTTCGTCGGCGACCAGGAAGTCGAGGCGGTCGTCGCCTTCCTCAAGGAAAGCGGGGTCGAGCCGACCTATATCGACGAGATCACCCAGGACGACGAGGAAGCCACGCCCGGCCTCGACGACGAGGGCGGGGAAGGCGGATCGGGCGATGCGCTCTACGACCAGGCGGTGGCCCTCGTGTGCCGCGAGCGCAAGGCCTCGACCAGCTTCGTCCAGCGCCATCTCCAGATCGGCTACAACCGGGCGGCGCGGATCATCGAGCGCATGGAGAGCGAGGGTGTCGTCAGCACCGCCAACCATGTGGGCAAGCGCGAAGTTCTCGCCCGGAACATCGACTGATCGTCGCAGAAAGCCCGCCGGCCCTGGAAGCCGGGGCTTCGCACCCCATTTATCTGGTTCCCGCCACCCACCCTTAAGGCCATTCCAATGCTGGATCGCCCCTTCGACGGTCAGCGCCGTCGCCTCCTTGCCCTCAGCGCCTCCGCTCTCGCAGCGCCGCTTTTGTCGCCTTTGGCGGTCTTGGCGGCGGATCCCAAAGCGGTGGCCCTCACGCCCGATCAGCAGACCCAGGTCAAACGGGTGCAGGATTACCTCAACAGCATCCGCACCTTGAACTCGCGATTCCAGCAAAACTCGGGCAGCGGCGGCGATTCCGAGGGTACGGTATGGCTGTCGCGCCCCGGGCGGATGCGCTTCGAATACGATCCGCCGGTGCCCGTCCTGCTCATCTCCGACAGTCGCACCGTCTATTATTACGACAAGGAGCTGCAGCAGCTCACGACCGTCGGTCTCGACGACACGCCGGCCTGGTTCCTGCTGCGCAACGACGTGCGCTTGGGCGGGGATGTCACCATCGTCCGCTTCGAGCAGGCTCCGGGCGCCATCCGTCTCACCATTGTCGAGACCAAGAACCCCGGCAACGGCACCGTCACGCTGGTCCTCAGCGATCGGCCGCTGGAGTTGCGGCAATGGACGGTGGTCGATTCCCAGAATCGCGCGACGACGGTAACGCTCAATGATCCGCATTATGGCGTGGACGTCGACCCGCAGCTCTTCTTCTTCAAAGACCCCCGGCCCACGCGGAATTAGCGAAGGGCGAAAAGGTTCCCACGCGAGGCATGCGTGATTCGCAAAGATGGCATGCGGAGTCTGCATTTTTATTCTGAGGGTTCCGTCACCAGTTTTTAGGAATGAAGCGGTCGGCGGACCCTCCCTCCGACAGCCTGGCGTAGTCCCCTGCTACGATCCGGGCTCACCGAAAGGCGCTTCCGGCGCCCGACCATCCCCCCTGGTCGGGCGCCTTCGTTTTTTGGGCAAATTTTCGGGCAAAATTTTCGGGCCAACTTTCGGTGCGTCACCGTCACTCCAAAGTGGCGGTTTCTCTATGCCGATGGCAGGATGCCGGGGTATTCACGCTTTTCGTAAATTCGCATGATTTCGAAAAGCTCGTCCGCCAGCGGCGACTCGCCGATGGAGAGAAGGCTGAAAAAAGCTTCCGGCGATTTAGTCGAGGTCCTGGGCGGTCCTCGCCGCGCATTCCTGACATTCATGGGCGCGGCCTGCTTGCTGGCGGCGATCATCGGTTTGAGCGCCTGGGCGATCTGGGACGCGCGCCGGGATGCCTATGAGCGGGCGCTGCAGTCGGCCTCCAACCTTGCCGATGTGCTGGAACGCGATATCTCGCGCAACATCGAGCTTTACGATCTGTCGCTGGCGGCCGCCGTCCGCGGCATGAGCCTGCCGGAAATCTGGTCGATCACCCCGGAAAATCGGGATCTCGTGCTTTTCGATCATGTCACCGGCGCCCGGGATCTCGGTTCGGTGATCGTCGTGGATGAAGAAGGCCGGATGGTCGCGACATCGCGGTCCCCGGTGCCGCGCGTGGCCAATTACGCCGAGCGGGAATTTTTCCAGATCCATCGAAGCAATCCGGATATCGGTCTTTTCCTGGGACCGCCGTTCCGGACCGATTCCGCGGGCGCCTGGACCATTCCCCTGAGCCGCCGGCTCGATCACCCCGATGGAAGCTTCGCGGGAGTGGTGCGCGGCAGCCTGCGGCTCTCTTATTTCAAGCGGCTGTTCGACGGGATGGAACTGGGTCCCGAAGGCTCGATCACCCTTTATCATACGGGAGGGGTCCTGGTGGCGCGCCGGCCCGATGACGACAGCCTGATCGGCCGGCAATCGTCCGGCAGGGGAATTGTCGATCGCCTGAGGGCCTCGGGAGGCACTGCCGGCTACTTCCAGGGTGTTTCCAACATCGACGGCATCGAGCGGCTCTTCGTCTATCGCAAGGTCGGCGACTTCCCCTTGATGATTTCCGTCAACCTTTCGATCCATGGCATCGAATCCGCCTGGCGCGGGAAGGTCGCGGTCGTCCTCTCCGTCATGGGGACGATCCTCGCGGTGGCCCTGGCGCTGGCCTGGGGGTTGGTAAGCGGCCTCCGGCAACGCAGCTTCGCCGAAACCGCAGCTCGGGAAAGCGAGCGGCGCTACCGGCTGCTCGCCGAAAATTCCTCCGACATGATCGCGCGGATCGATACGAAAACATCGAAGCGCCTCTACGTTTCCCCCGCTTCCCGCCGGCTTTACGACTACGAGCCGGAGGAGATGATCGGGATGCCGCTGATGCAGCCCGTTCATCCCGACGACCGGGAGATGCTGAAGGACGCCGTCCGACACGTCATGGACAAGGGCAGCGTGCGGATCACCCACCGGGTTCGGCGCAGGGGCGGCGAATATATCTGGGTAGAAGTCGACATGACCCGGGTCGACGATCCGGAAACCGGGGCCGTGGAGATCGTCAGCACCGTCCGCGAAGTCACCGACCGGGTGCGCAACGAGGAGGCTTTGCGAGCCGCCAAGGATCAGGCCGAGGCGGCAAGCCGGGCGAAGTCCGAATTCCTCGCGAATATGAGCCACGAATTGCGCACGCCCCTGAACGCGATCATCGGCTTTTCCGAAGTGATCAAGGAGGAGCTTTTCGGATCCGGCGTCACGACCCGCTACAGGGACTACG
The DNA here is from genome assembly GCA_947473305.1 of Rhodospirillales bacterium. Taxonomy (GTDB): domain Bacteria; phylum Pseudomonadota; class Alphaproteobacteria; order ATCC43930; family CGMCC-115725; genus CANJCB01. Next base: position 88,254 of record CANJCB010000002.1, read on the forward strand.
CCCGGGATATCTTCGAGAGCGGGCATCATCTCCTCAACGTCATCAACGGCGTGCTCGACCTCGCCAAGGTCGAGGCGGGCACCATGCAGCTGACCGCCGCGACCGTTGATGTGGAGGCGACCCTTTCGGCCTGCCTGCGCACCGTGGAGCAGCAGGCGAACAAGGCCGGCCTCACCTTGGAGATGACCGTCGGGCCGGAGGTGACGGGCCTTCTCGCCGACGAGGCAAAGCTCCGTCAGATCGTGATCAACCTCTTGGCCAATGCGGTGAAATTCACGCCGGCCGGCGGAATCGTCTCGGTCTCCGCCTGGGTTTCTCCGGAAGGCGAGGTCGCGATCGCGATCAAGGACAGCGGCATCGGGATCGCGGCGGAGGACCTGCCCGCGGCGCTTCAGCCCTTCGGGCAGATCCAGAACGCCCTGTCCCGCACGCACCAGGGCACGGGCCTCGGCCTGCCCCTCGCAAAATTGCTGATCGAGCTGCACGGCGGACGGCTGAAGGTCGACAGCACGGTCGGCATCGGCACGGTCGTCACGATCTATTTCCCGGCGGAGCGTAATACCTTCATTCCCTCCCGCCGGGAAAATTCCACCATCCTGCGCGCCTGACCCGGGGGGTTGCCGCCCCGGCCGGCTTCTGGTTAAGTGCCGCCGAGCGCGCCTCCCGCGTCTTCCTAGCAGATCATCCCCGGAGTTTCCGCACATGGCCCTCGTCATTCCCGCTCCCGCGACGACCACGATCCCGGTTGCTGGCGGCGGTGAGTTTCCCGTCCGTCGCATCTTCTGCGTGGGCCGGAACTATGCCGACCATGTGCGCGAGATGGGCGGCGACCCCGACCGGGAAGAGCCGTTCTTCTTCACCAAGCCGACCGACGCCATCGTCCCCAATGGGGCCGAGGTGCATTACCCGACCAAGACCAAGAACTACCACCACGAGATCGAGATGGTGGTGGCCATCGGCAAGGGCGGCAAGAACATCCCTGTCGCCCAGGCGCTGGAGCATGTCTTCGGCTATGGGGTCGGCCTCGACATGACCCGCCGCGACCTGCAGCAGGAAGCCAAGAACATGGGCCGCCCCTGGGACCTGTCGAAGGGTTTCGACAATTCCGGCCCCTGCTCGGAGCTCCATCCGGCCGCCAAGGTCGGTCATATCGAGAAGGGCGCCATCTGGCTTGAGGTCAACGGCAAGGTCCGCCAGACGAGCCAGCTCGAAAAGATGATCTGGAGCGTGCCGGAGACCATCTCCTATCTCTCCGACTATGTGGAACTCGCGGCCGGCGACGTCATCTTCTCCGGCACGCCGGACGGTGTGGCCGCCGTGGTCGCAGGCGACAAGCTCCACGGCCATGTGGACGGGCTGACGGACCTCAAGATCACCATCGTCTAAGGACGGAAACCCAGATGACGTTGAAGGTCGCGACCTGGAACATCAACTCGGTTCGCCTGCGGATCGAGACCGTGCGGCGCTGGATCAACGAGGCGGAGCCCGACGTGCTCTGCCTCCAGGAGACCAAGAGCCCCGACGAGCATTTCCCGCGCGAGGCCTTCGAGGCCATGGGTTATCGCCATATGATGACCCATGGGATGAAGGGCTATAACGGCGTCGCCGTCGTTTCCAAGGTGCCGCTCGACGCCCATTCCACGCGGGGCTGGTGCGGCAAGCAGGATTGCCGGCATGGGATCGTCGAACTGCCCGGCGGGATCGAACTGCACAATCTCTATATCCCGGCGGGCGGCGATATTCCCGACCGCGCGCTCAACGTCAAATTCGCCCATAAGCTCGATTTCCTCGACGAGATCACGGGCTGGTTCAGCGGCGAGCGGAAGTCGGACAAGCCGATGATCCTGGTGGGCGACCTCAACATCGCGCCGCTGGAACACGACGTCTATTCGCACAAGAAGCTTCTGAAGGTGGTGAGCCACACGCCCATCGAGGTGGAAAAGCTCGGCAACGTCCAGAATTCGGCCGGCTTCGTCGATGCGGTGCGCCACTTCGTCGACCCGAGCCAGAAGGTCTACACCTGGTGGAGCTATCGCGCGCCGGATTGGGATACCGCCGACCGGGGCCGGAGGCTCGATCATATCTGGGTGACGCCGCCCCTGGTCGACAGGCTGCGCGGCTACCAGATCACCCGCGCCACGCGGGGCTGGGAGCAGCCCTCCGACCATGTCCCGGTCATGGTGACTTTGGATATCTGATTATCTGAGCGCGTTGTTGATCAGATAATCCGCGAAGTCGGCGGGCTTCAGCTTGAGCTCCGCCCGTTCCGACTCGCCGGCCAAGGCTCTTGTCATCAAGATGTGGTTTTCCACATGTTCCGGTGGAACCCGGAAAATCCCCGTGGCGCCCTTGAGCTTGGGATAGAGCTTCGGATCGATCATCCGCGTCTTGCGCTGAAGACGCTCGATGATCTCGGCTTCGTCGAGGACTTCGGCCTCGCGCTGCCGCAGGAGCGCCCAGTCGGTCTCCCCGGCCCAGCCCCCGCCGGCAACCGCCGCCTTTGCCGGCTCTTCGGTCACGCCCAGCTTGAAGAGGTGCTTGCTGACGCCCACGTCGGAGCCCCATTTCGAGAGGCGCACACTGCGCGCCACGAAGATCGTCGTCACGGGTTGACCCGATAGAGGTGATAGCGCCCCTCGCGCACGCCGGGCGGCAAGGGCAAGAGGGTCCAGCCCGGCACGTCCTGGGCCTGGTCGCTGACCACGATCCCGCCGGGCCGCATCACGGGGGCGAGCAAGAGGGCGATCTCGTTGCTGAGACGCTTCGAGGCCTCGGCCTCCCCGGTGCCCACATCCATATGGGCAAGCGCGGTCTGGCGATGGAAGCGGTCCCAGACCTTGGGCAGGCTGTCCAACAGATCGCCCAGGAAGAGGTGATCGGCCGCGGGGACGCAATCGGGATGGGCCGCCACGGCCCGCTCGAAGACGAAGATCTCGCGCCGGGGCGCGATCTCGCGGAGATGGTCGTAGGTGCGGCCGTTGCCGAGCCCCAGTTCCAGCACGGGGCCTTCGACATTGCGCACCAGCTCCATCGCCATGTCGAGACAGGCGCGCTGCGCCATCATGCGCCTGATGAAACTGTCGAGCCGGCTCATAGATGGGGAGACTTAAATCGAAACGGACCTGAAGGCGGCAATCAGCTTGCCTTCTTCAGTCTGTCCACCTCGGTAAGCGCGCTCTGGAGCTTGCTGTTGGTCTGTTCCAACCGATGGGCCAGTTCGCGCATCATCGAGATCGCCATATGCGGGAACTCGCGCAAAAGCCGGAAGAACAGCTCCTTGGAAATGCGGAGCGTCGTAAGGCGGGTGTTCGCCTTCACCATGGCAGTTCGGGGCACCTCGCAGAGAATCCCGATCTCTCCGACGAAATCGTGCTTTCCGAGGGTCGCTACCCTGATCGGGCCGGACGGTCCGCTCACCAGGACGTCAGCCTCCCCCTCGATGATGATATAGGCCGCGTTCGCGGGATCGCCCTGGCTGAACAGCACCTGCTCGGCATCGAAAGAGACCCGCTCGCTGGTGAAAGCCAGCAGTTTGAGCTTTGAAGGTTCGGTCTCCGCGAAAAGCGGGATGCGACGCAAAAGCTCTACTTCTTCCTGCAGACCCACTTCTCAGCCCTCCCGGGGAACGTGCTGGGTATTGGAGCGATAGCCGGTCATTCTGCGGCCAACAGCATCGTCATGGTCGAACCCGGCTTGTCGAGTTCCTCGAAGGAGCCCTGCTCGACGAGCTTGGCGTTGCTCATGACCACCACATGATCGAACTGGCGGGCAAGCGCGGTGCGATGCAGCACCCAGATGAGGCCCCGACCAGCGAATTCTTCCTTGATCGACTGCAGGACCTTGGTCTGGGTCGCCCCATCGAGGGCCGTGGTCGCCTCGTTGAGGATCAGGACATCGGGGCGCTTCAGGATGACCCGTGCCAGCGCGGCCTTCTGACGCTGGGCGGCGGAGAGCCGGCCGCCGCCGCTGCCGACCCCATATTCGAGACCCGCCTCGATGATCGTCAGGCGCAGGTCGAGCTTGTTGATGACCTCTGCGATCGCGGTCCTGACCTTCTCTTCGGCGCCGGCCTCGTTATAGGCGATCTTGCCGAAGAGAATGTTGTCTTGAACCGGCGCCGCGGCGTTGTAGCGCTCGATATCGAAGAAGGCGATGGTGCCCTTCAACTCTTCCGGCAGGTCAGCCGCGAAGACCTTGCGGGCCTCCAGGATCCGGGCCTGCATGGCTTCGTCGATGACGTCGAGACGATGGCGCGCCGTGATGATCTTGAACGGCAGGGACAACAGCTTGTTGCGGTCCTCCTTGCTCATGTCGCCATGGCCGCTCTTGGTCAGCCGACCCAGGATCACCTGGAATTCCGGCAGATCTTCGGCCTTGATGAAGCTGAACTGCTCGAAGAACTCATGGCCGGGCGGCACGTCGGCGAACATTTCGACCATGGTCTCGGCGATGGAGATGCCAGCTTTCACCAGATCGTCGGTCAGCCCGACCTTGTCGAGAACCTTCAACACATAGGTATTGTCGGCAAGCCCCTCGGGATCGAAGGCAGGTCCGACCTGGGTTCCGAACAGCAGGTTTTCGGCCAGCGTCGCATTGTGATTGTACTTGGTGACGTCGTAGCGCTCGATGGCCTTGGTCAGGCCCTTTTCCTCGAGCACGCCCGAGAGAGCCTTCCGCGCTTCCAGGAGCTGGCTCGTCGCCTCCGGATGCTCCTTGGGATTGAGCATCCCGCGCAGGCCGAAGAGATAGACGTCCCCGTCGAAGTCGACCGCCTGCAGGACCGTGAGGATCCGCTCGATGAGCTCCTTCTTATCGTGCACGCCGGCAGCGGCGTAATCGATCCAATCCGCCTCGATGTCCAGCGCGAGGTTGCCGGACCTGAAGGTCTCGGCCAGCGTCGCGTGACGCTTCTTCGCCCGGATGGCTTCGTAATGCGCCGGGGTCACAGGTCGGAAACGCAGCGAGCTTTCGAGATTTTCCCGGAGCGTCGCATTGAACAGGAAAGGCTGGCTGGAGACATAGCCCATTCGCCGGCCCAGGACGGCCGTGGGAAGCGTCGCGATATCCTGCCCGCCGATCAGCACGCGGCCGCTCGTCGCGGGCAGCAGGCGCGACATCACCTGGGCGAGTTCCTGCTTGCCGCTGCTGCTCTGACCGACAATGGCGATATGCTTATCGATCGGCAGATTGGCGCTCACGCTGTCGACGATCTTCAGGCGCTCGTCTTCGGCCAAGGTGACGTTCGCGAGCGTCATTTCGCCGGTCAAGGGGGCATCCTGGTCCGGCTGCTCGTGGATGAGCCGGCCGTCCATCATGCCTTCCGGCTGGAACTGTTCGACGACCTGCTCGTACTTGATCCGGGCGTCTTCCTTGATCTGGTAGAAGTTCAGGAGCTCGTTCCAGGGAGAGGCCAGGTCCTTATAGGCGGCGAGCACGGCAACCAGGGCGCCGAAGCTCAGCGTGCCTTCCATCACCAGATAGCCGCCGATCGAGAAGAAGAAGAAGGGTGTCAGCTGGGCGATGAAGTTGTTGACGAACTTCGTGAAGAACTTCCGCTGGAAGATCTCGAACCTGAGCTCGTAGATCAGCCCCAGCACATGGGAGAACTGAGCGAGCTGCAGCCGGGCGCCGTCATTGGCGTGAAGATCGGAGACGCCGGAGATCGATTCGCTGACCTTGTCGGCGACGCGCCGCACGGTGCGGGTCCGCTGCTTGCCGAGCTGGTTGGTCTTCTTCTGCAGCTTGGGGATCAGGTAGCCCTGAACCGGATAGAGCGCGATTGCAGCGGCGCCCAGGATCGGGTCCTGGATGAACATGAAGAGCACGATGGTCGCAAGCTGGCCGCCCTGGAAAAGCGGCAGCACGAGGGCGTCGCCGATGAAGCCGCCGAGGTTTTCCACCTCCGAGGTGATCATCGGGATGATCTCGCCCGGGGAGACCTTGCGGAAATGATGCAGCGGAAAGCGCAGCAACTGTTCGTAGAGGCAATAGCGCAGGCGGCGCAGCATCCGCTCGCCCAGCCGGCCCTTCAGAACGTTGATATAGAATTTGAAACCGCCGTTGACGAAAACCAGTGCCAGGAACATCCCGCAAAGGACGGCAAGATAGGAATAGCGGTTGCCGAATTCCATCCCCAGGAAGTCGGCCGGGAATTTGGCCGTGGGGCTGATCGCCTTGTTGATGATCGTCTTCGGCAGATCGAGCGAATAATAAAGAAACGGGAAGGAGATAAGAGTGACCACCACCACCATGATCTGCTGGGGCAGACTGTTCTTGATGATGAACTTGAAGATCGTCGGCTCGAGGCCGCCTCCCGCATGAGGCGGTATTGCGGGCAGGCCCTCAGCCGGCGATGCGGGTGATCCGGCGGGTTCGGTGGCTGCCTTTTCGCGCAGCTCGGCGGTGGGAGAAATCGCTTTCATGAAATGATGATTTTCCGCCTTAAGGTTCTCGTGCGATACTTTGGAGATGCGTGGGGGAATGTATGAGCCAGCGGCACCATAAGCGCATTCTCATCTACAGCCATGATACGTTCGGGCTGGGACATCTGCGTCGCTGCCGGGCCATTGCGCACTCCCTGGTGGACGAGGATAAGGAGCTTTCTGTCCTCATTCTATCCGGATCGCCCATAATTGGCAGCTTTGATTTTCGCGCTCGCGTGGATTTCGTACGCATTCCGGGTGTCATCAAGCTCCGAAATGGGGAGTACACCTCCCTCAACCTGCATATCGGGATCGAAGAGACCCTGGAGATGCGGACGTCGATCATCCGGCACACGGCGGATATCTTCGATCCCGACCTCTTCATCGTCGACAAGGAGCCACTGGGATTGCGCGGCGAGGTCCAGGAAACCCTGGACCTTCTGTCCCAGCGCGGCGTGCCGAATGTGCTGGGCCTGCGCGACGTGATGGACGGGCCCTCGCTCCTGGCGCCGGAGTGGTCGCGCAAGAAGGTGGTGCCGGCGCTGCGCCGCTATTACGACGACATCTGGGTCTATGGCCTGCCGGAGATCTGCGATCCCCTGGCGGGTATCGCCTTGCCGGAAAGCGTGCGCAAGCGGATGACCTATACCGGCTACCTGAGGCGCACCGAACCCCAGGAAGTGCCGCATTACACAGGTCTCGACGTGAGCGACGAGCCCTATTTCCTGGTCACGCCCGGCGGTGGAGGGGACGGCGAGGAATTGATCGACTGGGTGATCTCGGCCTATGAGGCAGATCCGAAAATCCCCCATCGCGCCATTCTCGTTCTCGGCCCCTTCATGCAGCCGGAGTTGCAAGCCGACTTCATGGCCCGGGCCGCCCGAACCGGCCGGGTCGAGGCGATCACCTTCTCCGCCCGGATCGAGACCCTGATGGCGCGGGCCGCCGGGATCGTGGCCATGGGCGGCTATAACACCTTCTGCGAGATCCTCTCCTTCGACAAACGCGCGCTGATCGTGCCCCGCACGAAGCCAAGGCTCGAGCAGCTGATCCGCGCCGAGCGGGCCCAGGAACTGGGTCTCATGCGCATGCTCGAAGGCGACGAGCCCCGCGATCCCAAGGTCATGGCGGCGGCGCTCCGGGCTTTGCCCGACCAGCATCTCCCCTCGGAAGTCACCGTGCCGGGACTGCTGGACGGTCTCCCCAACGTCAACCGCCACGCCCAGAAGTGGCTTGAGCGCAGCGCCGGCCGATCCTACCGGGTCGCTCTCGCCGCCCGGGGCTAGCCGAAGGCGATCATGCCCGACAGTGCGCGATCGGCCAGTGCGCAATCGGCCAGTGCGCGATCGGATAATGCGCGATCAAACGGCGCGCCCGCTCGCGTCGCCTTCGTGGTGAAGGGCTATCCGAGGCTGTCGGAAACCTTCATCGCCCAGGAAATCCGGGCGCTCGAAGAACGTGGCCTCCCGATCGAGATCTTTTCCCTGCGCCGGCCGACCGACCGCCACATCCATCCGGTCCATCGGGAAATACGCGCGCCGGTGCGCTATCTGCCGGAATATCTCCACGAGGCGCCGCTGCGGGTTTGGCGTGCCTGGCGGGCGCTGCGCCGCAGCCCCGCCTATCCGGAAGCCCGCCATCTGTGGCTTGCCGATCTCCGGCGGGATTTCACGCGCAACCGGATCCGGCGGTTCGGGCAGGCGCTCGTCCTGGCCCATGAGTTGGGGCCGGAGGTCCGCTGGATCCATGCCCATTTCCTCCACACACCCGCCTCGGTCGCCCGCTATGCCGCCGCCCTGCTGGAAATCGGCTGGACCGTTTCGGCCCATGCGAAGGACATCTGGACCTCGCCCGACTGGGAGAAGCGCGAGAAGCTCGCTTCCTGCCGCTGGCTCGTCACCTGCACCGCCAGCGGCGGCGCGCATCTGGCGGGTCTGGCCCCCGATCCTTCCCGGGTGGAAGTTGTCTATCACGGCCTCGACGCCCGCCGCTTTCCGGCCTTCGAGGAGCCTAGGCCGCCCCGTGACGGCAGCGATGCCCAGACGCCGGTCCGCCTGCTCTCGGTCGGCCGCGCCGTTCCGAAAAAGGGCTATGAGGATCTTCTCGCCGCCCTCGCGCAGCTTCCGCCCGGGCTTCATTGGCATCTGACCCACATCGGGGGCGGCGCGCTGCTGAACAGCCTCAAAGACCAGGCCGCCCGCCTGGGAATCGCCGAGCGGATCGAATGGTGCGGCGCCCGCCCGCAGGAGGATGTGCTGGCGGCTTATCGCTGGGCCGATCTCTTCGTGCTGGCGAGCCGCATCGCCGGGGACGGGGACCGGGACGGGCTCCCCAATGTGCTGATGGAAGCGCAGAGCCAAAAGCTCGCCTGCATCGCCACCCGGGTCTCCGCCATCCCGGAACTGATCGATGACGGGAGGACCGGAATGCTGGTTCCCCCAGCCGATCCCGCCGCCTTGGCCCAGGCCCTGGCGGAATTGATCTCCTCACCCGCCCGCCGCCAAGTGCTCGGCGACGCCGGCGAGGCGCGGGTGCGGTCGGCCTTCACCCTAGACGCGGGCATCGACCGGCTCGCCGCCAAATTCGACCTGCCGGCCCTGGCATGCGCATCGCCTTCTACGCACCCCTGAAACCCCCCGATCATCCGGTGCCCTCGGGCGACCGGCGGATGGGACGATTGCTGGGCGCGGCGCTGGCCGCCGCCGGACACGAGACGGTTGTGGCCTCGCGCTTCCGCAGCCGCGACGGTGACGGCGATCTTCTCCGGCAGCAGCGGCTGCGCGCGACCGGCGAGGCGCTCGCCCGACGCTTCCTGGAAGGCGTTCGCCGCGAGCCGGCGCGCCGACCCGATCTCTGGTTCACCTATCATCTCTATTACAAGGCGCCAGACTGGATCGGGCCGCTCGTCGCCGATGCGCTCGGCATCCCCTATGTGGTCGCCGAAGCCTCTGTGGCGGGAAAGCGCCGGGGAAGCCCCTGGTCGATGGGTCATGACGCCGTAGTCCGGGCGCTCGCCCGCGCCGATGCGGTTATCGGCCTCAATCCGGCGGATCGCGAGGGCGTGCTGCCCCACCTGCGCGATCCCTGGCGCTGGGTCCCCATGAAGCCCTTTCTCGATCTGGGACCCTACCGCGACCTTGACCGTTCCATAGGCGATGTTCCCGTCCTCATCGCGCCGGCCATGATGCGGCCCGGCGACAAGCTTGCCTCCTACCGGGTGCTGGGCGAGGCGCTGAGCCGGCTGCTGGATCGTCCCTGGCGCCTGGTGGTCGCGGGCGATGGCCCCGCGCGGGCGGAAGTCGAGACGATCCTCGCCCCCTGCGCCAGCCGCACCACTTGGCTGGGCCAGGTTTCAGAGGCGCAGCTTGCCCAAGCCCTGGCCGCATCGGATATCTGTGTCTGGCCGGCGATTAACGAAGCCTGGGGCATGGCGCTGCTGGAGGCCCAGGCGGCGGGCGTCCCCGTCGTCGCCGGCGCGACCGGGGGCGTCGGCGAGGTCGTGGCCCAGGGCGTCAGCGGCCTTTTGACCCCGGTTGGTGACGCCGGACGTTTCGCCGAGGCGGTCGCAACCCTCCTCGGCGATGCCGGGCGACGCAAAGCCTATGGCATGGCGGCAAAACGCCTGACCGAGGAAAATCACGGCATCGAAGCCGCCTCCCGGCAGCTCGACGCGACACTCTCGGCCCTTCTGCCCGCGCGCACGGCATGACGAGCTTCGCCCTCCTGCGCCACGGCCCGACGGCCTGGTCGCGCGCCGGCCGCCTGCAGGGTCTGCGCGACGAACCGCTGGATGAAGGCGGCCGGAAACAGGTCGCGAGCTGGCGCGTGCCGGCGGAACTAGACGGCTTTGCCTGGATATCGAGCCCCTTGGCCCGCGCCCGTGAAACCGCCGGCCTCCTGGGTGTCGAGGCCAGCCCCGAGCCTCTCTTGACCGAGATGGACTGGGGCGACTGGGAAGGCCGCCGGCTTGCCGAGATCGCCGCCGCCGAGGGACAGGCCCTCCAAGCCCGCGAGTCCCTGGGCCTCGATTTCCGGGCGCCCGGCGGCGAAAGCCCCCGCGAGGTGCAGGCCCGGGTCCTGCCGCTCCTCGCGCGCATCGCGAAGGAGGGCAAACCCGTCGCCGCCGTCTGTCATAAGGGCGTGATCCGGGCGGTTCTCGCCCTCGCCTGCGACTGGCCGATGGTGGGAAAGCCGCCGGTGAAGCTCTCCTGGACCGCGGCGCATCTTTTTCAACTCGATCCCGACGGCAGGCCTCGGCTCGACCGCCCGAACATCGCCCTGGAGAAACCGTGACGCGCGTGCTTTTTCACGTCCAGCACCTCCTGGGCATCGGTCATCTCCGCCGGGCGGCGCTGCTGGTGCGGGGAATGCGGGCGGCGGGGCTCGAGGTGACATTTCTCTCCGGGGGCATGCCGGTGCCCGACCTCGATCTCGCCGGAGCGGAGATCGTTCAGCTTCCGCCCGCGCGATCGCTCGACGTGGGCTTCAAGAGCCTGGTGGACGAGGCTGACAAGCCGCTCGACGAGGTCTTTCACGCCCGTCGCCGGGAGCAGGTGCTGGCCGCCTTTGCCGCGCTCCGACCCGACGTCGTCCTCATCGAGACCTATCCCTTCGGGCGGCGGGCGTTCCGGACGGAACTCGACGCGCTCATCGCGGCGGTTCGCGCCACGGCCCAGCCGCCGGCCCTGCTTTGCTCGATCCGGGACATCCTCGTCGCCAAGGCGGATCCCAAGCGCAACGCCGGGATCGTCGAGAAGATCATGCGGGATTTCGACGGGGTCCTCGTCCATGGCGACCCCGCTTTCGTGCCGCTGGAGGCGAGCTTTCCCGCGGCCCGGGAAATCTCGGACAAGCTTTTCTATACGGGATATGTGGCAGAGACCGCGCCGCTCCCCGAAGGAACGGCGGGTTCCGGCGAGGTCATCGTCTCGGCGGGCGGTGGCGCGGTCGGGGAAGGACTTTTGCGCGCCGCTCTCGCCGCCAAGCCGCGAACCGCGCTCCGCGACAGGACCTGGCGGCTGCTTGCCGGCCCCAACCTCCCCGATGAGGCCTATGCGGAATTGTCCCAACAGGCGGGACCGGGCGTCGTTATCGAGCGGCATCGGGCGGATTTCCCGGACATGCTGGCGCGCTGCGCTCTCTCGATCAGCCAGGGCGGCTACAACACGATCCTCGACATCCTGCGCGCCAGGGCCCGCGCGGTGATCGTGCCCTTCGCGGCGGGCGCCGAAACTGAGCAGACGCTGCGGGCGGAGCTTCTGGCGGAAAAGGGCGTCATCTATCTCGTCGCGGAAACCGATCTCGACCGGCCGGAGCCGGGCGCCGGGCTGGCACTCGCAATCGAGAAGGCCCTGGCGGCGCCGGTGGCGACCCTCGGCGGCGTCAGGCTGGACGGCGCGGCCCGCAGCGCGGGGCTGATCCGGCGGTTTTCTAGGGAAACATGAACTTTCGGCCGAAGAGGTAGTCGAGCACCGTCCGAAGCGCCGCGCCGGCGAAAACAGCCATGCCCAGGTGTTCGGAAGATAGGCTCGTCTTATAGGCGAGGTAGTAGCAGGCCGCTCCGAAAACGACATTCAGGGCGATCCACCTGCCATAGACCTCCAAATCCTTCCAGGCGGTGAGATTCAAGAGGCTGCTCTTGACCCAATCCACCAGCAGGACGAGCGCATCGAACAGCAGCATCGCGGCCATCCAGGCGTAAAAGAGCTTCGGATCCATCTCTACGGAGCCGATGAGCCCCTGGCCCGGGATCGTCTGTGAGATCTTCACGAAGAAGGTCGCCGTGACGAGCAGCATATAGACATCCCAGACATAGGCGATCTGCCCGCCGAGCCGGGTTTGGGGCGACCCCAGATATTTTATGTCGAGGGAACGGTCGCCCCCGTGGAAGATCGGCACCACGGTGATGAAGAAGGTGCAGAACATCCAGAAAGCCGGATCCGCCAAGGTGAAGTGCCCGTCCGGGAAAAGCTTGCTGCAGGCCTGGGTGATGGCCAGCCCGACGATGATCTGATAGGCGCGCTTGAAATGGTCGATGAGGCGCGAGCGTTGCTGATCCTGAAGACCGGGAACGACTGCCGGTTGCGTATCCGTCATGCTGGCCCCCCTGCGGTTCAGTCCAGCCTAGCCCTCTGAGAGGAGGCTGTTTGTTCCAGATTGAACTGAGCGCAGCCCGAGAGGCCGGCTGTTCAGGGTCGGGCGGTTGTCCTAGGATAAATCGCCTTCGACAAGGGAGAGCGCATGGGCGTGGAGCGCACAGTCTATCTGGCCGGACCCGATGTCTTCCTGCGGAACGCCCTGGAAATGGGCGCCCGCAAGAAAGAGCTTTGCGCGCGCTACGGTTTCAAAGGTCGCTATCCCTTCGACAACGAGGTCCCGGCGGACGTCCCCGACCCCGACCGCGTCATCTATCGCGCCAATGTGCGGATGATGCGCGAGGTCGATTTCGGCATCTTCAACCTGACGCCCTTCCGGGGACCGAGCGCCGATGCCGGAACGGTCTTCGAGCTTGGCCTCATGATCGGCCTCGGCAAGCCCGTCTTCGGCTATACCAATGCCGCCGCCGACCTGATGATCCGGGTCAAGACCGCGGTCGCGCTGTCCTTCGATCCGAAGACGAGCTTCTGGCGCGATCCCGCCGGCATGATGGTCGAGGATTTCGGCAATGCGGACAACCTGATGATCGACGCCGCACTGGCCGAGCAGGGGCACCCCATCGTCCGCACCGCAACCAGGGCCAGGGACCGTTTCCGCGACCTGACCGGCTTCGAGACCTGCCTCAGCCGCGCGGCTGAGTTTTATGCCTCGGCCGAGGGCCTTCCCGCCGGAGCGGAGGGCTCGCGCGGGGCGTGACCTTTTCCCCGCGTAATGTTTCCCTAAGCGGCATCCTCCCATAGTGCGATTCCGCACAAAGCTCGAACTAAAGGGTGTCCGTGTTTTTGAATTTCAATCATCCCGTTGTATAACGGCGGCAATGACACACAAGCCCGTTCACACATCGTCTTTGCTCGCCGGTTGGAATGACTTGGAGGAAGAGCTCACGGCCTGGGCGGAAGCCGGCCGGATGGCCGACTTCTGGTGGCGGGACGACGACGCGGCGACAAACACGGCAGCGCTGCGACGCCTGCTCGATCTGGCGGAGGGAACCCCGCTCGCGCTGGCCGCGATCCCCGCCGAAGCCGACGCCAAGCTCGTCTCAGTGCTCGCTCCCTATTCCGAAATCCGCATCCTCCAGCACGGCTGGAGCCATGCCAATCACGCGCCTCCGGAAGAAAAGAAATGCGAGCTGGGGCTCCATCGGCCGATGGAAGCGGTCCTGATGGAGCTTTCGGCAGGCTATGCCCGCCTGATGGCGCTGTTCCGGACGAAGTTCCTGCCCGTTCTCACACCGCCCTGGAACCGGATCGACCGCTCGCTCCTCCCGCTTCTTCCGACCGTCGGCTTCACCGGCCTCTCGACGGACAAGGCGCGCCCGGCGGCTGAGCCTTACCCGGGCCTGCTCCAGGTCAATGTCCATGCCGATCTCGTGGATTGGCGCGGCGGGACGGGTTTCGTCGGCGAAGGCCGCGCGCTCGCCCTGATCGTCGGCCATCTGGAAGCCCGCCGCCTCGGCCGCGCGGACGCCGAAGAGCCGACCGGCATCCTGACCCATCATCTGGTCCAGGATCGGGCGACCCACGACTTCCTCGCCAGGCTCGTTCCGCTGATCCAAAAGCACGCCGCCGCGCGCTGGCTGGACCTGTCACGGGTATTCCCGCGTTCATGAGCCTTCATATTTATCCCATCGCGTCACTGGCGGGCGACTATCTGCGCGCCGTTCTGGGCACGGCGATCGTGCTGTTCCCGGTGGTCATGGTCCCCCTGCCCGCAACGGTGGAGATCATCCTTCTCATGCTCGCCGCCCTCTTCATCGCCTTCGGCGGCGCCACGCTCTTCCGGCAGCTCCGCCCGGTCCTGGTGACAGACGCCCATATCGAGGCCCAGGGGCCTTTTCCCGTGAGGCTCGAATGGTCGGCCCTGGAGTTCGTGGGATTGCGCTATTACGCGACCCGGCGCGACGGGGTCGGCGGCTGGATGCAGCTCGTGTTCCGCGCCGCGGGCCGCCGCCTCCGGCTCGACAATCGGATCGAAGATTTCACCGCCATCGCCGAGCGGACCGCCTGGGCGATCCGCCGGCATTGCATCTCCGTGACACCCGCCACCGCCGCCAATTTCGCGGCGCTCGGCATTACCATCGCGCCAGAGGATAGATGACGATGACCGACCTCTTGCAGGTGCGCGACCTCAAGGTTCAGTTCCACGTCCCCGAGGGCATCGTGGAAGCCGTGCGCGGCGTCTCGTTCCGCATCAGGCCCGGGTCCACCGTGGCGATCGTCGGCGAATCGGGCTCCGGCAAGTCGGTGGTGAGCCAGACCATCATGGGGATCCTGCCCCGCATCGGCCGGATCGCCGGGGGCGAGATCCTCTTCGCGGACCCCAGGACGCCCGGCACCGTCGTCGATATCGCGAAGCTCCCGCCCGACGGCCCGCAGATGCGGTCGATCCGGGGCGGCCAGATCTCGATCATCTTCCAGGAGCCGATGACCTCGCTGTCGCCGCTTCATACGGTGGGCAACCAGGTGGGAGAGGCCCTGCGCCTCCACCGCGACGTGAACCAGGCCCAGGCCGACGAACTCACCATGGAAATGCTGCGGCTCGTGGGTTTTCCCAATCCGGCGAAGGCCTTGAAGACCTATCCCTTCGAGCTTTCCGGCGGCTTGCGCCAGCGCGCCATGATCGCCATGGCCCTGGTCTGCCGGCCGGCGCTCCTGATCGCCGACGAGCCCACCACCGCGCTCGACGTGACCATCCAGGCGCAGATCCTGAAGCTCATGCAGGACCTGCAGAAGGAACTCGGCATGGCGGTGCTCCTCATCACCCATGACCTGGGGGTGGTGGCGAATGTCGCCGAGGAGATCGTCGTGATGTATCACGGCAAGGTCGTGGAGAGCGGCACGCTCAACGACATCTTCCACGATCCCCAGCATCCCTATCTCAAGGCCCTGCTGCGCGCGGTCCCGCGTTTCGACATGAAGCCCGGCGAGCGGCTGGTCCCGATCCGCGAGATCAGCCACGACGACGCCCAGCACCTGATGGCCGAACGGGCCAATGCCGCTCCTCCCGTCGAGGGGCCGCTGCTGCGGGTCGAGCATCTTTCCAAGAATTATCGCATCCGGAAATCGGGCCTCTTCGGGGGGTCGGGCGGCCTCGTGCGGGCCGTGGACGACGTGAGCCTGGAGATCGCCCGGGGCGAATGCCTCGGCCTCGTCGGCGAGAGCGGCTGCGGCAAGACCACGCTCAGCAAGGTGCTGCTGCGCGCCCTGTCGCCCGATGGCGGCGCGGTGACCTTCTTCGAGGGCCACGAGCCCATCGACGTGCTGGGGCTCAAGGGTGCGAAGCTCAAGGAGTTCCGCCGCAAAGTCCAATTCGTCTTCCAGGATCCCTTCGGCTCGCTCAATCCGCGCATGACGGTCTACGACATCATCAACGAGCCCTTCCTGATCCATGGCATCGGCACCGAGACCTCGCGCCGCGAGATGGTTAAGGAACTGGTCCAGCTCGTCGGCCTCGATCCACGCTACCTGAAGCGCTATCCGCACAGCTTTTCCGGCGGCCAGCGCCAGCGCATCGGCATCGCCCGCGCCCTGGCGCTGCGGCCCGAGCTGCTGATCTGCGACGAGCCCGTGTCGGCGCTCGACGTCTCGATCCAGGCCCAGGTGCTGAACCTCTTGAAAGACCTCCAGACGAAGCTCGGCCTCACCTATCTCTTCATCTCGCATAACCTCGCGGTGGTGGATTACGTCGCCGACCGGATCGCGGTGATGTGCGCCGGCCGGATCGTGGAACTGGCGCCCCGCGCCGATCTCTTCCGCAATCCGATCCACCCCTATACCAAGGCGCTGCTTGCCGCCGTGCCGGCGCCCGATCCGGGCCATGGCCTCGACTTCGCGCAGCTTATGGAGGGGAAGGCGTCGCAGCCCGCGGCCTGGCCCCTGCCTTTCCGTCTCGACGCCGACCATCGGCCGGAGCTCATCGATGTGGGCGGCGGTCATTTCGTCCAGGCCTTGAACCCCTCCGTGCAGGTCGCCGCCCAATGAGACTGATCCTCGCCGCCTTTCTAGCGCTCCTCGGCATCGGCTCGGCCGAGGCCGCCGATCTTCCGACCCTCATCGAAACGCCGAGCCTCCAGGCGAGCGTCGCTTCGGGAACCTTGCCGCCCGTCGCCAAGCGCATCCCCGAAGAGGTCGACGTCGCGACCTTCGACCAGCCGGGGCAGCCCGGCGGCGAGCTCAGGCTGCTGATGGCGGGCGCGCGCGACACCCGGATGATGGTGGTCTATGGCTACGCCCGCCTCGTCGGCTTCAACACCAACTACGAGCTGATCCCGGATATCCTGAAGGCGGTCGATAACCAGGACGGCAAGGTCTTCACCTTCCATCTCCGCCGCGGCCACAAGTGGTCGAGCGGCGAGCCCTTCACCACCGAAGACTTCCGCTACTGGTTCGAGGACGTGGCGTCCAACCGCCAGCTCTCGCCGAGCGGCCTGCCCGAAGTCCTGATGGTCAACGGCAAGGGACCGAAGTTCGAGGTCATCGACGCCGAGACGGTCCGCTACAGCTGGGAGCAGCCCAATCCGCGTTTCCTGGCGGCGCTGGCCGGCCCCGATTCCCTCTTTATCTATTCGCCGTCCCATTACCTGAAGCCGTTCAACGCGAAATACGCCGACAAGCAGAAGCTCGACGATCTGGTGAAGCAGATGGGCGTGCGCAACTGGTCGGCGCTCTATACGCGGCTGGAAAACCAGTACCGCAACGACAATCCCGACCTGCCCACCCTTCAGCCCTGGATGCTGACGACCCGGCCGCCGTCCGAGCGCTTCATCTTCAAGCGCAATCCCTATTACCACCGAATCGACACTGCCGGCCGGCAGCTGCCCTATATCGACATGGTCTCGCTCTCGATCGCCGATTCCAAGATCATCCCGGCCAAGACCGGCGCCGGGGAATCCGATCTCCAGGCGCGCTACCTGCGGTTCGACAATTACACCTTCCTGAAGGAAGCCGCCCGCCGCAACGATTTCGCCGTGCGGCTCTGGCGCACCGCACCCGGCAGCCAGCTTGCGCTTTATCCCAATCTCAACGTCAACGACCCGCAGTGGAAGAAGCTCTTCCGCGATACCCGCTTCCGCCGCGCGCTGTCGCTGGCGGTCAACCGGCACGAGATCAACCAGGTGATCTATTACGGCCTCGCGGTCGAGGGGCAGAACACGCTCCTGCCGGGCTCGCCGCTCTATAAGCCGGAATACCGCCAGGCCTGGGCGCAGTTCGATTTGAAGCAGGCCAATGCCCTCCTCGACGAGGTCGGCCTGACGAAGCGGGACAGCGAGGGCATCCGCCTCCTGCCCGACGGCCAGCCGCTGCAGATCATCATCGAGAACGCCGGCGAATCGACCGAGCAGTCCGACGTGCTGGAGCTGATCCGCGACACCTGGCGCGAGGCGGGCATCAAGCTCTTCGCCAAGCCTTCCCAGCTCGACGTCTTCCGCCGCCGCATCTTCTCCGGCGAGACCATGATGGGCATCGACAAGGGCTATGAGAATGGCCTGCCGATCGCCGACATGCCGCCCTCGGAATTCGCGCCCACCAGCCAGCAGCAATTGCATTGGCCGAAATGGGGCCAGTGGTACGAGACCAAGGAGCGCGCGGGCGAGCCCCCGGACCTCCCCGCCGCCAAGGAGCTTCGCAGCCTCTATCTCGACTGGTTCAAAACCGACGATTCCACCCAGCAGGCCGAGATCTGGCACAAGATGCTGAAGATCCAGGCCGACGAGGTCTTTTCCATCGGGCTCGTCGCGGGCGTCCTCCAGCCCGTGGTGGTCAACAACCGGCTCCGCAACGTGCCGGTGGAAGGCATCTATAACTGGGATCCGGGCGCGTTCTTCGGCATCTACCATCCCGACCGCTTCTGGTTCGCACCCGCGGAACAGAAATCCGCGCAAGCCGGCTAAGCGAGCATATCAAGATGTTTGGCTATCTCGTCCGTCGCCTCCTGATCATGATCCCGACCCTGATCCTGATCAGCATCATCGTCTTCACGATCATCAAGCTGCCGCCGGGGGATTATTTCTCGACGCTCATCGCCGAGCTGCAGAGCCAGGGCGAGGCGGTCGATCTTCAGAAGATCGAATTCCTGCGCAGCCACTACGGCTTGGACCGACCGGCCTGGCAGCAATATATCTACTGGGCGCTCGGCCTGCTCCAGGGCGACATGGGCTATTCCTTCCAATACGACCTGCCGGTCTCCAAGATCGTGGGCGAGCGGCTGTTCCTGACCTTCATCGTCTCCTTCTCGACGATCATCTTCACCTGGGTCGTGGCCTTCCCCATCGGGGTCTATTCGGCGACGCATCAATATAGCTGGTCGGACCATGCCCTGACACTGCTGGGCTTCCTCGGCCTGGCCACGCCGAATTTCCTGCTAGCCCTGGTGTTGCTGTATTTCGCCAATGTGACCTTCGGCACCTCGATCGGCGGGCTCATGGATCCGGCCTATATCGACCAGCCCTGGACCTGGGGCAAATTCAGCTCGGTGCTCCAGCATCTCTGGATCCCGGTGCTGGTGATCGGCGCCTCGGGCACCGCGGGCATGATCCGGCGGTTGCGCGCCAATCTCCTCGACGAGCTTCAGAAGCAGTATGTGGTCACGGCCCGCGCCAAGGGGCTGCCGCCCTTCCGCGCGCTGATCAAATACCCGCTCCGCATGTCGCTCAATCCCTTCATCTCCGACATCGGGACCTTGCTTCCCCATGTCATCTCGGGCGCCGCCGTCGTGTCGGTGGTGCTCTCCCTGCCGACCACCGGGCCGATGCTGCTGACGGCGCTCAGGAGCCAGGACATGTATCTCGCGGGCTCCTTCCTCATGTTCCTCGCGACCCTGACGGTGATCGGCGTCTTTGTCTCCGACCTCTTGCTGGCGGTCCTCGATCCCCGCATCAGGCTGCAGGGAGGAGTAAGCCGATGAGCGTCGCCCCGGATAGCCGCGAGCTGCCCCACTACGCCTCGCCCGAGCCTTTCGACCCCTATAGCATCGAGGCGATGACCCCGGCGCAGGAGCGCTTCTACCTCGCCTCCCAATGGCGCATGATGTGGTGGAAGCTGAAGCGCCATCGGATCGCGGTCATTTCCGGCGCCTTCCTCCTGGCGGCCTATGCCTCGATCCTCATCAGCGAATTCCTGGCGCCCTATGCGCTTGCCACCCGCCACACCGATTTCATCTATGCCCCGCCCCAGGGGATCCATCTCTTCCACGACGGCCATTTCGTCGGGCCTTTCGTCTATGGCTACGATTACCGCCTGGACATGGAGAACCTGCAGCGGGAATACACGCCGAATCCCACCAAGGTGGAGCCGCTGCGTTTCTTCTGCCATGGCGACCCCTACCATTACATGGGCCTGATCGAGGGCGACGTGCATCTCATCTGCCCCGCGGCGGGCGGTCATTTCTTCTTCTTCGGCACCGACCGGCTGGGGCGCGACATGCTCTCGCGCATCCTCTATGGGGCGCGTATTTCGCTCACCGTGGGCCTCATCGGCATCAGCATCAGCTTCGCCATCGGCCTCACCCTAGGCGGCATCGCCGGCTATTACGGCGGGATCGCCGACACCCTCGTCCAGCGCCTGATCGAGGTGATCCGCTCCTTCCCGGAATTGCCGCTCTGGATGGCGCTTTCCGCGGTCCTGCCGGTAAGCTGGAGCCCATTGCTGATCTATTTCGGGATCACGCTCATCCTGGGCATGCTCGACTGGACGGGCCTCGCCCGCGCGGTGCGATCGAAGCTGCTGGCGCTCCGCGAAGAGGATTTCTGCGTCGCCGCGCGGCTTATGGGGGCAAGCTCCAGCCGGGTCATCGGCCGGCATCTGCTGCCGAGCTTCATGAGCCATCTCATCGCCTCGGCGACTTTGTCGGTCCCTTCGATGATCCTGGGCGAGACGGCGCTGTCCTTCCTGGGCCTGGGTCTCCGCCCGCCGATCACCAGCTGGGGCGTGCTCTTGAACGAGGCGCAGAACATCAACGTGGTGGCGCTCTACCCCTGGCTCATGCTGCCGGTGGTGCCGGTGATCCTGATCGTGCTCGCCTTCAACTTCTTCGGCGATGGGCTCCGCGACGCGGCCGATCCCTATCGGTAAACCCGCAAATGAAAAGGGCGGAAAGCACTACGCCTTCCGCCCTTAAATTCCCCAACCGATATCGTCAGATGTGAAGCTGCATCCCCTCGTGGGCGACGATGGTGCCCGGGCGCATTTCCGCGGCCTCGTCGGCGATCCGATCCATGAAGGCGTCGTCATGGGCGGGATCGTGGTGGAAGACCGCCAGCGTCTTCACATGGGCCGCCTCGGCAAGCCGGCAGCCTTCCTGCCAGGTCGAATGCCCCCAGGTCGCGAACTTCGGATATTCCTCGTCCGTATAGGTGCAGTCGTAGACCATGAGGTCGGCATGGTCGATCAGCGCCAGCACATTGGGATCGAACTCGCCCTGGCGATGCTCGGTGTCGGTGATATAGGCGATCACCTTGCCGCCGTATTCCAGCCGATAGCCGGTCGCGCCATTGGGATGGTTCAAGCCCCGCGTATGAAGCGTAATGTCCGGGCGCGGATGCAGCGTCTCGCCGCATTTGAAGTTGTGGAATTCGATCGAGGCGCGGAAGACCTCCATGGGCACCGGGAAGAGCGGCGCCATCATCATGTCGCCGAGGACCTCTTCGATCCGATGCTCGGGCAGAAGATGGCCCGCCCACATCCGGACCTTGCAGCCGGGAATGAAAAGCGGCGCGAAGAAAGGAATCCCCAGCACGTGGTCGAAGTGGGTATGGCTGAAGAAGAGGTCGGTATCGAGCGTCGCCCCCTTCGCCGCCAGCGTCTTCCCAAGCGGCCTCAAGCCTGTGCCCGCATCGAAGATCAAGAGGTGTTCGCCGCAGCGCACCTCGATGCAGGAGGTATTGCCGCCATAACGCACGGTCTCCGAACCTGGGCAGGCGATGCTGCCGCGGACCCCCCAGAAACGGACCGAAATTGCCCCCGCTTGCGACAAAGCCGCACCCTCCCCTAAAGAACCCCCAGCCTTTCCATCCTACCCTTTCCGGATGGATTCGGGATCATAAAAAAACTATCTGCATTTTATACGCCGTCGGCCTTCACGGCACCAGCCGATAGCCGCCCGTCTCGGTCACCAGGATTTCCGCCTTGGCGGGGTCTCGCTCGATCTTCTGCCGGAGCCGGTAGACATGGGTTTCCAAGGTATGGGTCGTGACGCCCGCGTTGTAGCCCCAGACTTCGTTGAGCAGGGTTTCGCGTCCGATGACCTTGTCGCCGGCCCGATAAAGATATTTCAGGATGGCGGTCTCTTTCTCCGTCAGCCGCACTTTCTTGCGGCCGGTGCCGTCGGTCAGAAGCTTGGCGCTCGGCCGGAAACTATAGGGACCGATCAAGAAAACCGCGTCCTCGCTCTGCTCGTGCTGGCGGAGCTGCGCGCGCAGCCGGGCGAGCAGCACGTTCAGCCGGAACGGCTTGGTGATGTAATCGTTGGCCCCGCTGTCGAGGCCCAGGATGGCGTCGGCATCGGTGTCGGCGCCGGTCAGCATCAGGATCGGGGACCGCACACCCGCCCGGCGCATGAGCCGGCAGAGCTCCCGCCCGTCCATATCCGGCAGCCCCACATCGAGCAGGATCGCGTCGTAGTAATGCTGCTTGGCGAATTCGAAAGCCTCGTCGGCGGTTTCGGCCTCCGCCGGAGCGAATTCCTCATGGAGCTGAAGCTGCTCCGCCAGGGATCGCCGGAGCGCGGAATCATCGTCGACGATTAGGATCTTTCGGCCAGGATTCATGATCTCTCCAGGAGCGCGCCGGGCGGAATCATACCATGATGCGCGGGAATATTCTTGTCCGATCAAGGGGTTTTGCGGGGCAGCGCCAGCAAATCGAGGTGGCCGACGCTCATGGAGAGAAGGCCGCCCGAGAGCTGGGCCTGCCGCTCCGCCAGCCAGCGCGCGAAGAGACCCGCCGACCGCGGCTCGGCAGCCGTCGCAACGGCGGTTGCTTCCTCGAGAAGCGTCGCCAGCATGCGGCGGTGTTCCGGGCTGATCCGCCAGTCGCTTTTTACGGCCAAGGTCTCATGACCGAGGCCGTCGAGCCGATCCTTCAAATAGGCGGCGGCAGAAACGCCAAGCGCCGGGCCGAACCCTTTGTCGCCGCCCTGGTGACGCAGAAAGGCCGCCAGCACTGCCGCATCCTCCGGCAAGGGAGGATGCCAATCCCGCCGCCCGTCGACGCTCAAGGTCGCCAGCAACGGCAGGCGGCGGTCGGCCAGGCAGGCGGCCAGCCGGTCGAGCCAGGGGGCGGAGACCAGATCCAGGAAGGCCGTGGTCGTCACGCCCGTGAAACTCGCGAAATCGAGGCGCTCCAGATCGCGCGACAGATCGAGCCGCTTGGCCTTGGCGCACCAGCGGGCCGAGCCGGTTTCGACCACGACGCCCTCGGCCTCGCTGGAACAATGCCAGCCTTCGCGCTTCGCCCAACGCGCGATTTCGCCGGCCTGAGCGGTCAGCAGCATGGGATCCTGGTCCACCAGCACCCAGTCCTGATCGCCGCCGATGATCGGCGCCAGGGCGCGGAAATTGGCGCCATGCCCCGCCGCGAGATCGATCACGCGAGCGGTCTTTCCGAGCGCTGCGGCGAAACGCACAGCCAGTTCCCCATCCCGCGCCGCGAGATCGAAAGGCGCCCGGCGGCTGAGCCATTCATCGGAAAAGTCGGTCATGCCGCGAGCCGATCGAAAGCCGATGCCCAAAGGCGCGTCGCCTCGGCCCAGTCGGGCAAAGCCGCCCCCGCCCGCCGCGCGCCTTCGGCGAGACGGTCCCGAAGACCGGGATCTTCGAGGAGATGGGAGAGGGCCGCCGCGAGAGCTTCGGTGTCTCCCGGCGGCACGAGCAGCCCGGCGTCGGCCGGAACCGTGTCCGGTATGGCGCCGGCCGTGGTCGCGACGATCGGCAGTCCATGCGCCAAGGCTTCCGCATAGGCCATGCCGTACCCTTCATGATAGGACGGGAGCACGAAAAGATCCGCCTGCCGATAGGCTTGCGAGAGGCCTTCCGGGGGACGTTCGCCCAGAAGCTCCACCCGATCCCCGAGCCCGTGGCGAGCGATGGCCGCGCGCAACGCCGCCGCCGTCTCGGGATGACGGTCGAGGCTGCCGATGCAGGTCAGCCGCCAGTCCCCTGCCTTTACCCGCGACAAAGCCTCGATCAGCAGGAGATGGCCTTTGCGCGGTGTCACCGTGCCGACGGCAAGCATGTGCAAGGGGCCTCCCCCCCGCTTGCGCGCCGAAGCGGCCGGCGGCTTCTCCGTCCCCGGAGGGACCACGGCGACCTGGGAAGCCGGCACTCCGTAGGACGCCACCGCCTCGGCCGTGCGGCGGCTGGGGCAGAGAATGCCGCGCAGAAGCGGCATCAGCCTGGTTTCGACTTCGGCGAAATGGCGGCTCTCCGTAACCGTAAGACCGGTTTCCAGCGCCAGGGGATGATGGATGAAGCCGACGAGGCGCAAGCGCTCGGCTTCCTTCGCCAGACAATCCGCGAAGGCCGGCAAAGCCAAGCCGTCGATCACCGCGGCGCTCCGGTCGGGCAAGCCCCGCAAGGCGGCGGTCGCCGCGCCGCCCGCCGCCGCGTCGGCATCGGGATAGCGACCGGCCAATTCCAGGACCTCGACCTGCCGGCCCGAGGCGCGGAGACCCTCGACGATCCGGCGGTCGAAAAGATAGCCTCCGGTCAGCTGGTCGATCGGGCCGGGCACCAGAAAGGCGAGATCCCTCACCCCAGCGAGTCCTCGAAGCTCGCCCAGGCCACCGGCGATTCATGGAGCACGATCTTCATCGAGACGAGGCCCTCGGCCGTCCCCGGCCCGACGGCGCCGGCTTTGACGCGGGTCTTCAGCCGGCGGAAAATCTCGCCGGCCATGAATTCGGTGGTCGTGTTCCGCCCGCGGAATTCCGGCAGTTCGTCGAGGTTCTTGAAGTTGAGTTCCGCCAGAACCTGCTTGAGGGTCTCCGAGGCAAGGCCGATATCGCAGACAAGGCCGTTTCCATCGAGTTCCGGCCGGCGGAATTCGACCACCACTCCATAGGTCGCGCCGTGCATCTGCTGGGCCGGGCCGAAGATTTCTCCGACGAAGCTATGGGCGATCATGATGTGATCCGAAACGGCGAGGCTGTACATCGGTCGAAGACTCCCTGAATTCAGTATTTCACGACATGGCAGAGCGCGCCGTCGGGCGTGGAGGCAAGCCGGGCCATGGTCGCCGGCAGATCCTCGAAGCGGCTTTCGCCGGTCAGCAGCGCATCGAAGAGCGGATCGGCGAGAAGGTCCAGCGCCAAGGTCAGCCGCCGCCGGTAGCTCCACCTGGCCCGCTGAGCCGTCGCGACCGACCCCACCTGGGACGACCGGAGCGTCAGGCGGCGCGAATGGAAGGCTTCGCCCAGCGGCGCCGCGACCATCTTGTCGCCATACCAGCTCATTTCCAGGACCGTCGCCTCGAAGCCGGCGATGCGCAGCGCCGTCGAAAGCCCGGCCGGGTTGCCGCTCGCATGGATGACCAGATCCGCATCGGAGCGCGCCGCCTCGGGTCCCGCGAAACGGCAGCCCAGGCGGGCGGCAAGGGCTGACCGGCGCGCATCGGCATCGATCAATTCAACCTCGGTGCCGGGAATCCGGGCGGCCAGCGCGGCCAGGAGGCAGCCCACCACGCCGGCGCCCACCACCGCGATCCGGTCGCCGAGCCTCGGACCCGCGTCCCAGAGGCCGTTCACCGCCGTCTCCATATTGGCGGCGAGAACCGCGCGCTCGGTGGAAACCGCCTCCGGCACCGGGACGACGCTGTCGGTCGGCACGGCATAGCGATCCTGATGCGGATAAAGGCAGAAGACACGGCGGCCCCGCACCTCGGGCGGGCCTTCCTCGACGAGGCCGACCGAGGAATAGCCGTATTTGACCGGCCCCGGAAACTCGCCTTCCTGAAAGGGGCAGCGCATGACCTGGCGCTGGCTTTCCGGAACCAATCCCTGGAAGACGAGGCTTTCCGTTCCCCGGCTGATCCCGCTCGCCAGCGTCCGGACGATGACGCCATCGACAGCCTTTGCGGGCAACGCGCCGGACCGGATCTCTCCCCGCCCGGGCTCCGCGACCCAGAAACTCCGACAGTCAGTCATGGAAGATGCATTCCACGAGAATGTCGTCGCCCAGCGGGAAGTGCCGGACACGGGGGCGCAGGCCTTCGCGGATATCCGTGATTTCCGGCAGGTCGATGCTTGGGCGGCCCGAGCCCAGGATGACCGGGGCTATGGTGATTTGCAGCCGGTCGAGAGCGCCCACCTTGAGGAAGCGGGAGATCGTCACCCCGCCGCCCTCGATGAAAAGCCAATGGAGCCCGCGCCGCGCCAACACATCGCGGATCGTGCGGGGATCGAGACCTTCGGGTCCTCTCGGAACAGGAACATATTCCGCGAGCCCGAGCGTTTCGCCGTCCTGGGCACGGCCTTCGCCGGTGACGATCAGGGTGCGCGCCGCGCCGTCGCGGAAGATGCCCTGGGTTCCATCGAGCCGCCGCTCGGGATCGATGACCACCCGCACGGGATTGGATCCCGGACAGCGGCGGACGGTGAGTTGCGGGTCGTCGCTCAAGACGGTCCCGACGCCGACCAGGATCGCATCGGCCAGCGCGCGCATCCGATGGGCGTGAAGCAGATCCGCCTCGCCGCTGAGCCATTGGGACGCGCCATTGACGGTGGCGATCCGGCCGTCGAGGCTTTGCGCCAGATGGGCGACCGCGAAAGGCCGGCCGCGCGGCACGGCGCAGAGCGGGCCATAGAGTTCGGCCAGGGGCGATCCCTCGCAGGGCGAAGGGCCGCCGCGCTCCCGCCAGGCCAGCAACGCCTCCCAGTCCGCTCCCTCTAACTCCCCCCTCATCCCCCTTATTTCCCGGAAAAATCGCGGAAGATGAGATCGGGAGCGGTCAGGTTGTGGTGGGATTGGAGGCTGCGGCCGAAGCGCACCTCCTCGGTCCGGGCGCCGGGAAAGCCGAGGATAGGCAGCACCCGTTTCGCGAAGCCGTCCTGCCAGGCGACTTCGGTCATATCCGCCTGATCGGTGGTGACGAACATGGAGCGCAAGGCCGCGAAGGGCCCCGGCCCGACGGGCGGCCCGAGCTGGACCTTAAGCGAGACGTAGTCGGGCCGGATGTCGGCAACCCGCAGGAGCGCCGCCCCGCCGCGCGCGAAATCGAGGCGGAAGGCCATGGCGGAAGGATCGAAGGCGATGGATTTCAGCGCCACGAAGGGCCGCGACGATTCCTCGATCGGCCCGATCAGGAAGGAGCTGCCATAGGCGCTGTCCTGGAGATGCGGCGGCGGCATGGGCTTCAGCCGCCAATAGCCATCCCCCGGATAGAGCACCAGGAATTCGATCTCCCCGCCCATGCCCCCGGTCCAATGCTTCAGGAAAAGCTGGACGAGGTGAAGGCCCCGCTCGTTGCGGTCCTCGACCCGGAAATCGACCACATCGGGCCGCCAATTGGTCTTGAAGGTGTGGCCCACCAACCTAATGCGGGCATCCTCGTAGAGCGTCACGGTGCGGGGCTCGAAGGGGAAACTCGGATCCTGCGACATGTCGCAATGGGTGAAGTCGGGATCCTTGCTCTCTGTCGTGACCGCCTGGATGTAAGGCGGCAATACCGCGCGGATCTCGAAGAAGGAGACATCCTGCCCGAGGAACTTCACATAGACATTGTCCTCCTCGGCGCAGCGGGTCGGCTTCGTCGCATTGACCACCTCGACGGGCGCCGCGATCGCGGGCAGAGCCGCGAGGCCGAGGAACAGGGCGAGAGCGGCTGCCCTCATTCGGCGAAACCCGCCGCCGGCAGCGCGAAGGGCGAGACCTCGTCCAGCTCCTCGGTCGTGGCGCGGGCCGGCGTCTCCTCCGGGATCCGGCAGAGACCCACAGCCATGAGCGCGCGCCCGACCAGCGGATGGGCGGTCAGCATGGCGAGGGGGATTGCCCCCAGAAGCCCGCCGAGAAAGGGCGAGGCGATCCAGAGCGCGCCCGGCGCCATGACCACGAACCAGGCGGTGAGCGCCGCGCCGAAAAGCGTCTGAGGCCAGAATTTCTGCATCGCCATGGAGAAGGGAACGCTTTGCGCATCGCGGCGCTGGGCGTTCCAGCCGACGGTGCGGCCGAAGGGGAGCCCCAGGATCATCAGCGACACCGCAACCGCGCTGATCGGCGAGAGCAGCATCGAGAAGGCCGTCTCCAGCAGGGCTCCGGCGACGATCCGGGGGGCGCCGCCGAAGGCCCGGCGCAGATCCCGGCGCAGCAGCACGTCGATGAGCGTCGCGATCTTCGGCGCGAAGACCATGACCATGGAGAGGAAGAACAGGATGATGCCGAGGTCCGCCCGGTACGGCGCATCCCGCACCATGCCCAGCAGGATGAAGCCGAGCCAGGCCGGCGACCCCAGGTACATGGCGATGGCGAGGCCGAGCTGGCAGCGGCTCACCGGCTTCAGCTTGGGGGTGCCCAGGAACTTCCAATACTGCATGTTGCCCTGGCACCAGCGCAGGTCGCGCCGGATGAATTCGGGCATGGTCGGCGGGTTCTCTTCCCAGCTGCCATCCTCGTCCGGAAGGACGCGGACCTGATAGCCCGCGCGGCGCATCAGCACCGCTTCGAGCTGATCGTGGCTCAGCACATGGCCGCCCAAAGGCGGCTTGCCCGGTAGTACCGGCAGATGGCAATGATCGGTGAAGGGCTTCAGGCGCAGGATCGCGTTATGGCCCCAATAGGGTCCGCAATCCCCCTGCCAGCTCGCGGATCCCAGGGTATAGGACCGCATGCCGAGCCGCATGCCGAACTGGAAGATCCGGGCAAAGGGGCTGGCGCTGGGCAGGCCGGTGACCAGGGTCTGGAGAATGCCGATCTGCGGTTCCCGCTGCATGACCCGCACGAGGCGCAGCATCGCCTTGGGCGTCATCACGCTGTCGGCGTCGAAGACGATCCCGAAGTCGTGGCGATCGGCCCAGCGTTCCAGGAAATCGCGGATATTGCCGGCCTTGAAGCCGACGCTCTCGCTGCGCCGCCGATAGGTGACCGCGAGGCTCTTACCGCAACGCTCCTCGAGGGAAGCCGCGACGGCCTCCTCCTCGGCGAAGACTTCCGGCTTGTTGCTGTCGCTCAGAATATAGAGATGGAAGCCGCCCGCCTGACCCGTCGCAACCAGGCCATCGAGCATCCAGGTCAGATTGCGGGAGAGCCGCCGGGTATCCTCGTTGCGCACGCAGATCATCAAGGCCGTGCGGCTTGTGATAGGCTCGTCGCCCGTGAGGCGGCGCAGGAAGGGCGAGACGAAGCCTTCGGGGTCCTTGACGAAACTCATGAGCGCCAGGCCGATGAGCGCGTTCCAGAAGCCGATCGCGACCCAGGGCAGCGTGATCGCGAAGCAGACGATCATCAAAAGCCCGACGAGATCGACGCCTCCCGGGAAAAGCGTCGCCGCCATGAGCCCGATGAGACCCGCGCATGTGCCGAGGACCAGAGCCGCAAATCCCGCCCGACGCCAGATCAGCCCCTTGCCGGCGTCAAGTGACGCCCCCATTTCCTGCAACGCATCCTCCATCGAACCTTGCTGCCTGATCTTCGTCTCCCGGGCAAACCTGAAGCCGCCGATCTCAATTCGCTCGTCATAACGACTGAGAGCCTCCTTCTATGCCATGACGCGGCGATGCGTCGCGCGCAAAACTGCGGAGTTCAAGCCGACTATGGGGAAGGGAGTTGTCACATTTCCGCGAGGGTGGGCCGATTTGTCGCCTTCCACTGCGTTTCTGCTGACGTTGTAAAAGAGCCGATATATGATCGCGCCTCTTCGCGGGGCGGGTAGGGCCTTAAAAACCCACGGAATATCTTGGCACCCAAACGAGTTATTAAGACCGAAGTCCAGGTGGAGCCCACTTTGCTGAACCGCAAACTCGTCCCCGCGCCATCCGCCGCCGCGGCCCTGCTTTACAAGGTTGACCACGCCATTGCCGATCTGCGGCGGGGCGGGAAGGTCCTGCTGTGGCATGAGGGCGCTAGCTTCGTGGTGCAGGCCGCAGAGGCCCTGACCCCGGAAAGCGTCGACTGGCTGCGCGAGGCCACGGGCGGGCGCGTGGCCCTGGTTCTGACGCGGCGGCGCGCCGCCGCCCTCGGTCTTGTGCCGCAGCCTCAGGGACCGGGCGGCACCGTCGCCCTTTCCGTGCCGGATCCCTGCGACGCGGCCCTGCTTCAGCATATGGCCGATCCGACCGCCGAGACCGCCGAAACCCTTCCGCTCGCCGCGTCGGCTTTGCCGCCGAGCGCCGCCGATGCGGCGGTCGAGCTGACCAAGCTCGCCCGTCTCTTGCCGGCCGTGCTCATGGGACCCGTCGGCCAGAAAGCCGCCGATCTCGCCGCCGAAGGGGTATTGGATGTCGATGCGAGCCTCGTCGCCGATTACCAGGCAACTGCGGCCCGCTCCCTCCGCCGCGTCAGCGAAGCCAATGTCCCCCTGGCGGATGCGGAAAATACCAAGATCGTCGCTTTCCGGCCGACCGATGGCGGCATCGAGCATCTGGCCATCGTGATCGGCGATCCCGATCCGGCCCAGCCGATCCTGATCCGGCTCCATTCCGAATGCTTCACGGGCGACCTCCTCGGCAGCCTGCGCTGCGATTGCGGGGACCAGCTGCGCGGCGCGATCGCCGAAATCGCGCGCGCCGGCAGCGGTGTCCTGCTCTATCTGGCGCAGGAAGGACGGGGTATCGGGCTCGTCAATAAGCTCCGGGCCTACCGGCTCCAGGATGCGGGTTTCGACACGGTCGACGCCAACGAGCAGCTGGGCTTCGATGCGGATGAGCGGGTCTATCTGCCGGCCGCCGAGATGCTGTTTCAGATGGGATTTCCACGGGTGAGGCTGCTCACCAACAATCCCGAGAAGGTGGCGGCCCTGACCCGCTGCGGCATCAATGTCGTCGAGCGCGTGCCGCACGTCTTCCCCGCCAACGGTCACAACGACCGCTATCTTCGGACCAAGGCGACCCGCAGCGGCCACTTCCTCTAGATAGCCCATTCCTGCCGGGGGTTCCCGGCACATTCTTCCTCCCTTCTATCTCAAGTATCTGATTTATAAGGACTTTACCTCTGGCATCGGCCTTGCAGAGCTGACGCCCGAGGAGATTTTGATGTCCGATGTTGCCGTCAGTTATCCAGCCGGAGCCAGCCCCTATCTCGATGGGCCAGCCGGCGCAGCACCGGGCAAATCGGTGCTCTGGAAAGGCGACAGCTTCAGCTTTCACGACCTTCTCGACGTCATAAATCCGATCCAGCACATCCCGGTCGTCGGCACCGTCTACCGCTGGCTCAGCGGCGATACGATCGGCAATGCGGCGCGGGTCATGGGCGACACGCTGTTCGGCGGCCCCATCGGGGCGGTGACCGGAATGATCGGCGCCCTTCTGAAGGAAGGCACCGGCAAGGATGTCGGCGAACATGTGATCGCCATGTTCGACAGCCCACCCGCCACGGATGCCTCTGCCGCCTTGGTGGGCGACGACAGGAAGCGCGAAGGAGCGCGGCCCGCCATCCAGGTCGCCTATGAAAGCCCCGCGCTGGCCAAGACGGTCGCGGCCCTGAGCCCCGGCCTTCCGCTCAATCGGGGCACGCCGGCTTCAGCGGGCAACCTCACCCGCACCGACGCCGAGCAGGCCTTCGTCACTCAAAACGCAAAGCTCATGGGAGGACGGTCGGCAGCGAGCACGCCAATGAACCAGCTCCCGCCCCGGCCGATCATCAACACGCCGGTCCCCCTGCAGCTCACCGGCGCTCCCCTGCCCGAACGCAGGCCGCTCTTCAGTCCCGTCCAGCCCGCGCATGCCCAGGGGCAGACGCCGCCGGGGCAGGCTCAACCGGCGCTGAAAATGCCGAACCAGCCGGCCGCAGGCACATTCACGCCGGTGACGATCCCCGCTCCCGGCGATCAGTCCGCGGCCGGCCAGATGAATCCCCCCATCGAAGTTTCCCAGAAGATGATGGAAGCGCTCGACCGCTATATGAGAATCCAGCAGGATCGCGACCGTACGAAACCGACGGGCGCCGGCGCACAGCTCGACGTTCGGAGCTGAAGGAACAAGGCGTCGACCCTCGCCCCTGATAATGTGGCCGGCAATCTGCCCGACAATCTGGAAATCACCCCGGACGGCAAGGCGCTTTGGCGCGGCCGGATCTGGCGTTGCGCCCTCGGTCGAGGCGGCGTCCTGCAAGAGAAGCGCGAAGGGGACGGCGCGACCCCCATCGGTTCCTGGGCGATGCGGCAGCTGCTCTATCGGGCGGATCGGCAACCACCCCCCTCCACGCGGCTGTCGCTCGCTCCGATCGGCCGGGACGATGGCTGGTGCGACGCGCCGGAAGATGAGCTCTACAACCGGCCCGTCACCTTGCCCTATAAGGCCAGCGCCGAGCATTTGTGGCGCGCGGACGAGGTCTATGACCTGATCGTGCCGCTGGGCTACAACGACCGGCTGCCAAAGGCCGATCTCGGCAGCGCGATCTTCCTCCATGTGGCGCGGCCGGATTACGCGCCCACGGCGGGCTGCGTGGCGCTGTCCCAGGCCGACCTTCTAACGCTGCTCGCCGAAGCCGATCCGCGGTCCCGCGTCGTCGTCAGAGGGCCGTGACCGGCTCCTGGCGCGGAGGACGCGCCCCGAAGATCGCGGTGCCGATCCGGACATGGGTCGCGCCAAGCCGGATCGCGACCTCGAAATCGGCGCTCATCCCCATGCTGAGAATCGGCAAACCCTGACGCCGGGCGATTTCGCGCAGCAGGGCAAAATAGGGGGAGGGCTCCTCGCCCGCCGGAGGAACGCACATGAGGCCGGTCACCGGAAGCGCCAAGCGACCGCGACAATCCTCGATGAAGGCGTCGGCATCGGCGGGCAAAATGCCCGCCTTCTGGGGCTCCTCGCCGATATTCACCTCGACCAGAAGCTCCGGGCAGCGGCCGCTCCGCTCCCTTTCCCGGACCAGGGCCTCGGCGAGCTTCGGGCGGTCGAGGCTTTCGATGACATCGAAGAGGGCGACGGCCTCCTTGACCTTGTTGGTCTGGAGCGGCCCGATGAGATGCAGGCGGAGATCGGGATGCCGGCTTTTAAGGTCGGGATATTTTCCCTGCGCCTCCTGGACCCGGTTCTCGCCGAAAAGGCGCTGGCCGGCGAGAAGAGCCGCTTCGACGGCATCGGCAGGATGGGTCTTGCTCACCGCGACCAGCGCCACGGCGCCCGCTGGACGGTTGGCCTTGGCGGCCGCCTCAAGGATTCGCTGCCGGATGAGCGCGAGATTTTGCGCGACGGCGACGCCGCTCGGCAGGGGAGGCTCAGATTGGGTGTCGGCTGATGACATTCTTCGCAACCATCGCGGAGGCTCGATTCCGCGTCAAGATGGCCCCGCACGGCCTGAATTTTTAGCACAATTCCCGGCCCTGCCGGTGTAGGATGCGCCGCCCGCCGGTTTGGCCTCCGGCGTTCAAGGAGTTTGTGTTGATGTCCATGAGATCCGTCGGCTTCGCCATTGCCGCCGCAAGCCTGCTCGCCGGTTGCAGTTCCTTCGACTGGTTCACGAAGTCGAGCGAGCCTGTCGACACCGCCACGATCCGGCGTTCGGCAGACCCCTACGGCACGGACGGCAGGTACAGCGATCCCAGGAACTACAACCCCCTTATCGAAGGCGATCCGAACGGTCCGGGCGCCCAGGGCCTCATGAGCATGCTGCTGAGCCCGAAAAAGGACGAGGGCGGCGGTGGCGCGGGTATCGGCGTCAACAGTTTCCTCTGGCGCGCAACCTTGGATACGGTTTCCTTCATGCCGCTCGCCTCGGCGGATCCCTTCGGCGGCGTCATCATCTCCGACTGGTACAGCCCTGCCGAGACCCCGAACGAACGCTTCAAGGTCAATGTCTTCATTCTCGGCCGCGAGCTTCGCGCCGACGGCGTGCGTTGCAGCGTCTTCCGGCAACGCAAGGACGCCAACGGCGGGTGGATCGATGCCTCCGTTGACGGCAATACCGGCACCGACATCGAAAACGCTATCCTGACCCGCGCCCGGCAAATCCGCATCGCCACCGCGCAGACCAAGTAGCCTCTCCGTCTCATATCTAATCGGGAGCAGCGTCCGCGCGATGGCGCGTTATAATTTCAAGGAAACCGAAGCCCGGTGGCAATCCGTCTGGGACGAGCGCGGCTCGTTCCGGGTGACCACCGATCCCGCGCGCCCGAAATACTACGTGCTGGAGATGTTTCCCTATCCCTCGGGGAAGCTGCATGTAGGGCATGTGCGCAATTACACCATGGGTGACATGGTGGCGCGCTACCGCCGCGCCCAAGGCTATAACGTCATGCATCCCATGGGCTGGGACGCCTTCGGCTTGCCGGCGGAAAACGCCGCCATCGCCAGCAAGGTTCATCCCGCTGACTGGACCTATCAGAACATCGCCACCATGCGCGCCCAGCTGAAGCAGATGGGCCTTGCCTATGACTGGGACCGGGAGGTGGCGACCTGCCATCCCGGCTACTACAGGCACGAACAGAAGATGTTCCTCGACTTCCTCAAGGCGGGTCTCGCCTATCGGAAGGAATCCTGGGTCAATTGGGATCCGATCGAGAACACCGTGCTGGCCAACGAGCAGGTTATCGACGGACGCGGCTGGCGCTCGGGAGCCCCGGTCGAAAAGCGCCTGCTTTCCCAGTGGTTCCTGCGGATCACGGCCTATTCCGACGATCTGCTCGACGCGCTTTCCGGGCTGGAGCGCTGGCCCGAGCGCGTCCGCCTCATGCAGGAGAACTGGATCGGCCGGTCCGACGGCGCCCGGGTGTTCTTCCCGCTCAAGGGCCGCTCGGACAAGCTGGAGATCTTCACGACCCGGCCGGACACGCTGTTTGGGGCCTCTTTCTGCGCCATGGCGCCGAACCATCCCTTGTCCCAGGAACTCGCCAAGGACAGCCCCGCTCTCACCGCCTTCATCGCCGAATGCAACCGCAACGGCACCAGCGAGGCAGCCATCGAGACCGCCGAAAAGCAGGGTTTCGACACCGGGCTTCGCGTCCAGCATCCCCTGATCCCCGGCCACGAGCTGCCGGTGATGGTGGCGAACTTCGTGCTGATGGAATATGGCACCGGCGCGATCTTCGGCTGTCCCGCCCACGACCAGCGCGACCTGGATTTCGCGCGGAAATATGGCCTGGCGGTGAAACCGGTCGTTCTGCCGCCCGGGGAAGATCCGGCAACCTTTTCCATTGGGGATACGGCCTATACGGAATATCCCGGCACGCTTTTCAATTCCGAGTTCCTGGACGGCCTCGCCGTCGCCGATGCGAAGCGGATCGTGGGCGAAAGGCTGGAAGGGATCGGCGCCGGCGAGCGCACCATCATCTATCGCCTGCGCGACTGGGGTGTGTCGCGCCAGCGCTACTGGGGCTGTCCGATCCCGGTCATCTATTGCGACGCCTGTGGCGTCGTTCCGGTGCCGGAATCCCAGCTTCCCGTGGAACTGCCTGCGGATGTCAGCTTTGACAAGCCGGGCAATCCGCTCGATCACCATCCGACCTGGAAGCATACGACCTGTCCCTCCTGCGGCGCGGCTGCCCGACGGGAGACGGATACCTTCGATACTTTCTTCGAGTCCTCCTGGTATTTCGCGCGCTTCTGTTCGCCGCGCGCCGACACCGCCTTCGAGGCGGAGGATGTCGATTACTGGCTGCCGGTCGATCAATACATCGGCGGCATCGAGCACGCGGTGCTCCACCTCCTTTATTCGCGTTTTTTCACCCGGGCTCTGAAGGATTGTGGCTATCTCCATATAAAAGAACCGTTTGCCGGTCTCTTTACCCAGGGGATGGTCTGTCACGAGACCTATCAGGACGCCGAGGGGAATTGGCTTTTTCCCGAGGAGGTCCGGCACGGCGAGGGCGGCGCCCTGAGCGACGCCCGTGGCCGCCCGGTGCAGTCCGGCCGCCTTGAGAAAATGAGCAAGTCCCGCAAGAACGTCGTCGGCCTCGACGCGATCGTCGACGGCTATGGCGCGGATACGGCGCGTCTTTACCTGCTCTCCGACAGTCCGCCGGAGCGGGATCTCGAATGGACCGACGCCGGCATCGAAGGCGCCTGGCGCTACGTCAATCGCCTCTGGCGCCTGGCCAGCGAACCGCCTGTCGCCCTGCCCGCCCCCGGCACGACGCTTCCCCAGGATCTTTCCGCCGAAGCCGCCAAGGCCAGGGGTGCCATCCATCGGACCATCATCGCCGTGACCGAGGATCTGGATCGGTTCCGCTTCAACCGTTCGGTCGCCCATATCCGCGAACTGACCAATCTTCTGGATGAGCTTGGCGGTGGCGCCGGTGAAGCGGCCGTTCTGCGCGAAGGCCTGGAGACCGTGACCAAGCTGATCGGCCCCATGATGCCGCATCTGGCCGAGGAGCTGTGGCAAGCTTTGGGACATCCCGGCCTGCTCGTCGATCAGGCCTGGCCTGTGGCCGATCCGGCGCTGGCCATTGAAAACAACGTCACCGTGGCGATCCAGGTGAACGGCAAGCTGCGGGCGACGATTGATCTGCCCCGGGACGCCACCAAGGATATCGCCGAGGCGGCCGCCCGGGCGCATCCCGCCGTGGAGAAGGCCGCGGAGGGCAAGCCGATCCGCAAGGTGATCGTCGTACCGAACCGGGTGATCAATGTGGTGGTCTAACCGCCTCGCCTTCTGTTGTTTTCTATCCCTGATGATGGGAGCCTGCGGCTTCCACCCGCTCTATGCGCCGTCGAGCCGAAGCGTTTACGAACCGGAGCTGGCGGCGATCCGGGTCGAGTCGATCCCTGATCGGCTGGGTCAGATCCTCGCCATTTCCCTGCGCGACAGCTTCAATCCGAGCGGGGAGCGGACCAGCGCCCGCTACGGTCTGCGCATCGCCATCACCATAAGCCGCCAGGACGTCGGCATCCGCAGCGACGGCACGGCCAGCCGCGCCGAGATCGACACGACGGCGACTTTCACGCTGACGGAATTGGGCAGCACCCGGATTTTGCTCACGAGCTCCGCCCGTACGGTCAGCGGGTTCGATATTCTGACCGACGATTATGCCACGATCGTTGCCGAGAAAGACGCCAAGGAGCGGTCGATGCGCGATTTGTCGGACGAGATCCATACCCGGCTCGCGCTCTTCCTAGGGCGCGACCGGCGTAACGGCTGATACGCCGGTGAAACTTCCGGCCGCGCGCATCTCCACCTTCCTGAAACAACCCGACGCCGATATCCGGGCCGTGCTGATCTACGGGCCCGACAATGGCCTGGTGAGAGAGCGGGCCGATGCTCTGGGCTTGGCGATCTGTTCCGATCTGAAGGATGCGTTCCGGGTCACCGATCTCACGGCGGCGGCGCTTGTGGCCGACCCGGCGCGTCTCAACGATGAAGCATCGGCCCTCAGCCTGATCGGAGGGCGGCGCCTGATCCGCGTCAGGGATGCCACGGACAATATATCCTCTCTTTTCGCAGGTTTCCTGGGATCGCCCCCGCCGGGAGACGGCTTTGTCGTGATCGAAGCGGGCGACCTTCCCGGCAAGTCTTCTTTGCGTAAAGCCTTTGAGGGATCCCCGAGAGGGGCCGCTGTCGCTTGTTACGGCGATGCCGGCCGCGACCTGGCGGATCTCATCCGCGAGATCCTTGGAAAGCATGGGATAAGCATCAGCAGCGACGCCCAGTCTTACCTCCTGGCCCACCTGGGAAACGACCGGATGGTGAGCCGGGGAGAGATCGAGAAACTCGCGCTTTATGCGGGCGACCGGGGTCGGGTGGAGTTGGACGACGCCACGGCCTGCGTCGGGGATAGCGCGTCTCTTTCTGTCGACGACATTGTTTATGCGGCGGCGGACGGAAAAGGGGTCGCGCTGGAACGCGCGCTCATCAGGGCTTTGCAAGAGGGCGAGGCGCCGATTTCGATCTTGCGGGCAGTCATGCGGCACTTCCAGAAACTTCATCTGGTCGGATCGCGGCGCATGGCCGGAGCCTCGGTGGAGGAAGCCTTGCGCGCTTTGAGGCCTCCGCTCTTCTTCAAGGTTGCAGATCGGTTCAAGGCGCAGCTCGACGTCTGGCCACCCCATCGCGTGGTCTCGGCGCTCGAGCTTTTGATGCAGGCGGAGATCAACGGGAAGCGGAGCATTCTGCCCCAGGAGACGATTTGCCGGGATGCCTTGCTGCGCGTGGCCCGCGCGGCCGCCGTTAGGCGAAATTAATAACGGGGCATTCCCATCGCGGTGGGATTGAGCCGGCGGAGCACGTCGTCGAGCTGCTCCAGGGTGCGATATTGGATCGTTATCGATCCGCCCTGGCCCCTGAAGTCGATCGAGACCTTTAGGCCCAGAAGGTTAGCCAGATCCCGCTCCAGGGCGGCGGTATCGGGATCCTTCTCAGGAATCGGCCGCGGGTTTCTCCCGGAAAGACCTTTATTCGCCTGGCTCATCCGCTCTGTATCGCGGACGTTCAGGCCCCGGGTCACGACTTCCTCGGCCAGAGCTATCGGGTCGCTCGATCCGAGCAACGCCCGAGCATGGCCCGCCGATAGCTTCCCCTCATTGACGAGATGCTTTACCGGTTCGGGCAAACCGAGAAGCCGCATCATATTGGCGACGTGGCTGCGGCTTTTCCCGACCGCCCGCGCGAGATCCTCCTGGGTATGGTCGAATTCATCCATGAGGCGGCTATAGCCTTCTGCCTCTTCCAGCGGGGTGAGGTCAGCGCGCTGGATGTTCTCCACCAAAGCGACTTCGAGCGCCTCGCGATCGTTGAAATCCTGCACGATGACAGGAACCTCGTGGAGGCGCGCCATCTGAGCCGCTCGCCAGCGGCGTTCGCCCGCGATGATCTCATAACCGCCCGGGTTCTCCGGATGCCGCCGCACCAGTAACGGCTGCAACACCCCGCGTTCCCTGACAGAATCCGCCAGGGCGGCCAGGCTTTCCTCATCGAAATGCTTACGCGGCTGGAAGGCGCCGGGCGTGAGCATATCCACAGAGACCAGTTTCCCGCCGCCCTGCCGGTCGGAAAGCTCCGGCTCGTCCTCTCCGAGAAGAGCCGAGAGCCCGCGCCCCAAGGTTTTCCGGCGAACATCCTCGTTCACAGGCGCGCCCTCTCCCGCTGGAGCACTTCCTTGGCCAGATGCACATAGGCCTGGGCCCCTGCGCAGCGAAAATCGTAAAGCAGAACCGGCTTGCCATGGGACGGGGCTTCGGACACGCGGACATTGCGGGGAATGACCGTCTCATAGACCTTGTCACCGAAATGGTCGCGCACGTCCGCAGCGACCGAATCACACAAATTGTTGCGTTTATCGAACATGGTCAGCACCACTCCTTGAATTTCAAGTGAGGGGTTGAGGTGTCGCTTGACCCGTTCAATGGTGCGAATGAGGTGGCTCAACCCTTCCAAGGCATAGAATTCACATTGGAGAGGAACGAGCACCGCATGGGCTGCCACCAAGGCGTTGAGCGTCAACAGCGTCAAAGACGGCGGGCAGTCGATCAGCACATAGTCATAATCCAGCGGCGCTTCACGAAGCGCATCCCGCAGCTGATATTCACGCCGATCCGTGGCGACGAGCTCGATCTCGGCTCCGGAGAGCTCGACGGAGGACGGGATCATAAAGAGGCGTGGAATGGCCGTCGGCAGGACCGCTGAAAGCAGGGGCTGGCGCTCGATCAGCACATGATAGGACGTAAGCCGCCGCGCTTGACGATCGATGCCCAAGCCGGTGCTGGCATTGCCCTGCGGATCAAAATCAATCAGCAGGATGCGTTTGTTGGTCGCCGCCAGAGCCGTGGCCAGATTGATGGCGGTCGTGGTTTTCCCCACCCCCCCTTTCTGGTTTACGATTGCGATCACGCGGCTTGATGTCACCGCTTGTTCGGCATCAGGCGTGGTCAGGGAGGCGGCCAGGGAACTCACGGGTGGGTTTCTCCAGTCGCAAAATCCGGCCGGAAGGATCGCTTCGGCTTGGATAGGGCGTGACGGTCATCTTCCATTGTTTGCCTATCTGGGTCAATTCTTCCGACACGCTACGCCCCTTGAGAAGCAGGCAAGTGGTATCCGGCCCCATGAACCTTTCGGCCAAGTCCAGCAACTTGGACAGAGATGCAAAGGCCCGCGCCGTAATGACTTTTGCCTTGAAGGGCGGCGCGTCTTCGATGCGTTTGGGAATAATCACAGGGTCGGCTTGGGTAAGACGGGCAGCTTCACGCAGAAAGACACATTTCCTTTGGTCGGATTCGATCAATCGGACATCGAGGACGCCCAGCACAGAGAGGACCAGGCCGGGAAAGCCCGCACCGCTGCCAAGGTCCACGAGGGGGGCGCACTCGCTCGGCAGGAACGGGAGCAGCTGGGCCGAGTCGAGGACATGGCGGCGCCAGACATCCGCTAAACTGTCGCGGCTGACCAGATTGATCTTTTCGTTCCATTGGCGGAGCAAGGCGACATAAATCTCAAGTCGGGCCAATGTTTCATGTGAAACATTCGTTTCCTTTTGAAACCGCTCCGCCGTTAAGGGGGCCTCAAGCATCCACCGACGCCTCGGGACGTCGAACGTATTTGAGCAATGCGATCAGCGCCGCAGGCGTGACGCCGGAAATTCTACCGGCCGCCCCCAGGGTCCCGGGCCTAAGCGCATCAAGCTTTATCCGGATCTCGTTAGACAAGCTGCCCACCGCCCCGTAATCCAAATCCGCGGGCAGTTCCAAAGCCTCATCCCGGCGAAAGGCTTTGATATCTGCCTCCTGACGATCGAGATACCCCGCATAGCGCGCATCTATCTCCAACTGTTCGGCCACAGCCCCCGAAAACCTTCCAAGCTCCGGCCAGATCGAAGACAGTGAGGCGAGCGTCATTCCAGGAAGCGCCAGGAGATCACTTACGCTGCGGGCCACGCCGTCCTGATTTACGGACAAACCTTGGCGCTTCAACATCGAGGGCGAAGACTTCGTGCGCCCGACGAAAGCTCTGCCTTCACGAAGCAGTTCCGCCTTTTTTGAGAACACCGACGCCCGTTCCGCGCCCACGCATCCCGCTTTGATCCCGAGCTGGGTCAGACGCTGGTCCGCATTATCGGCGCGCAAAACCAACCTGTATTCCGCGCGGGATGTGAACATCCGATAGGGCTCTTCCGTCCCCTTGGTGATCAGATCGTCTATCAATACCCCAATATAGGAGCTGGCACGGTCGAGAACGAAGGCCTGCCCTCCCCCCGTCTTGATCGCCGCATTTATGCCCGCGATGAGGCCTTGGGCTGCAGCCTCTTCATAACCTGTCGTCCCGTTGATCTGCCCCGCCAAAAAAAGCCCTGCGACTTTCTTGGTTTCCAGACTTGCCCTAAGTTCGCGAGGGTCAACGAAGTCATACTCTATGGCATAGCCGGGACGGATCATTCGGGCATGTTCTAGGCCCGGTATGGTCTTCAGCAACTCGCTCTGGATTTCTCGCGGGAGAGAGGTTGAGATTCCATTCGGATAAACCGTGGAATCGTTTAGGCCTTCCGGTTCGAGAAAGATTTGATGGCGCGTCCGGTCGGCGAAGCGAACGACCTTGTCCTCTATGGAAGGGCAATAGCGCGGGCCGGTGCTCTCGATCTGCCCTGAATACATCGGTGCCCGATGAAGATTTGCCCGTATCAGGTCATGCGACGCCGGTGTCGTTTCGGTTATCCCGCAGGAGATCTGAGGCGTCGTAATATGTTCCGTCAGGAAAGAAAACGGCTCGGGTGGGCTGTCCCCATTCTGCGTTTCCAAAGACGCCCAATCGATCGTATTTCCGTCAAGCCTTGGTGGCGTACCTGTCTTCAACCGGCCCAGTCGAAAACCTCTGCCCGCCAGCATCTCCGACAGGCCCCTCGAAGGGTCTTCCCCGACACGCCCACCGGGGATCTTCTCTTCGCCGATGTGAATGAGTCCCCGAAGAAATGTCCCCGTCGTCAGCACAGCTGCCGGGGCCGATAGAGTGTGTCCGTCTGTCGTGCGAATGCCTTCGACCTTGCCATGCCGATCCAGAAGCACATCCTCTACGGCAGCAGCCATGATCGTCAAATTCACCTGCTTGCGAAGGATGTCCTGCATGGCCTCGCGATAGAGCGCGCGATCAGCCTGCGCCCTGGGGCCTCTGACGGCAGGACCCTTGCTCCGATTTAAAACGCGAAACTGGATGCCCGCGCGATCGATCACCCGCGCCATCACGCCGTCCAACGCGTCGATCTCGCGAACCAGCTGGCCCTTAGCCAATCCGCCGATCGCGGGATTGCAGGACATCTCGCCGATGGTTTCGATTTTATGCGTGATCAATAGGGTGCGTGCGCCCATGCGCGCAGAAGCCGCCGCCGCCTCGCAGCCCGCATGACCACCCCCAACAACAATTACGTCATAGGTCACGATATCTCTTCCGTTAAAGACGTAAGACAGACTGTTTCACGTGAAACAAAAATTCATTTGCCGATGCAAAACTCTTTGAACAGCACGTCCAACATGCTCTCCACATCCACCTTGCCGGTAATCCGCCCGAGGCCGCGCACGGCAAGACGTAGCTCTTCCGCCATCAATTCAGGAAGATCACTTTCCGGCACTTTCCCCAAAGCACTCAGGCACTCCTGCAAAGCCTGCCGGTGGCGTTCCCGCGTGATCGCCACCCCGCCCCCCGAGAGCCGTTCGCCGACTTCCTGTCGTAATCGACCGAGCAATTCCGTGATACCCACCTTACTCCTGATCGAGAGCAAAAGCGCCCGCTTCCCCTTGAGCGCGCCTTCAAGACGTCCGATATCTTCCACGAGATCTATCTTGTTCACGACGATAACCGCATCGCCGACCAACATCTCCTCGACCGCGCCAAGGCTTTCGATATCAGCCCCGTCGAGAATGACCAGCCTGAAATCGGCCTGAGCCGCGGCAAGACGAGCGCGGCGCACTCCCTCCACCTCAATCGGATCCTCGGACTCCCGCAAACCGGCGGTGTCCGACAGGGTGACCGGATATCCCCCCAGGTCGAGATTGACCTCGATCACGTCACGCGTGGTCCCCGCCGTTGCGGAGGTGATCGCGACCTCCCGTTCCGCAAGAAGGTTCAGGAGGCTTGACTTGCCCGCGTTCGGCGGCCCGACGATCGCGATCCGCAAGCCATCGCGAACACGCTGTCCGCGCCGACCATCCGACAGCAAGCCATGGATTTCTCCCGAAACCGCCGCACATTCCCGCAGCGTGTCTGCCAGGAGGCTCTCCGGCAAGCCCTCCTCCGGGAAATCGATAGCCGCTTCGCAGAAAGCCAGCGCGTGCAAAAGCCGCTTCCGCCAGTCCTCGCAGCGATGCCCCAGTTCCCCGTCCAGCTGCCGCAGAGCCTGGCGCCGTTGCGCGGCCGTCTCCGCATCGACAAGGTCCGCCACCCCCTCGGCTTCCGTGAGATCGAGCTTGCCGTTTTCAAAGCCGCGGCGGGTAAATTCACCGGGCTCCGCAAGACGCAAAGCGGGCAGGCGTCCCAAAACGTCGCAAAGCCCGGCAACGGTCGCCCGCCCCCCATGAATATGGAATTCCGCCATATCCTCACCCGTATAACTCGCCGGCCCGGGAAACCAGAACACAAGTCCCTTGTCCAAAACCTCGCTATCTTCGGGGTTCCTAAGCGTCGCAAGATGCGCAACCCTCGGCTGGGGCAGCTTCCCCGCTATCTTTTCCAACGCATTCCTGCACCCAGGCCCGGACAGGCGCAGGATGGCGATGCCCGCGCGACCGGGAGCCGTGCTCA
This sequence comes from Rhodospirillales bacterium, assembly GCA_947473305.1. GTDB lineage: Bacteria > Pseudomonadota > Alphaproteobacteria > ATCC43930 > CGMCC-115725 > CANJCB01. The sequence goes on from CANJCB010000002.1 coordinate 131,628, forward strand.
CGGCGAAGATTGTGGCTTCCTCTCTCATCGCGCCGCTATCATCTCTCTGGCAGCCTCGCCCCTCGGCATCCGGGACAGATCCATGACCGTAAATCGCCTCGCCGAAGAAACCAGTCCTTATCTCCTTCAGCACGCCGACAATCCCGTGCATTGGCAGGCCTGGAGCGCCGAGACCCTGGCTCTCGCGAAGGCGGAAGACAAGCCGATTCTGCTGTCGATCGGTTATGCCGCCTGCCATTGGTGCCACGTCATGGCCCATGAATCCTTCGAGAGCGAAGCGACCGCCGCCCTGATGAACGATCTTTTCGTCAATATCAAGGTTGACCGGGAAGAACGTCCCGACCTCGATGCGATCTATCAGCACACGCTGGCTCTCTTGGGCGAACAAGGGGGCTGGCCGCTCACCATGTTCTTGACGCCGGCGGGCGAGCCTTTCTGGGGCGGGACCTATTTCCCCCCGGAACCCCGCTGGGGCCGACCGGGCTTTCCCGACCTTCTCCGCGGCATTGCCGCCGCCTATCGCAATGACCAGCAAAAGGTGACGAAGAACGTGCGGGCGATCCAGGAAGCCCTGGAGCGCCTATCGACACCCCATGCGGGGCAGGGCGTCGCGATAACCCAGATCGACGACATCGCCCGCCGATTTCTTCAGGAGATCGATCATGCCCACGGAGGGATCGGCCAGGCGCCGAAGTTTCCCCAGCCAGGAATCCTGGAGCTTCTCTGGCGGGGGTGGAAACGCCTCGGCGATCCCGCCATGCGCGACGCGGTCCTCCTCACGCTCGACCACATGAGCCAGGGCGGCATCTACGATCATCTCGGGGGAGGCTTCAGCCGCTATGCCGTGGATCAACGCTGGCTGGTGCCCCACTTCGAAAAGATGCTCTACGACAATGCTCAGCTCATCGATCTCCTGACCGCCGCCAGCCAGGAAACCGGCCGGCCCCTCTATGCGGAACGGATCCGCGAAACCATCGGCTGGATAGAACGCGAGATGATCACCCCAGAGGGGTGTTTCGCGAGCAGCCTCGACGCCGATAGCGAGCATGAAGAGGGCAAGTTCTACGTCTGGGACGAGGCGGAAATCGACCGGCTCCTGGGCGACCGCTCGCCCCTCTTCAAGCAATACTATGACGTCATTCCCGGTGGAAATTGGGAAGGGCGTACCATCCTCAATCGCCTGGTTCGCCCGGATGATCCCGAAGCCGCGACCGCCACAACCCTGGCCGCCTGCCGCGCCATTCTGTTCCACGCGAGAGAGCCCCGGATCCACCCGGCCCTCGACGACAAGGTGCTTGCGGACTGGAACGGGCTCATGATCGCGGCTCTCGCCCAGGCGGGCGCCGTCTTCGAACGCCCCGATTGGATCGGGCTCGCAACCCGCGCCTATAATTTCATTGTCGAGGCGATGACCGATGGCGAAGGCCGCCTCTCCCACAGCTGGCGGGCCGGACGCAAGCGGCATCCCGCGACCCTGGACGACTATGCCAACCTGATCCGCGCCGCCCTGGCCCTCGAGCGAGTCACCGGCGAGACGCGCTTCATCGATCAAGCCGAGCGCTGGGTCGCCATCGTCGACCGGCATTACTGGGACCGCGAAAACGGGGGATATTTCTTCACCGCCGACGACACCCAGGGCCTTATCGCCCGCACCAAGACCGCACAAGACGCCGCTGTGCCGGCCGGCAATGGCACATTGATCGACGGCCTCGCCCGGCTCTACCACCTCACGGGCAAGGAGGAATATCGGGACCGCGCAGCAGCGACGGCCTCCGCCTTTGCCGGCGAGCTTCAACGGAATTTCTTCGGCCTCGCCACTTATCTCAACAGCTGCGAAACCGCCCAAAGCGCCGCCCAGGTAACGATCCTCGGCCGGCGCGGCGAAGCGGGCACGGACGCTTTCCTTCGCGCGGTTCTCGATCTCAGTCTTCCGACCCTCATCCTCACCGTTGTCCCGCCGGAGGAACTACTGCCGCCGCGTCATCCCGCGCGCGGCAAAGGCCAGATCGACGGCAAACCCACCGTCTATGTCTGCCAAGGGACCTCATGCTCCCTTCCAATCACCGATCCCGCCGTGCTCGCCCAGGCCCTCAGGTCGCATTAGGTCCGCAATGCCCACGCTGAGTTTCCCGTCGCCCCTTGGGTCTTTGACCTTGATAGAGACCGATGGCGCGATCACGCAGCTCCATTGGACCGACCAGGGCGGAAAAGATGGCACTCCCCTACTTCTGGAGGCTCGCCGCCAGCTCGACGCCTATTTTTCGAGGCAGCTCCGGGAATTCGATCTTCCTCTTGATCCGGGCGGCACGAATTTTCAGAGAAGCGTCTGGGATGCCATGGATCGAATCCCCTATGGCCAGACCCGCACCTATGGGGAAATCGCGAAGCAGATCGACGGGATCCCCCGAGCCGTCGGGGTCGCCTGCGGGGAAAACCCAATCGCCATCATCCTCCCCTGCCACCGGGTCGTCGCGGCAGGCGGGCGGACAGGCGGCTACAGTGGCGGCAATGGCGTGCCGCACAAACTCCAGCTTCTGGTGCTCGAAGGGTCTCTTCTGGCCTAGGTGTTCATGGCATCGAAGAAATCGGAATTGCTCTTCGACTGCCGCAGCTTATCGATGAGGAATTCCAGACCGTCGACCGGGCCCATTGGCATGAGGACGCGGCGCAGCACCCACATCTTCGACAGCACAGCCTTTTCGACCAGCAGCTCTTCCTTGCGCGTGCCTGACTTGGTGATGTCCAGGGACGGGAAGGTCCGCTTGTCCGCCACCTTGCGGTCGAGCACGATTTCGGAATTGCCGGTGCCTTTGAACTCTTCGAAGATCACTTCGTCCATGCGCGAGCCGGTATCGATCAGCGCTGTCGCGATGATGGTCAGGGAACCGCCTTCCTCGATGTTCCGCGCCGCGCCAAAGAAACGCTTCGGCTTCTGCAGCGCATTGGCATCGACGCCGCCGGTCAGCACCTTGCCGGATGATGGCACCACGGTGTTATAGGCACGCGCCAGCCGGGTGATGGAATCGAGCAGGATCACAACGTCCCGCTTGTGTTCCACCAGGCGCTTGGCCTTCTCGATCACCATCTCGGCGACTTGCACGTGCCGCGTCGCCGGCTCGTCGAAGGTCGAGCTGACGACCTCGCCCTTCACCGACCGCGCCATATCCGTGACTTCTTCCGGCCGCTCGTCAATCAGCAGCACCAGTAGGTAGACCTCCGGGTGGTTCGCCGCAATCGCATGGGCGATGTTCTGCAGCATCACCGTCTTGCCGGTCCGCGGCGGCGCCACGATCAGGGCACGCTGGCCCTTGCCCAAAGGCGTAATGAGGTCGATGACCCGGGTCGTCAGATCCTTGCGTGTCGGATCCTCGATCTCCAGCTTCAGCTTCTCGTCGGGATAGAGCGGCGTCAGATTGTCGAAATTGATCCGGTGCCGAAGCTTGTCCGGCTCGTCGAAGTTGATCTGGTTGACCTTGAGCAGCGCGAAATAACGTTCGCCATCCTTGGGCGAGCGGATCTGGCCTTCGACCGTATCGCCAGTACGAAGACCGAAGCGCCGCACTTGGCTCGGGCTAACGTAAATATCGTCAGGTCCTGGCAAGTAATTCGCTTCAGGAGATCGCAGGAAACCAAATCCATCCTGCAGTATTTCCAAGACACCGTCGCCATAAATGGCAACGTCGTTTTCTGCAAGCTGCTTCAAGATCGCAAACATCACCTCTTGCTTGCGCAGAGAAGAGGCCGCTTCTATTTGCAGTTCTTCAGCGAAAGCAAGCAGCTCCGCCGGTGTCTTGCGTTTCAGTTCTTGTAGGTTCATGTGAAAAATGTCGCGTTGACTAAGGGGAGCGGTGCGGGAGAAGGCGGCGGGCGCGAAGCAGGAACGGGTGCGGTCTTGGAAGCGACCGGGTGTTCTTGCAAAGAATATAGGTAGGAAAGCGAGAAAAGCGCCGTGCGTCTAACAGCGACTTTTAACCAGGAGCCACTGGCAAGTCAATCGTCAGAAGGGCTTCACCACCACGAGGATCACGATACCAACCAGGATCAAAGCCGGTATCTCGTTCATAATCCGATAGAATTTCGCGCTATAGCGATTCGCGTCGGCCGCGAATTCCTTGCGTCTCTTGGCCATTTCATGGTGGCCGATGGTCAGGAAAATCACCAAAGCGAGCTTTCCATAGACCCATCCCGAGGACCAATCCACGATCCCGGGGATTCCCGCGAGAAGCGCCCCGAAGACATAGGTGGCGATCATCGCGGGCGTCATGATCCCCCGCAGCAGCCGGCGTTCCATGATCTTGAAAGTCTCGGATGCTTCCGAGCCCGGCTTGGCATCCGCGTGATAGACAAAGAGCCGCGGCAGATAGAGCAGCCCCGCCATCCAGGAGATGACGCTCAAGATGTGGAAAACCTTGATCCAGAGATAGACCGCTGCGAGCCAGGTCAATGTCTATCCCTTTCCAAAAGCACATCCGCCAAAGGACCCCGGACACAGCCTTGGACCTTCCTCCGACGTCAGAGGCGCCCGGATCTCCGCAAGGCCCCGAACGAGATCAGCAAGGCCGGCGATGAAACCCTCTTCGGTGCCGACCGTGGGAAGGCGATCATAGAAAGGCACTCCCTCCTTGGCCGCGAGATCCCGGTAGTCCATATCCAGTTCCACCAAGGTTTCCGAATGTTCCGAGACAAAGGCGATCGGCACGACGATGAGGCCTTTTCCATCCCGTCCGGCGCGATGGATTTCCTCCTCCGTCGAGGGACCGATCCATTTCAGCGGCCCCACCCGGCTCTGATAGCATACCACGCTGTCGAGGGAAGAATGGTTCAGCTCCTCGCGGACGGCCGCAACAGAGGCCTCGACCTGCCACTGATAGGGATCGCCCGCTGCGACAATCTTCTCCGGCAGGCCATGAGCCGAGAAAAGCACACGGACAGGTGAGTTCTCCCGCTGTTCAAGGGCGTCCTTCAAAGAGCGGGACATGGCCTGGACGAAATTCCGGTTCGAGGGAAAACAGCACAAGGACCGCGTTTCGACCGTCAGACCGACAGATCCGGCCGCTTCCCCCCAGCTTCGAAAAGAAGACGCTGTCGTCGTCGTCGAATACTGCGGATAAAGCGGCAGCAGGAAGACCCTCTCCGCCCCCCAATCCTTTACCGCCTTCGCGGTTTCCGTGTTCAAGGGATGCCAATAGCGCATCGCGATAAAGACCCGATAATCGGATCCCAACTCGGTTTCCAAGGCCTGCGCCTGGGCCTTCGTATTCGCGAGCAAAGGCGAGGAACCGCCGATCTTCTGATAGATCTCCCGGGCGGTGGCGGCGCGCCGGCTCGAAATGAGCTTGGCGATCAGCCATCTCAAAGGGTTCGGCAAGGTGATGATTGCCGGATCCCTGAAGAGATTGAAGAGGAAGGGCTCGACCGCCTCGGGACTGTCAGGACCGCCGAGATTGAAAAGGACGACCGCGCTTTTTGCCATGGGGAGAACCGCCTAGCTCTTCCAGGCCCGCAAGCGCTCGGTCAGCCGCGCCACATGGTCCGGCGGCGTCTCCAGCATCACCCCGTGCCCGAGATTGAAGATGAAAGGCGCTCCGGCCAGGTTTTCCAAGATGTCATCGATAGCCCGATCCATCCGATCGCCGCCCAGGCGAAGCAGCAACGGTTCCAGATTCCCCTGGACCGGCCCGATCGGCTGAAGCTTTTCCTTCGCAAAGCCAAGCGGGACCGTTTGATCGAGCCCGACAGCGCTAACGCCCGTCTCGCGGAAATAGGTCTCGTACATCAGGCCGGCACCCCGCGGGAAACCGATGATCGGCAGATCGGGATAAACTTCCCGTAAGGCCTCGACGATCTTTCTGGTCGGCTGGATAACACAACGGCGGAAGGCCTCCTCCGGCAGAACCCCAGCCCAGCTATCGAAGAGCTGCAGCGCCTCAGCCCCCGCCTTCACCTGTTCTTTCAGATAGAGAATCGTCGCGTCGACCAGCCGGTCGATGAGCAGGCCGAAACCATCGGGATCCTCGAAGGCCCATTTTCTCGTTTTCGCGAAATCCCGGCTCGACCCGCCTTCGACCATATAGGTCGCCACGGTCCAGGGCGCCCCCGCAAAGCCGATTAAGGCCACTTCAGAGGGCAGGTCACGCTTCACCCGCGCCACCGTCCCGAATACCGCTCCCACGCGCTCCAGCAGCCGGTTTGGTTCATAGGCCCCGAGCTCAGCCACCGATCTTATCGGGGATAGAACCGGACCCTCTCCTTCCTTGAAGGCGACCTCCTGGCCAAGGCCATAGGGTACAACCAGAATGTCGGAAAACAGGATGGCCGCATCCATGCGATAGCGTCGGATCGGTTGCAAGGTAACTTCGGCGGCAAGCTCCGAATTGAAGCAAAGGTCAAGGAAACCCTTGGTGCTTGCCCGCACAGCCCGGTATTCCGGCAGGTATCTTCCCGCCTGGCGCATCAGCCAGAACGGTGGGGTCTCAACCGCCTCGCCAGCCAAGGCCCTCAGGAAAGGTTTACGGCTCATTTCCTTCGGGGCAACGGGCACTCGGTCGATCCTTATCTGACGTCCCTCTACCCTTCCTTATTTATAAGAAATAGGTGGTTGAGGTAGTGGGGGACATGAAAGCTGTGGACTAAATCTTATACAACCCCTTATCCCAAATCCGTAAGCTCGGCTACGACAGGGCTCGTGACCGGGGGATAAAAGACGGATATGACGGAACGGCCTGTGTCTTACCGCGAGATAGCCGGGAAACTTCAATTCGGGGAAGCTGGGGATAAGATGAACGGCAAAGCGGGTTTTCCCGGATCGCGGAGGGGTGACAGTCACTTGTCCCCTTCTGCATATCCCTCCCTAGGATATTTACCCTTTCGGGGGTGGAAATTGGCCGCCCTTCAAAAAGGGTCGGTTGTCCCCTGTTTCGAACAGGCCGTTCACAGGCCCTTGTGCATAGGTTCCGGGCTTTGACCCGGTTTCATCTCCATCTCGTTTCCGACGCCACCGGGGATACCGTCCATTCGGTCGCCCGCGCCTGCCTCGTCCAGTTCGAGGATGTGGAGGCCATAGAACATATCTGGTCGATGGTCCGCACCAAGGCCCAGCTCGACCGGGTGATCGCCAGCATCAAGCTCAACCCCGGACTTGTCCTTTTCACCATCGTCAACGAGGCGCTGCGCACGCATTTCCAGGAAGGCTGCCGCAAGCTCCAGATCGCGACGATTCCCGTGCTCGACCCGATCATCGCGGCCTTCGGCGCCCATCTCGGTCGCCAGAGCCGGGGATTGCCGGGACAACAGCATCTGCTCGACAACGAGTATTTCGCGCGGATCGACGCGATGACCTTCGCCATGAACCACGACGATGGCCAATCCACCTGGGGCCTGAACGATGCGGATGTGGTGCTGGTCGGCGTCTCCCGCACGTCCAAGACGCCGACCTGCATCTATCTCGCGAACCGGGGGATCAAGGCGGCCAATGTTCCCATGGTTCCGGGCGTGGCCCTGCCGGAGGAAGTCTTTACCGCGACCCATCCCTTGATGATCGGCCTGACCAACGATCCGGAACGGCTGATCCAGGTGCGGCGCAACCGGCTGACCACGCTTCAGCAGAACGATCGGACCGACTACACCGACATGGAAGCGGTAAAGGCGGAGGTAGCTATGGCGCGGCGTCTCTTCACCGAGCACAAATGGCCCGTCATCGATGTGACCCGCCGATCGATCGAGGAGACGGCTGCCGCGATCCTCAAACTCCTCGCAAGGCGGCAGGGGACCGACGCATGATCCCGACTTCCTCCCAGCCGCTGGTGCTTGCCTCGGCCAGCGTTTCCCGGGCGCGGCTTCTCGCCCAGACCGGGCTCTCCATATTCTGCGATGCCTCCGGGCTCGACGAGACGCCGATCAAACAGGCCTATCGGGCGCAGGAAAGCGATGCCGGCTCCTGCGCCGAAGCCCTGGCGGAAGCCAAGGCGCGGATGGTGTCGATCCGGCATCCGGGGGCCCTGGTCATCGGCGCCGACCAGATCCTGCAATGCGAGGGAAACTGGTACGATAAGCCCGCGACCCCCCAGGAGGCGCGCGATCATCTGGAGCGGCTCCGGGGGCGCGAGCATGAGCTCGTCTCGGCCGTCTGCGTGGTGCGCGACGATAATCTGCTTTGGCATCATGTGGACCGGCCGCGCCTCATCATGAGGGACTTCAGCGACGGCTTCATGGATGAATATCTCGTCATGATCGGCGAAGAGGCTTTTGCCTCGGTCGGCGCCTATCAGCTCGAAGGTTACGGGGCTCAGCTCTTTTCCCGCATCGCCGGGGATTATTTTTCAATTCTCGGGCTTCCCTTGCTGGCCCTGCTCGATTTTCTGCGGCTTCACCGGGTGGTGAAGGAATGATGCTCTCCGGTGCGGCGAAGCTGGCGGGGGTCATGGGCTGGCCCGTCGCCCATTCGCGCTCGCCGCGGCTTCACGGCTTTTGGCTCGCCCGCTACGGCATCGATGGCGCCTATCTTCCTTTGCCGGTGCGGCCCGAAAATCTCGAAGCCGCGTTGCGGTCCTTGCCGGTCCTCGGCTTTGCCGGGTGCAACCTGACGATTCCCCATAAGGAGGCGGCCCTGGCGCTGGTCGACCGGCTCGATCCCCTGGCAAAGCGGATCGGCGCGATAAATACGGTCGTCGTCGCGCCGACCGGTGAACTGACCGGCTCCAATACCGATGTCTTCGGCTTCCGCGAAAATCTCCTGTCGGCGGCAAAGACCTGGCGGGCAAATGCCGGGCCCGCAGTGGTGATCGGCGCGGGTGGGGCCGCGCGGGCGGCGCTGGCGGTCCTGGCGGAGGGCGGCGCGCCGGAGATCAGGCTCGTTAACCGTAGCCGCGACCGCGCCGAAGCCCTCGCCCGGGTCTTCGGACCCTCCGTCACCGTGATCGATTGGGAGAAGCGGGCGGCGGCGCTCGATGGAGCCAGCCTCCTTGTGAACAGCACCAGCCTGGGGATGGCGGGGCAGCCCCCGCTCGATCTCGCCTTGGACGATCTGCCGCGCGAGGCAATCGTCACCGACATGGTCTATGTCCCTCTTGAAACGCCGCTTCTGCGGGAAGCGCGTCGGCGCGGAAACCTCGCGGTGGATGGGCTCGGCATGCTGCTTCACCAGGGCCGGCCGGGCTTCGCCGCCTGGTTCGGCGTCGATCCCGAAGTCACCGCCACCCAGCGCGAGGCGGTGCTCGCAACCATGAGGACCCCATGATCGTTCTGGGACTGACCGGCTCCATCGGCATGGGCAAGAGCACGGCGTCGAAGATGCTCCGCCGGATGGGCGTGCCGATCTACGATGCCGACGCCGAGGTTCACCGCATGATGCGGCCGGGCGGCGAGGCGTTGAAACCGGTCCTGGCCGCCTTCCCCGAGGCCGGCAGCCTGAAGACCGGGGTCGACCGGGTGGTCCTGGGCAAACAGGTCTTCGGCGATCCGGCGGCCTTGAAGCGGCTGGAAAAGATCATCCACCCGCGCCTCGGCGACTGCCGTCAGCGGTTTCTGCGGCGGCATCGCGGAAGGCGTACCCCCGTGGTCATTCTCGACGTGCCGCTGCTTTTCGAGATCCGCAACGAGCGCGACTGTGACGCGGTGATCGTCGTAACGGCGCCCCCTTTCCTGCAGCGCGCCCGGGTCATGGCCCGGCCCCATATGACCACCGAGCGGCTCCGGACCATCCTCAAGAAGCAGATCCCCGACGCCGAGAAACGCCGGCGGGCCGATTTTATCGCCTGGACGGGGCTCGGGAAGGCGCCGACCCAGAGAGCCCTGGCGGCGGTCATCCGGGCGGCCCGCCACGGGGAGATCAGGAAACGGAAAAAGCGTCCGGTGCTGCGCCGATAGCTTGCACCCGGGCAAGGCTCGCGTCAGACTCTGGGCATGCGTGAAATCGTTCTCGATACGGAAACCACCGGCCTCGATCCCTCGGAAGGTCACCGGCTCGTCGAAATCGCCTGCGTCGAGCTTTTCAACCACATCCCGACCGGGGCTCATTTCCATAAATACGTGAACCCCGAACGGGACATGCCCGACGAGGCTTTCGCGGTCCATGGGCTGTCGGCCGAATTCCTCTCGGAACATCCGCTTTTCGATGCGGTCGTGGACGAATTCCTCGCCTTTATCGGCAACGACCGGCTGATTATCCATAATGCGGAATTCGATCTCAAATTCCTGAATGCCGAACTGAAGCGGTGCGGCAAACCGAAGATCGCCTGTCCCGTCGAGGACACGCTGCTCATGGCGCGGCGCCGCTTTCCCGGCGCCCAGGCAAGCCTAGATGCGCTCTGCCGCCGCTTCGAGATCGATCTGTCGGCGCGCAGCAAGCATGGCGCGCTGCTGGACGGCGAATTGCTCGCTGCCGTTTATCTGGAGCTCTTGGGCGGCCGGCAGCCCGATCTGGCGCTGGCGACGGCCGCGGCCGAGGCGGCGCGCACCGTGGTCGAGCGGGTTCTCCGCCCGGCCCGGCCGCATGGGCCGACCGAGGCGGAGCTCGAAGCTCACGCCGCTTTCATGAAGAAACTGAAAGAGCCGCTCTGGCTCGCGGAAGGATAGAACCGGCGACGCCTCAGGCGAGCGCGGTGCCGTTCCCGGGCTTATGCCCTTCCGCCTGCTGCCGGCGCAGCAGTTCCGCGAAATCGATCGGATTGATCATCAGCGGCGGAAAACCGCCGTCCCGCGTCGCGTTGGAAACGATCGACCGCGCGTAGGGGAAAAGCATATGCGGCGTGTCGACCAGGATCATCTGTGCGAGCTGGTCTTCCGAGGCGCCGGTGATGGTCACGACGGCCGCATAGATGAGTTCGACCATAAAGACCGCTTCGCCGCCGGCCTTGGCATTGGCGCCCAGGGTCAGCGCGACTTCATAGACGTCGGGCGCCAGGCGGTTCGCGCCGACATCGACATTGAGCGCGACTTCAGGCTGCTTCTGGTCAATCAGGCTCTGGGGCGCCCGCGGGTTCTCGAAGGACAGGTCCTTCACATATTGCGCGTTGACGACAAGCTGCACCGTTCCCGGAGGCGGGTTCGCGGGGGCAGCTTGCCCGTTGGTCAGATCCGACGCCATGGATAACTCCTCTTGGATTAGCCGCTGGCTACCACGGAACGATGGGCGGCACAACCTCGGGAGATATCAGGCCTTGGGAGATTTTCCCGGAACCGGGAGATTACCGGGAGGCGCCGGGCGAACCTCCCCATAAAGGCATTCGGCGGGATGCTCCGGGCGCGTCGGATCGATCCGCAGGACCGACCCGTTCGTGACGGCTAGGCCTGTCAGGCTGCGGATGACGCCCCAATGACTCACCACCGCGATCTCCCGCCAATCGACACGGTCGGCGATGCCCTTGCGGAAGATACCGATCCTCTTGTCGAGGGCCTCCTCGGTTTCGCCGAGCGTCGGCCACCAGGGATCGGGCAGGTGGTCGAGCGCGATATGCGGCCAGCGCGTCTTCAGCTCCGCGCAGGACGAGCCCACGTCGCAGACGAAGACGGCGCGTTCGCCGACCTCCCGCTCGACGGTGATCGGCAGATCGAGATGGCTTGCGATGATCTCGGCGGTTTCCAACGCCCGGGTATAGGGGCTCGCGATGATGCGCTTTACGCCCTCGCCGACCATGGCCTCGGCGGCCTCCGCGATCTGGCGGCGGCCTTCGGGGGTCAGCTTCGGATCCCGAATGCCTGGATCTTTCCGGGTCTGATTGAAGATGACGTTGAACTCGGATTGTCCGTGCCGAACCAGGATCATCGCTCGTGCCGCCCGCCTTTTCCCCACGGACTCCTGTCGTCCGGCAGTTCGACTCTTGCAGGCTTTTCCGGGGCGCTCTCGACGATCTGGTAATCGGCGTCGATGATGGTCGGAGCGGCGCGTTGCGGCCGCGACAGGCTGATTTTCCGGGGCAGGAGCAGCAGGATCAGGGCCGCCAAATCGCTGACGAATCCCGGCACGATCAAAAGCGCCCCGGCGATCGCCAGCCTGAGGCGGATCGCCAGCGAAGCCTGCGGCAGCCTGCGGTGCTCGGCGAAGAGCGCGAGGTCGCGCAGCGCCCCTTGTCCCTGCGCCCGGATCAAAACCACCCCGACGACCGCCCCGAGAATCAGGAGGAGGAGCGTCGGGCCCAGACCGATCGCCTGGCCGACCGCGATGCAGGATGCGATCTCGATCAGCGGGATCAGCACCACCAAAGCCAGAGGATTGACGCGCATGCTTGCCCTTTCCCGACGAACCGCCTATCTACGATCTATGCGATGGAAGCGCGAAAATCTGTTGCCGCTCCCCGCGTGAGGCACAAGAGCCATGGGCGAAAGCTTCCAGTTCCTAGACATTATCATCTTCGCCCTTGTGGCTGTGTTCCTGGCGATACGCTTGCGCAGCGTGCTGGGACGCAGGACAGGGAACGAACAGCGCCGCGATCCCTTCGCGCCCCCGCCCGCCGATCAGGCCCCCGCCTCCGCCAAGGTGGTGACGCTGCCGGATCGGAACAAGGTGATCGACGCGACGCCCATTCCCGCGGACGGAGACCTTTCCGCCGGCCTGGCCCGCGTGAGATCCGCCGATGCGAGCTTCGACCCCAGTCGTTTCGTCGGCGGTGCCCGCAGCGCTTTCGAGATGATCGTCGCGGCCTTCGCGGCGGGCGATACGGCCGTTCTGAAGCCTCTCCTCAATAGCGAGGTGCTGCAGAATTTCACCCAGGCCATCGAAGAGCGCCGCAGCCAGCACGAGACCTTGGAAACGACGCTCCTTGCCGTGAAGCAGGCGGACATCGTCAAGGCCGAGCTTGACCGCAACATCGCCGTGATCACGGTCAAATTCGTCTCCGATCAGGTCAATGTCACCCGGGCGTCCGATAACTCGGTGGTCGAGGGCGATCCCAACCGGGTCGAGGAGAAGACCGACTATTGGACTTTCTCGCGGGACACCCGGGCGCGCGATCCCAATTGGCAGCTCGTCGCCACTCATAGCGGCTGATCGATGCGTTTTCTTTGGCCGGTCGCGCTTGCGCTGCTCGCCGCTGCCTGCGTTCCCAAATCGACACCTCCCCCGACGCCCTCCCCCGAGCCCGAAAAGCTCGTCCTGAGCCGGGTGTCTTTCGAGAGCCTGCCCGGTTGGACCGAGGACAGGCAGGCCGAGGCCCTGCCGGCTCTCCTCAAATCCTGCGCGCGGATTGGGCAGCGGGCCGATGGCGAGGCTGTGGGTCCCGATGGCATGGCCGGCACCGCCAAGGATTGGCGGGGGCTTTGCGAAGAGGCGGCTCGGCTGCGCCCTTCGGATGCCGTCGCCGCGCGGCGGTTTTTCGAAGGATCTTTCGTGCCCTTCGCCGCCACCGATAACGGAACACCGACGGGCCTTTTCACAGGCTATTACGAACCCGAGCTCAAGGGGTCGAGGACGCGCAGCGCCCGTTACGCGGCCCCTCTCCTGAGGCGCCCGCCGGACCTGGTGTCCGTGGAACTAGGCGATTTCCGGGCCGACTGGCGCGGGCAAAGGATCGCCGGCCGTGTCGTCGCGGGCCGCCTGAAGCCTTTCGAGACGCGGGCCCAAATCGAAGCCGGCGCACTCGCGGGCGGCAATCTGGAATTGCTCTGGGCCGAGGATCCGATCGCGGTCTTCTTCCTCCAGATCCAAGGATCGGGACGGGTCCTGCTGCCCGACGGCCGGTTGGTGCGGGTCGGTTTCGACGGACAGAACGGCCGACCCTATGTACCGGTCGGGCGGGTCTTGGCCGAGCGAGGCGATTTGCCCCGCGACGGCGTCTCGATGCAGTCGATCGCCGGCTGGATGCGCAGCCATCCCGAGCGGGCGCAGGCCCTGATGAACGAGAACCCGTCCTATGTCTTCTTCCGGGAGGTCTCCGGCGACGGGCCGATCGGCAGCCAGGGCGTGGCTCTCACCCCGGGCCGGAGCCTTGCCGTCGACGCGACTTTTCTGGCGCTTGGATTGCCGGTATGGCTCGATGCGGTCGATGACGGGAACGGCGGCGCCGTTTTGCGCCGTTTGGCAATCGCCCAGGATACCGGAGGAGCGATACGCGGCCCGGTGCGCGGCGATGTCTTCTGGGGCGCCGGAGCGGAAGCCGAGGAACGCGCCGGAAGGATGCGCGCCCGTGGCCGCTACTATATCCTGCTCCCCGTGGCCGTCGCGGCCCGGCGTTAATCCTTCTCCCGTCTGAAAAAACATCCCATGCGCCCGCAATTTTCGATCGTCCTTCTCGCGCTCTCGCTTTGGGCTTGCGCGCCGGCAAAACCCCCCTCGCCGCCGCCCTCCGTACCGGCGGGAGCGCCGTCTCCCCTCTCCGAACCAGTCGCCCCACCCACGACGGAGCTGGCACCGGCGACGATCCCCTTTGTCGAGGAGCCGCCGCCCCCGCCGGGCCGGCTCGCGGCTGGATTGCTGGGCGCGGAAGGGGCGAAGGGACTGAATGAGGCCGACCGCCAGGCGATGGAGCTTGCGGCGAAAAATGCCTTCGACAACGCCCCCACCGGCCGCGGCGCGCCCTGGCGCAACCCGGCGACGGGCAATTCGGGCACGATCACGCCGGTGCGGAGCTTCCAGGATGCCCGGCGCGACTACTGCCGGGACTTCCAGCAGGTGATCGTGGCGGGCGGCCAGACCCGTCAAGGCAAGGGAACCGCCTGCCGCCGGGCTGACGGCTTGTGGCAGGTTGTCCAATAGGCGTTGCTTTCGGCGGCAGCGCTGGCCATGCTCTGCCGGAGTTCCAGTCCCATCGCGAGGGTCCTCCGCAAATGTCCGACGGACCTGTGCATGTCGGTCTTTTCGTCACCTGCCTGGTCGACCTCTTCCGCCCCACCGTCGGCTTTGCGGCGGTGAAGCTGTTGGAGGACGCGGGCTGCACGGTTTCCGTGCCGGGTCTTCAGACCTGTTGTGGGCAGCCGGCCTTTAATTCGGGCGACCGGGCGGATACCATGGCTATTGCCCGCCAGGTCATCGCCGCCTTCGAGGGCTTCGACTATGTAGTGGCGCCTTCCGGATCCTGCGCGGGCATGATCCGCGAGCATTATCCGGCGCTGTTCAAGGATGATCCCGCCATGGCACCCCGCGCCCACCATCTGGCGGCGCGGACCTGGGAGCTTCTGTCCTTCCTGACCGATGTCAGGGGCCTTAGCGATATCGCCGCGCGTTACGACGGGACCGTGACCTATCACGACAGCTGCTCCGGCCTGCGCGAACTGGGCGTCAAGGAACAGCCGCGCCAATTGCTGAGCCAGGTGGCGGGCCTGTCGCTGGTGGAACTGCCGGGGGCGGAGGTCTGCTGCGGCTTTGGCGGAACCTTCTGCGTCAAATACCCCGAGATTTCGGACAAGATGGTTACGGAAAAGGCGGCGGATATCGTGGCCACGGGAGCGGACACGGTCCTGGCCGGTGACTTGGGCTGCCTCCTCAATATTGCGGGCAAGCTTTCCCGGCTCAACCAGCCGGTGAAGGTCCGCCATGTGGCCGAGGTCCTGGCCGGTATGACCCAGGACGTGAGCCCCATCGGGGCGGAGCCCGGCTGATGCTGCCTCAAAGCCACGCCTTCAAATCGGGCGCGCGGATCGCGCTCGGGAACCAGCCGCTGCAGAAGGCGCTGGGATTCATGAAGACAACCGGTTTTCCGGCAAAGCGCCTTGCCGCCGTCCAGCGCCTGCCGGAATTCGAGGCCCTGCGCGAGGAAGGCCGGACGATCAAGGACCGCACCCTCAAGCATCTCGATTTCTATCTCGAGACCTTCGAGGCCAATGTCATCGCCACCGGCGGCCATGTGCATTGGTGCCGCACGGCGGCCGAGGCCTGCGAGACGATCCTGAAGATCTGCCGCGCCCTCGACGCCAAGACCGTCACCAAGGGCAAGTCCATGGTGGCCGAGGAGATCGCCCTCAACGAATATCTCGAAAAACACGGGATCACGCCGGTCGAGACCGACCTCGGCGAATACATCATCCAGCTCCGCCACGAGCCGCCGAGCCATATCATCGCCCCGGCGATCCATCTGGTGAAGGAGCAGGTCGCGGAGACCTTCCGTGCCGCCCATACCGATCGCGACCCCGACCGCCCGCTCAATGACGGCCGCATCCTCTGCGACGAGGCCCGGGCCGAACTGCGGCAGAAATTCCTGGCCGCCGATGTCGGGATCACCGGGGCGAATTTCCTGATCGCCGAGACGGGCTCCAGCATCATCGTCACCAACGAGGGCAACGGCGACCTGACCCAGACCTTGACCAAGGCCCATATCGTCGTGGCCAGCCTCGAGAAGGTGGTGCCGACGCTGGAGGATGCCTCCACCATCCTGCGGCTCCTGGCGCGGTCGGCCACGGGACAGGAGTTCTCGACCTATACGACGGTTTCGACCGGCCCGCGCCGGGCCGAGGATACGGATGGACCCGGCGAATACCACGTGGTGCTGCTCGACAACGGCCGCACCTCCATGCTTGGAACCGAGTTTCAGGACATGCTGCGCTGCATCCGCTGCGGCGCCTGCATGAACCATTGCCCGGTCTATCAATCGGTGGGCGGCCATGCCTATGGCTGGGTCTATCCGGGACCCATGGGCTCGGTGCTGACCCCGACATTGGTCGGTATCCAGGAGGCCGGCCACCTGCCCAATGCCTCCACCTTCTGCGGCAAATGCGAGAGCGTCTGCCCTATGAAGATCCCCTTGCCGAAGATGATGCGGCATTGGCGGGAGGCGGAATTCGCCCGCGACCTGAGCCCGGCCGTGGCGCGCCGAGGCCTCGCCGTCTGGGCGTTTCTCGCAAAGCATCCGACGCTTTATCGCATGCTCGCCTCGGCCGCGATCCGGCTTCTCGCCCTGGCGGGAGGGCGGCGGGGACGGTTCCGCACCCTGCCGCTGGCGGGCGGCTGGACCTCGGTGCGCGACATGCCGGTGCCTGAGGGCCGGACATTCCACAGCCTTTGGGCATCGGGCAAGGGACGGGGGACGCGATGAGCGGCCGCGACCAGATCCTGGCCGGGATCCGCCGGTCCCTCAATCGCGGCGCGCTCGACGAGGCGACGGTCGCGACCCTGCGCGGGGGTCTTGCCGCGCCGCGCCGCAATCTCATCCCGGCGCGCGCCACGATCCTCGATGCCGAGGGGCGGGCCGCCCTTTTCCGCTCGATGGCCGAGGAAGTGGCGGCGACGGTCGAGCCGATTGCCACGCTCGATGCGGTTCCTGCCGCGGTGGCGGATTACCTGGCGCGGCTCAACCTGCCGCCGACTGTCGTCGCGGCGCCCGACCCGCAGCTTGCGGCGATCCCCTGGGACAAACGCCCCTTGCTGACCGTGCGGCAAGGACGGGTGGAGGATGCCGATCCCGTCGCCGTCACCGCCTGTTTCGCCGGGATCGCGGAGACCGGCACCCTGATGCTGCTTTCAGGCCCCGAGAGCCCGACCCGTAACAATTTCCTCCCCGACACCCATATCGTGGTAATGCGGAAGAGCCAGATCGTCGGGACCTATGAAGAAGCCTGGACCAAGCTTCGCGCGCGTCACGGCGCCGGAAATTGGACCATGCCCCGGACGGTCAATTTCATCACCGGGCCGTCCCGCACCGCCGATATCGAGCAGCGGGTGGAGCTTGGGGCCCATGGTCCCCGGCGTCTCCACATCATCCTCGTCGAGGACGGAGATGGCGCGTCGCAAGGCTAAGTCCTTCCCGATCCTGACCGAGGGCTTTTCCGTTCCTGCGGAGAAGAAGCGGGGAAAGGTGAGCGCTGTCGGCGCCATCCTGCCGGCTAAACTCGCCCCTGGGCCTCCCCTTCCGATGAACGACCCTGGCGTGAAAAAGAGAACGCCGAGCCCGTCGGAGATCCGGCTTTGGCGCATCGCCATGGGCGATGTGGAGCCCGCCGAACAACCGCCCGCGCCTCCTTCCATCGCGGTTACCATCCCCGTGGTCGAGCGCCCGCCGCTTGCGCCTCCCCCGCTCGATCCCGGCCTCGATCGCCGCACGGCCCAGCGCTTGAAGCGCGGCCAATTGGAGCCCGAGGCGCGGCTCGACCTCCACGGCATGACCCAGGCTCGCGCCCATGGGGCGCTGCAGGGTTTTCTCGCGCGGTCGCAACAGGGCGGCTTGCGCTGCGTGCTGGTCATCACCGGCAAAGGATTTCGGATGACCGGCCAGCCCGGCATTCTGCGCGCCTCGGTTCCCCGCTGGCTCGATGAATCCCCCAACCGGAGCCGCCTCCTGGGCTTTTCCCCGGCGCAACCGAAGGACGGTGGCGAGGGGGCGCTCTACATCATGCTCCGGCGGTTGAAGTCGTGACCCCCTTCGGCGAGCGCCTGCGCCAGCTCCGCGCCGAACGCGGCATCAGCCAGCAGGAGATGGCGGAGCAGCTCGGCGTCTCGGCCGCCTATCTCTCGGCCCTGGAGCACGGTCGGCGGGGCAGGCCGACCCATGCCATGGTCGTGGCGATCTGCGCGCAGCTCAATATCATCTGGGACGAGGCGGACGAGCTGGCCCGGCTCGCGAGATTGTCACATCCGCGCGTCACGGTAGATACGACCGGGCTGTCGCCAACCGCGACGGAGCTTGCTAATCTGCTGGCGGAACGGATCAGGAAGCTGCCCCCGGATCGGGTCGACCGCCTCCTTGAGATCCTCAAGACGACCCCCGCCGGACCGTCACGCCGGCGAAGAAAAGCGGCGCTAAGTATCTCTTAAGGGTCGTATGTGATAATCTTAAGGCAAGTTCGTTGGGTGTTGAGGATTGAACATGCAGGGCCAGGATTTAACGCAGGCTGATCTTTCGAGCCTCTCAGTCCAGGATATGACTGCCGAGCAGAAGGCTGAGCTGCGTCGGCGTTACGACACCTTCGTTCGCAACTTCGGCGTGGCCCCGAGGCCCGAAGAAGACGATGAGAAGCCCGCGCCCGAGGTCAAGAAGTGGGTCCCCGGTATGAAGGCCGCCCGCTAACCGTCTGACGACGCGTCGCCCGCTTTGAGGGCGGCTTTCCTTATAAAATGAATTTCGACAGGTCGGCGTTTTTCGCGAGCGCCCCGACGTGTTCGCGGACATAGTCGCGGTCGATGGTGATCACCGTGTCCGGCGGCTGATCGGAAGCGGAAAAGCTGATCTCTTCCAGAAGGCGCTCCAGCACGGTGTGAAGCCGCCGCGCCCCGATGTTCTCGACGGAGGTATTGATCTCCTCCGCCAGGGTCGCGATCTCGTCGATCGCCTCCTCGGCGAAATTGAGAGTGACGCCTTCGGTCGCCATGAGCGCCCGGTATTGCTTGATGAGGCTCGCTTCGGGTTCGGTCAGGATGCGGCGCAGGTCGTCGCGGCCCAGGGCCTTCAATTCCACCCGGATCGGCAGCCGCCCCTGAAGCTCCGGCAGCAGGTCAGACGGCTTGGCGAGATGGAATGCGCCGGAGGCGATGAACAGCACGTGGTCGGTCTTTACCGCGCCATGCTTGGTCGCGACCGTGGTGCCCTCGATCAACGGGAGCAGATCCCGCTGGACGCCCTCGCGGCTCACATCCGCGCCCGCCCGCTCGCTGCGGGCGCAGATCTTGTCGATCTCGTCGAGGAAGACGATGCCGTTCTGCTCGACGGATTCAATGGCCTCCCGCACGACCTTTTCCTGGTCGAGGAGCTTCTCGCTTTCCTCGGCGAGCAGGATCGTATGGCTTTCCTTGACCGTGATCCGCCGGGTCTTAGTGCGATTGCCGAAAGCCTTGCCGAGCATGTCGTTGAGATTGAGCATGCCCATCTGGGCGCCGGGCATGCCGGGGATCTCGAAGGTGGGCATGCCGCCGCCGGTATCCTGGACCGAAACCTCGATCTCCCGGTCGTCGAGCTGGCCCTCGCGCAGCATCTTGCGGAATTTCTGTCGGGTCTCGGCCCCTGCGCTGGTGCCCACGAGGGCATCGAGAACCCGTTCCTCGGCCAGCATCTCGGCCTTGGATTCGACTTCCTTGCGCAGCTTTTCCTTGGTCAGGGAAACGGCGATTTCCACCAGATCCCGGATGATCTGCTCGACATCCCGGCCGACATATCCCACTTCGGTGAACTTCGTCGCCTCGACCTTGAGGAAGGGGGCCTGGGCGAGTTTCGCCAGCCGCCGGGCGATCTCGGTCTTGCCGATGCCGGTCGGGCCGATCATCAGGATGTTCTTGGGTAGCACTTCTTCCCGGAGCGCGTCGGAAAGCTGCTGGCGCCGCCAGCGGTTGCGGAGCGCGATGGCCACGGCGCGCTTGGCGTCGTTCTGGCCGACGATATGGCGGTCGAGTTCGGAAACGATCTCGCGGGGACTGAAAGCGGTCATAGGATCTCGAAGGTCAGCTTTTCATTGGTATAGACGCAGATTCCGGCGGCAATGCCCATGGCCTTGCGCGCGATCGTCTCCGCATCGAGGCCCGGCACGTCGATCAGCGCCCGGGCGGCGGCCAGCGCATAGGTGCCGCCGGAGCCGATGCCGATGATCCCGTCTTCGGGCTCCAGCACGTCGCCGGTGCCGGACAAGATCAGCGAGACCTTGTCGTCCGCAACCGCCATCATCGCTTCAAGCCGACGCAGATAGCGGTCGGTTCGCCAGTCCTTGGCCAGCTCGACGCAGGCCCGCGCCAATTGCCCGGCGTGCTGCTCCAGCTTCGCCTCCAGCCGCTCGAAGAGCGTCAGGGCGTCGGCCGTCGCCCCGGCAAAGCC
Organism: Rhodospirillales bacterium; assembly: GCA_947473305.1. Classification (GTDB taxonomy): domain Bacteria; phylum Pseudomonadota; class Alphaproteobacteria; order ATCC43930; family CGMCC-115725; genus CANJCB01. The sequence goes on from CANJCB010000002.1 coordinate 152,285, forward strand.
CGCGATCACCGTCCCGTTGCCGAGCCGGCGGAGCTTCTTGGCATTGGACTTCACCACGGTCTGGCCCATGGAGACCTGGCCGTCGCCGGCGATGACGACCCGGCCGTCCTTGCGCAGACAAAGGATCGTGGTGCCATGCCACAGCGGTTCGCGATTTTCTTGCATCAAGGGCCTTCGATTGAATGGAATTGGCTCAGAGATTGGGTCGCCATCCTAGAGCATCAAGCATAGCGCGTCCCTTGGCGCTGGCGAAGACCCGGCGCTACTGGTAAAAGATCGCAAAAATCATCATGTTCTCCCGGAAGGAGAGTCCCCGTGCGCCAGGCGACGGTGACGCGCAATACGCGCGAGACACGCATCACCGGCACCGTCGATCTCGACGGCACCGGCATCTACGACGTGCACACCGGCATAGGGTTCCTGGACCATATGCTGGAGCAGCTGTCGCGCCACAGCCTCATGGACCTGACCTTGAAGGCCGAGGGCGATCTTCATATCGACTATCACCACACGACCGAGGACACCGGCTATGTGGTGGGCGAGGCCGTGTCCAAGGCGTTGGGTGACCGGCGCGGCATCACCCGCTACGGCCAGGCGACGATCCCCATGGACGAGACCCTGAGCTGGGTGGCGCTCGATGCGTCGAACCGCCCCTATCTCGTCTGGAAGGTGCAGTTCTCCAAGCCCAAGCTCGGCGAGATGGACACCGAGCTTTTCAAGGAATGGTTCCAGGCCTTCGCGCAATCGGCGGGCTTCACGCTGCACGTCGAGAACGCTTACGGCGAGAACAACCACCATATCGTCGAGAGCTGCTTCAAGGGTCTCGCCCGCGCGCTGCGGGAAGCGGTGACCCTGGACCCGCGCCGCGCCGATGCGATCCCCTCCACGAAAGGCGTGCTCGGCGGCAGCCTCTGATGACCACGGTGGTGATCGATTACGGATCGGGCAACCTCCGATCCGCGGCGAAAGCCTTTGAACGTGCGGCTGCCGAGAGCGGCCATGCGGAGCGCATCGTCGTCTCCGGAGATGCCGAGGCGGTAGCAGGCGCCGACCGGGTCGTGCTGCCGGGTGTCGGCGCTTTCGCCGATTGCCGCCGCGGTCTCGCCGCCGTGCCGGGCATGGAAGAGGCGCTCCAGGAAGCGGTCATCCGTCGCGGCAGGCCGTTTTTCGGGATCTGCGTCGGCATGCAGCTCATGGCGGACCAGGGCCTCGAATTCGAGACGGTCGCGGGTCTCGGCTGGATTTCGGGCGAAGTCGCCGCGATCGAACCCGCGGATGCTGCTCTCAAGATCCCTCACATGGGCTGGAACGATCTGCGCGTGCTGAAATCTCATCCCGTGCTGGAGGGCGTCACGACCGGGGCGCATGCTTATTTCGTCCACAGCTATGGGTTTCGCGGCGTGAGTTCGGCGGATTTGCTGGCGACGGTCGATTACGGCGGCGATCTCGTGGCCATGGTCGGCCGCGACAATCTGGTGGGCAGCCAGTTCCATCCGGAAAAGAGCCAGGCGACCGGCCTCCGGCTCATCGCCAATTTCCTGCGGTGGAAGCCATGACCGGCTCTCTCGCCAAGGTGTCGACCATCGAGGCGCTGACGGCCTATGCGGGTACGGATCTCGACGATCTCTGCGACGCGACCCGCGCCGCCATCGAGGACGGCGGCGGTTTCGGCTGGATCAAGACGCCGCCGCGCCACATCCTGGAGAACTACTGGAAGGGCATCCAGCTGGTGAGCGGCCGCGACCTTTATGTGGTCCGGGTCGAGGGCACCATCGCCGGTTCCGCCCAGCTCGTCCGGCCGCCGCGCAATAGCGAAGCCCAGTCTTTCGCCGCCCAGGTCATGAGCGCCTTTCTGGCGCCTTGGGCGCGCGGCCACGGCCTCGGCCGCCGCCTGCTCGACGCGGTCGAGGCGGGGGCTCGGGAGGCAGGGTTTGAAGTGTTGAACCTCGACGTGCGGGAAACCCAGGAACCCGCAATCAAGCTTTTCGAGAAAGCGGGATATATCCGCTGGGGAACCCACCCCGCCTATGCCCGCGTCGAGGACAAGACCATCGCCGGCCATTTCTATTGGAAGGCGCTGGGGAGGCCGCAGTTGTGATCCTTTTTCCGGCCATCGACCTCAAGGGCGGCCAATGCGTCCGCCTGCTGCGCGGCGAGATGAGCGCCGCCACGGTCTTCAGCGACGATCCGGCGGGCCAGGCCAAGCGTTTTGAGGCGGCCGGTTTCCAATGGCTCCATGTGGTGGATCTCGACGGCGCCTTCGCGGGGCAGCCGGTCAATGAGGCGGCGGTCGATGGGATCCTCGCGGCAATCTCCCTGCCGGTGCAATTGGGGGGCGGTATCCGCAGCCTCGATAGGGTGGCGCGCTGGCTCGACCGGGGAATCCGCCGGGTGATTCTCGGCACCGTCGCCCTGACCGATCCGGCGCTCGTCAAGGAAGCCTGCCGTCTGCATCCCGGTGGCGTCGTCGTGGGCATCGATGCCCGCGACGGCAGGGTGGCCGTCGAAGGCTGGGCCAAGACCTCCGAGGTTACGGCGCTGGATCTGGCGCTTCGCTTCGAGGACGCGGGCGTGGCGGCCATTGTCTATACGGATATCGACCGGGATGGCGCGCTTGGCGGCGTCAATGTAGAAGCGACCGCAGCGCTTGCCGCCAGATTGAAGACACCCGTCATCGCCTCTGGCGGGGTAGCCTCGCTCGCGGATCTCGAAGCCTTGAAGCGGCACGCATCGAGCGGCATCGAAGGCGTCATCAGCGGTCGCGCCCTTTATGACGGAAGGATCGACCCGGCGGCGGCGCTCGCTCTTCTGAAGGATGCCGCCTGATGCTCAAGATGCGGGTCATCCCCTGTCTCGACGTGAAGGACGGCCGCGTGGTGAAGGGCGTTAATTTCGTCGATCTCGTCGATGCGGGCGACCCTGTGGAACAGGCGCGGCTCTACGATGCGGAGGGCGCTGACGAACTCACCTTCCTCGATATCACCGCCTCCTCGGATGGGCGCGATACGCTTTACGACGTGGTCCGCCGCACCGCCGAGCAATGCTTCATGCCGCTGACCGTCGGCGGGGGCGTGCGTGTGGTCGAGGACATCCGCAAGCTCCTGCTGGCGGGGGCGGACAAGGCGTCGATCAATACGGCGGCCATCCAGCGCCCCGAATTCGTGCGTGAAGCCGCAGAGAAATTCGGCAGCCAATGCGTCGTGGTGGCCATCGACGCCAAATCCGTGCGTCCCGGCAAGTGGGAGGTCTTCACCCATGGCGGAAGGCGCGAGACCGGTCTCGACGCTATACAATGGGCCAAGCGCATGGCCGACTATGGCGCGGGCGAGATCCTGCTGACCTCGATGGACCGGGACGGGACCAAGGCCGGTTTCGACACCGCCCTGACCCGCGCCGTCGCCGATGGCGTGCGTATCCCGGTGATCGCCTCGGGTGGGGTTGGAACGCTGGATCACATGGTGGCGGGGGTCCGCGACGGTCACGCGAGCGCGGTGCTGGCGGCCTCGATCTTCCATTTCGGCACCTATCGCATCGCCGAGGTGAAGGCCCATCTCGCCGCCGCCGGCATTCCGGTGCGGCCATGAGTAAGAAGGCATGAGCAAGAAGGACGCAGAAGCTATGGCCGATCTCGACGGCACGATTCTCGACCGACTTTTTTCCCACATCGAGGAGCGCCGCCACGGCGATCCTCAGACTTCCTATACCGCGAAGCTCGTCCAGCAGGGCCGCCGCAAGATCGCCCAGAAACTGGGCGAGGAAGCGGTGGAAGCCGTCATAGAGGCGGTGCGCGGCGACCGGGACAAGCTGGTCTCGGAAAGCGCCGATTTGCTCTACCACCTGCTGGTGGTCTGGCTCGACGCGGGCTTGAAGCCCGAGACCATCTACCAGGAGCTGCGCCGCCGGGAAGGCATCTCCGGCATCGCCGAGAAACACGCAAGACCGAAATCCTGAGGGGAGGACGTCATGCCCTATGATCCGAACAACATCTTCGCCCGTATCCTGCGGGGCGAGATCCCCTGCAAGAAGGTCCATGAGGACGAGCACGCGCTCGCTTTCCACGACATAAATCCCCAGGCCCCGACCCATATCCTGGTCATTCCCAAGGGGGCTTACGTCTCCCATGACGATTTCTCCGCCAAGGCTTCGGATGCCGAGATCGCGGGCTTCGTCCGGGCGGTCGGCCAGGTGGCGCGCGCGGCGGGGGTGGCGGAGACGGGATATCGCATCCTCGCCAACCACGGCCGCGACAGCCACCAGGAAGTGCCGCACTTCCATATCCATATCTTCGGCGGCCGCGATCTCAAGGGGATGATCCCCAAGGCCTGATCCCTAAGGCCTAATCCCTCGAGTAGAACCTTGTTCAAAGAGTAAGAGGGCGTTAATTCAACGGCCGGTAGTATGGACCCATGTCGGTCGATACCGTGCAGCGCCCCCGGCTGCCCATCACCCAAGCGGAGCTCGACGAGGCCGTCCGGCTCCACGAAAAATATCATCGCGCCAAGCCCGGCGGGCGGCGCGCGTTGCTGTCCTATCGGGACCTCAGTCATCTCGATCTTTCAGGCCGCGATCTCAACGATGCGGATCTCACGGCCTGCTTCCTGACCGACGTCACGGCGGCGGGCGCCAATCTCAACGGCGCGATCCTCTTCGGCGCCAATCTGACCCGTGCGGATCTGCGGGGCGCGAAGCTTGTGCGGGCGGATCTGCGCGGCGCCTGCCTGCGCGGCGCCGACCTGACGGGCGCCGATCTTTTCGATGCAGATCTGCGCGACGGCCGATTGGCGCAACGCTTGCCGACCGGAGAGATCCGCGAGATCGCCATCGAGGGCGCCGCCTCCGCCGAATTGAGCGGCGCGACCATGGTCAACGCCAACCTGACCCAGGCGCGCATGTCGAGCGCGGTGGCGCAGCACACCGACTTCACCGATGCCATCATGCGGCGCTGCAAGCTGACCCGCGCCAATCTCCGCAACGCCCGCCTCGACGGGGTCAATCTGGAGAATGCCGATCTCACCGGGGCGGATCTCCGGGGCGCGAGCCTCCGCGACGCCGTTCTGCAGGGGGCCATCCTCTATACGGCCGATGTAACCGAAGCCGATTTCACCAATGCGCTGACCAACGACGAGGCGGGCAAGTCCCTGAAGCTGCTGCCCAAGCCCTTCGAGGAAATGGTCCGGCGCCACGAGCAATGGGCGCTCTCCACGGGCAGCGAAGGCGCGCCGCTCGATCTGACGGGCTACGATCTGCGGCAGAGCCCGCCGCTGGCCGGCACGGTGCTCTCGGCCCTGAAGGCGGATGGTGCGGTCTTCTATGGGTTGAACCTCGAGGGCGTCGGCCTGCAGGCCGCGCAGCTCGAAGGGGCGGATCTGCGGTGCTGCCGGTTCAACCGCGCGGACTTGCGGGGCGTGAATTTGGCCGGGGCCAGGCTCAATTACGCCGATTTCCGCGACAGCGACTTCGGCCCGCTCATTATCGACGAGCACCATGTGATGCTGAGCCGCCTCGACGGCATCATCGCGCGACATGCGGATTTTCGCGGTGCGAAGCTGAAGCGCGCCAGCCTTTTCCGGGCGGATCTGTCCTCGGCCGATTTCACCGGCGCGGATGTCCAGGGGGCCTTCTGGGCCGAGGCTAACTTGAATGGCGTCAGGGGCCTTTCCGGCTGATCCGGCTTCAGGTCCTCCGCGTCACCTCGTTGCCCAGGACAACCCGCCGATAGCTCAAGGCCTCTGCTACATGAAGGCGGCGCACATCCGCGCTGCCGTCGAGGTCCGCGAGCGTCCGGGAAACGCGCAAGACCCGGTGATACCCGCGGGCCGAGAGCTTCAGTCTTTCGGCCGCCTCCATCAGCAGCTTGCGTCCGTCCGCATCCGGGGTCGCGACCTGGTCGAGAAGCTCGCCGTCCACTTCCGCATTGGTCCGGACCGGACGGTCGAGCTTCAGCGCCGCGTAGCGATGGGACTGACGCTCGCGCGCGGCCGCGATCCGCTTGGCGATGGTGGCGGAATCCTCGGTGGGCGGCGGCAGCGCCAGATCCAAGGCGCGCACCGCCGGCACATCGATATGGAGATCGATCCGGTCGAACAGCGGACCCGAAATCCGGGACTGGTAATCCTGCGCGCAGCGCGGCGCCCGTCCGCAGGCGAGACCCGCGTCGTCAAGATGACCGCAGCGGCAAGGGTTCATGGCGGCGATGAGCTGCACTCGCGCGGGATAGGTCACATGGGCATTGACCCGCGCCACCATGGCCCGGCCCGATTCGAGCGGCTGGCGCAGGGCCTCCAGGGTCGCGCGCTGGAATTCCGGCAATTCGTCGAGAAACAGAATCCCGAGGTGCGCCAAAGATACCTCCCCCGGGCGGCCGCGATGACCTCCGCCCACCAGAGCGGGAAGCGAGGCGCTGTGATGCGGGTCGCGGAATGGGCGCTGGCGCATGAGCTTCCCATCGCGCAGCAGGCCCGCGACCGAATGGATCATGCTGACTTCGAGCGCTTCCGCCGGAGAAAGCGGAGGTAAAAGACCAGGGAGGCGGGAGGCCAGCATGCTCTTGCCCGATCCAGGTGGGCCAACCATCAGGAGATTATGATTCCCGGCCGCCGCGACCTCCAGGGCCCGTTTGGCGCTCTCCTGGCCCTTGATGTCCTTGAGATCGAGATGCTTGATCGTTTCTTCGGCGAGGCGCGGCTCCGGTGGGGTCAGGACCTGCGTGCCCTTGAAGTGATTGATAAGCGCCAGGAGCGAATTGGGCGCCAGAACGTCCAGATCCGCTCCCGCCCAGGCCGCTTCGCCGCCGCAAGGGGCGGGGCAGATGAGACCACGCTCCCATTCCACCGCCGCCATGGCCGCGGGCAGCACGCCGGCCACCGCCGTCAGCGACCCGTCGAGCGCCAGCTCGCCCAGCGCCAGATAGGAGGAAAGCTCGTCGAGCGGCAGCACGCCCATCGCGCCCAGGAGACCGAGCGCGATCGGCAGATCGAAATGGCTGCCCTCCTTCATGAGATCGGCCGGCGCCAGATTGACGGTGATGCGCTTGGGCGGCAGCGCCAGGCCCAGGGCGTTGAGCGCCGCGCGCACCCTTTCGCGGGATTCAGCCACGGCCTTGTCCGGCAGGCCCACGACGGTGAAGGCGGGAAGGCCTGAGGCGATCGTGACCTGAACGTCGATCTCGATCGCCTCGATCCCCTGGAACGCAACCGTGGCGATACGGGCGGCCACGCTCAGACGCCCGCGCCTGTGAACATGCTCGTCGAGCCCCGCGCGACAAGGGCGATAAAAATCGATGTGCTGACAACCGGCATGCGAGGCCCCTGCTCAAACCGCCCGCGCGAATAGATCAAACCCGGGGGTCAACTTCAACCTGGTTTCGGTTCGGGATCCATTTCTTCAATCGCAGGGCGAAACGGGCAAAGAAAGTTCAAATGAAGCCGTCGCGATTTTTGCGAAGATTTAAGAAATAGTCTTACAATGTGAGAACGGTGGGGGAGGGCATCGGCCTGTGTTCTCGTTTTTCCAGGCGCGCAAGCTGCGCTACGAGATCCATGTCCAGCGGGACGACCGCTGGCAGATCAAGGAGGTTGTCGACGACGAGCGCGACAGCCTGAAGCGCAAATTCGACCGGCTCGATTTCCAGGCGCTCGAAGCCGAGGTGATCCAGCGTGCCAAGGATGTCCTGCGCGATCCCCGCATCCAGGCGGTGAAGGTGTTGCGCGAGCGGTCCCGCCCGGACGGCTTCACGACGACCCAGGAAATCTTCTCCGAGGCGCCGACCTCAAAGCCCGCGGAGACTTTCGCCATCGGCGAATACAAGGGCGCCGTGGAACTCTGCACCACGGTCGAGCAGCTCTATGAGCGCCCCTCCTGCCGGGTGATCGGCTTCGTGCTGCGCAGCTATCTGGAGCGCTTCACGCTCACCCCGCTGGAGCTTCTTCATCATTATTCCTACATCCGGAAGCTGGAGCAGAACTATCAGCTCCGGAACGCCGCAGTGCATCACATCGCGGCGCGGCAAGGCGGACCGGAAGCAGCCGGCCTCAAGGCGCGGATCGACGTGCTGGAAAAACTCCTCGGCGCGGCGTCGAGCATCGCCAAGGCGGTCTGGCAGGAAAGCGGCCGGCTGAAGCTCGCGGGCGACGACATCGAGGCCTTGAACCGCGCCGTCACTGGGAGTTTTTCCGGGGCCGCGGCGAAATTCCGCATCGGCCTCGCCCTTTCCGACGCGCTTCTGGGCACGGGCTTCGACGGCAAGGTTGCCGCCCTCTTGCGCTGGCGCGACAGGACCGAGGATCCTCTGCTCTGCCGCTTCCTGGACGAATTTGTCGCCGGCTGCATCGACAGCCCCCAATTCGTAACCTCGCTGATCGGCGGGCAGGGCAATCTTTCTGGGGCGCTCCGGGCGCTTGCGGACCTCAGCCGGGGACAGCTGCCGGCCAAGGGGCGCGGCCCTTCCGAGATCGCGGCGCCGCTTGTGGCCCGGATCAAGAAGCAGGAATTTCCCGCGACCGAGGCCGCCATCTGGGAGCGCATCCTGAGAGAGTTCGAACGGCGCACGCCGCTCACTCACGAGGATAAGGCGGGAGAATGGAACGAGGTGAAGCGGCTGTCGCTGTTCTTCGACTCGGTCGCGCCGATTGCGATCCGAAAGTCTTTCCTGGACGCCGCGCAGATCCGCTACCAGCGCCTGCGCCAAGCGGGCTGAAGCCTCAGGCCTCGACCGCCGCCGGGGAGGGCATGGGCATCAGGGTGTCGGCGAGGTCGGCCGCCTCGAGTCGGGTATTTTCCAGGATCGCCTCGAGGAGATTGGCGCCCGCGAGCTTGGCGCGGGTGAGATCGGCATCCGTCAGATTGGCATGGCGCAGGTCGACGCCGCTCAAATCGGCCTCGACCAGCACCGCCGCCGAGAGGTTGGCGGGCCACCGCCGCCCGGTCAGCCTTCCCGCGCCGTCGCGCAGCGCGACCGGCCCGATCAGGGCGTTGCGAAGAAACGCCCGGCTCAGGTTCGCCCGGGAGAGATTGACGCCCTCAAGGGTCGCTCCGTCGAAGATCGCCCCCGTCAGGTCGGCGCCCGAAAGATCGGACATGATGAGCAATGCGCCGCCGAGCCGCACATCCGTCATGAGGGCGCCGCGCAGGCTGGCTCCGCTCAGATTGACGCCATTGAGGTCGATGTGGCGGAGATCCGCCCCATCGAGCACCGCTCGCGCGCCTTCCTGCCCGTTGGTCTCCATCCAGCGGTAGTGGAGCTTCAGCGCATTCCTCAGATCGGTGGGCAGGGTTTCCTGGCTCAAGGCGAGCTTGGCCCCGGTGAGATTGGCCCTGTCGAGATCGACGCCGTCGAGGTTCGTTCCTTCGAGATTGGCGCCCTGCAACGTCGCGCCGTCGACCACGGCATAGGCGAGATTGGCGCCCCGGAGATCGACCCCCGTCAGATCGGCCGCAGTGAAATTCGCGCCCCTGAGGTTGCTGTTCGAAAGATTGGCCGCCGCGAGCTTGGCATTTGAGAAATTGCAGCCCTGGAGATTGGCGTTGCTGCAATCGGCGCCGCGAAGCGTGGCATTGGACAGATCCGCGCCGCTCACATTGGCCTTGGCCAGCACCGCATAGTCGAGCTCGGCGTTTTTGAGATCGACCGAGGCGAGGCCCGAGGGGCTGCCTCTGCGCGGATTGAGCAGCGCGCCGCCGCGCAGATCCGCCCCTCTGAGCTTCGCGCCGGTGAGCTTCGCGCCCCTGAGATAGGCGCCGCGCAGGTCGGCGCGCGTGAGATCGCAGTTGGTGAGATCGGCCCGGTCGAGATTGACGGCGAACATATCCGCTTCGGAAAGCCGTGCGCCGACGAGGATGGAACGTCCCAGATTGGCGCCCGAGAGCTTGGCCGCATGCAGGACGGACTTGCTGAAGTCGTAGCCATGAAGATCCGACATCGCCAGATTCAGCCTGGCCCCGCCGGTCCTTTTAAGGATCCAGAGGCGGTGCTTTTCGAGCATGGCCTGCAGCTGATCGGGCGTCATTGCGGGTCGGTCTACCGGTCCTGTGGGATCACCCCTTGGGGTGGATCGCCGAGGATGGCGCTATTTTCGTTAAAATTCCGTTTTTCTCCCGTCAGGCGGAAGGGCGGTTTCCCCGGGCGGCTAAACGGCCCTCGATGGCGTCCCAGATCTTGGCCTCGATCTTCACGCCATCGAGCCGGTTGATCTCCTGGATGCCGGTCGGCGAGGTGACATTGATCTCGGTGAGATAGTCGCCGATCACATCGATGCCGACGAAAATCAGACCGCGCTGCCTCAATGCCGGGCCGATCGCAGCGCAGATCTCGCGCTCGCGGTCGGTAAGTTCGGTCTTCTCGGCGCGTCCGCCCACATGGAGATTGGCGCGCGCCTCGCCCTGGGCCGGCACCCGCATGACGCCGCCCATCGGTTCGCCATCCACCAGGATGATGCGCTTGTCGCCCTTGCGCACCTCCGGCAGGTAGCGCTGGACCATGACCGGCTCGCGGAAAAGCTGGGTGAAAAATTCGAGAAGTGAATTGAGGTTCTCGTCGCTGGGCGTGATGCGGAAAACGCCGGCCCCGCCGTTGCCGAACAGCGGCTTGACGATGATGTCGCCGTGCTCGGCGCGGAAATCGAGGATCTCGGCCCGGTCGCTGGTGATGAGGGTCGGCGGCATCAGCCCTTCGAAATGGGTCGCGTAGAGCTTCTCCGGGGCGTTCCGCACGCTCACCGGGTCGTTCACCACCAGCACCTTGTCGGCGACATGCTCCAAGAGGTGGGTGGCGGTGATATAGGCCATGTCGAAGGGCGGGTCCTGACGCATCAGGATCACGTCCACCGCCACCAGTTCGAGGGATTCGAAAGGCCCGAACTCGTGATGCCGGCCCTTTTCCCGCTTCACGCTCAGCCGACGGGCTTTGGCGATGAGCCGCCCGTTCCGGAGGCTCATATGCTGGGGCAGGTAATGGTAAAGCGCATGGCCGCGCGCCTGGGCTTCCAGCGCCAGGACGAAGGTCGAATCGCCGTCGATATTGATGGTCTCCATGGGATCCATCTGAATGGCGACCGCAAGACCCATGATTATCCTCCTCCAAGGGGCCGCGAGTATCGCGACACCGGGCGGCTTTTCACAAGCGAATTGGAGAGGGGCCGGTCCGGATGGCCTTGGATCAGGACCGGCCTGACGAGCCTAGTTCACCTGACCAGCCTAGTTCAGGGGTGTGACCTGAATCCCTCCCGCCGGCGGAGGCGGCGTATAAGGCGGCTGAGGGGCCGCACTATAGGCTGGCTGCGGCGCAGAATAAGCCGGCGGTTGGGAGGAATAGGTCGGCGCCGACATCGGGGCCGGCCCGGACATCGGGGCGGGCGTCGTCATCGGCGCGGGTTCGGTGCTGGGCGGCGCGCCGACCCGGATCTCGATGTAATTCACCACGCGTTTGACGCCGGAAATATTGCGCGCGTAATTCGTCACGCGGTCGATTTCGCCCTGGGTGCGGCCGGAGCCCAGGAGATAGATGATCCCGTCGAAGGTGGTGATCGTGAAGTTGAGCGAGCGGATCTGGGTATCGAAGGTCAGCTGCGAGCGCAGCTTCGTGGTGATCTCGGTATCGCGCAGATCGCGGCCGGTGGTGGTCTGCGGCCCGACCTCGACCTCGTTGTAGACCGCGCGGACATTCGCGACCTGCCAGGCGAGCCGCATGGCGTCATCCCTGAACTGGTCGGTCGGGACGCGGCCGGTCAGGAGGACCCGGCTGTCGTAGACGTCGATGCCGATGTCTTTTGCCAGGTCGCGGTTCGACGCATCCCAATTGTCCTGGATCTTGGAGCGGATCCCCAGATCACGGGCATTTTCGGAGGGGGTCCGTTCCTGTCCCGCCATATAGCCCACGGCGCCGGCGCCGGCGCCGACCGCGAGAAGAATGCAGCCCGGAAGCGTGACGAGGCTCGATAGCGCCAGGGCGGCCGCGAGCAGGTTGGTGCGAGAGCGTAAAGCCAAGGTCGTGTCTCCTCTTGGGGTCCCGGCCAGCGAAGACCTCTATATATAGTGATTCATCCCCGCGCCGAAGCCAAGTCCTGTGCGATCCTCATCATGGGGCAGAATTATGACCCTCGTGGGGCAAGAGCGCTCAGTCGCCAGTCTTCAGTCGTCGGTCCGCCAGGCGTTCGCAAGATGCCTCGGCCATCGGCCGGGAACCACCAGCATCACATCGAAGCGCAGGGTCAGGCCGGCGAGATGGGGATGGCGGGCCAGGAAATGCTCGGTCGCCCGGGCGATGCGGCGGCGCTGGTGAGAGGAGATCGCCTCGCTCGCCGCGGCTGCCGTGGGTCGCGCCTTGACCTCGATGGCGACCAGGATCCGGCCGCGACGTGCGATCAGGTCGATCTCGCCCGAGGGGACGCGATAGTCCCGGGCCAGGATGCGCCAGCCGCGCAGCCGCAAATGCCAGAGACAGAAAAGCTCCGCCAGGCGCCCGCGCCGGACGGCGCGCAGCTTCTTGGCGAGCCTGCCGGACGCGTCGTTCATTTGCTTTTCGCGGCGAGCTCCAAGGCACGCGCGTAGACTTGCCGGCGCGGCAAGCCGGTGGCCGTGGCGACCGCTTCGCTGGCGTCCCGCAGGCTCATGGCGGGAAGGGCCGCGCGCAGCCGCTCGTCGAGCCCCGGTTCGTCCGGGGCTACCTCGCCCGGCGGGCCGACGACAATGACGATCTCCCCTCGGGGCGGTCCTGCCTCGCGATAGTGGGCGGCCAGCGCTGCCAGACCGTCCCGCCTCACCTCCTCGTGGAGTTTCGTCAGTTCCCGCGCGACCGAGGCAGGCCTGTCGCCCAGTACCTCGGCCATATCCGTCAGCGCCTCGCCGAGCCGCGACGCGCCCTCGAAGAAGATCAGGGTCGCCGGAATGGCTTTAAGCTCGTGAAGCTCGCGCCGCCGCGCCGTCTGCTTGGCTGTCAGGAAACCCGCGAAGAGGAAGCGGTCGCTGGGCAGGCCGGAAAGCACCAGCGCCGCCAAGGTCGCCGAGGCACCTGGCACCACGGTCACGGACAATCCTTCGGCGAGCGCCTCGCGCACCAGCTTGAAGCCGGGATCGGAGACGAGGGGCGTTCCGGCGTCCGAGACGAGGGCGACCGTGCCGCCCTCGCGCAGTCGCCCAAGCAGGGCGGGCCGCATCTTTTCGGCGTTATGGTCGTGATAGGCGATCCGGCGCGTCGCGATGCCGTGCCGGGCGGCCAGCTTCGCCGTCACCCGCGTATCTTCGCAGGCGATGATATCGGCCTCCCGCAAGACCTTGAGGGCGCGCAGCGTGATGTCGTCCGCATGGCCGATCGGCGTGGCGACCACATAGAGGCCGGGATCAATCGGCCGCGGCTCCCTCTTGGAAGAACTTTCGGGTGGGGGCCGTTTACTTCGCCGGGTCCTGTCGATAGGCTCTGCGCTCTTCTCTTTCCCACCGGAGGTTTCGCGTGTTCCGCCCGTCCCGCCACTTGTCCCCTTGGCGCTGGTCCGCGGCTGCGGCATGGCTCGCGATCCTTTGCGTTGTTCTGAGTGGCTGCGGCGGCGCAAGGGTAGCGGGATCGGCGGGGCGGCCGCAAGCGCCAGTCATCGTACCGCCCATCGCCTCCACGCCGCCCATCCCGATGGTTCCTCCTCCGCCGGTTCCGGAGCCGACGCCGGAGCCGGTGCCTGCTCCGACGCCCGAAGTCGTGGCCGCCGGACCGGTGAAGGTCGGCGTGCTGCTGCCGCTTAGCGGACCCAACGCCGCGATCGGCCGCGCCATGCTCGACGCGGCGCAGATGGCGCTCTTCGATGTGGGCGACAAGGAGCTTCAACTGCTTCCCCGCGACACCCAGGGCACTCCCCAGGGAGCCGCCGACGCCGCGCAGGCCGCGCTGGGCGAGGGGGCGCGCTTCCTCATCGGGCCTTTGCTCGCCGGCGAGGTCGAGCGGGTGAAGCCGATCGCGAAGGCCGCCAATGTCCGGGTCCTGGCTTTCTCGACGGCCACGCAGTTTGCGGGCGACGGCACCTATCTGATGGGTTTCCTACCGAAGGAGGAGGTATCCCGGGTCGTCGCCTTCGCGCATCAGCGCGGCATGACGAAGTTCGCGGCGCTCGCGCCCAATTCCGCCTATGGCCAGATCGCCGTCGACGCCCTGAAGGCCGCCGTCGAAGGAAATGGCTCCGAAGTGACCCAGGTGGAGTTCTACGATCCCCAGGCGACGGATGTCGCCCCGAGCATCCGCCGCCTGGCCGATTACGAGAAACGGCGGGCCGCGCTTGCCGCGCAGAAGAAGCAGCTCGAAGCGGCCGGCGACGACGCGTCGAAGGCCGCGCTCCAGCGCATGGCGTCGCAGAACACCTCGGGAGACGCCGATTTCGAGGCCCTGCTGATCCCCGAAGGGGTGGCGCGGCTCAAGACCCTGGCGCCGCTGCTGCCCTATTACGACCTCGATCCCGCCCGGGTGAAATTCCTCGGGACGGGGCTCTGGGACGAGCCGGGACTGGCGTCGGAACCGTCGCTCGTCGGCGCCTGGTACGCGGCCGCCCCCCTGGCGCAACGGCGGGATTTCGAGAGGCGCTATCAGCAACTTTATGGCAGTCGGCCTGTGCGGCTGGCGACCCTCGGCTACGATGCGGCGGCGCTCGCCGCCGTGCTGGCGCGGGAAGAAAAGGGACCGGATTTCTCCGATGGGGCGTTGACCAATCCGAGCGGCTTTGCCGGGCTCGACGGAATTTTCCGCCTGCGCACGGACGGCTTGGTGCAGCGGGGCCTCGCGGTCATGGAAATCCAGCGCAACGGCAGTCCGGTAGTAGGCCCTGCCGCCGAAACCTTCCAGCAATTCACGAATTAGCTCAGGAGCGTATGCTCGATCAGGATCTTCGTCCCGATCGCGATCAGACCGATCCCGCCGAGCGCCTCCGCGACGCGGCCGAACTTGCCGCCGGCGATCCGGCCGAGAAGAATCCCCAGGGTTCCCATGGTGAAGGTGGCCAGACCGATCGCCAGCGCCGCCACCAGGATATCGGCATCGATGAAAGCCAGGGTCACGCCGACCGCCAAGGCGTCGAGGCTCGTGCCCACCGCGGTCGCGAGCAAAACGCCCAGCGGGTGACGCCGGGGCTTTTCCTGTGCGGCGCTCCGGCGGACGCTCTGCCACAGCATTCTCGCGCCCAGGAGAGCGAGAAGCGTAAAGGCGATCCAGTGGTCGATGGCATCGATGAAGCCGCTGGCCGCGCGACCGCAGACCCAACCGATCACCGGCGTCGTGGCCTCGACGAGCCCGAAGAGAAGACCGGTGCGGAGCGCCTCGGCAAGTTTCGGCCGGTCGAGTGCGGCCCCCTTTGCCAGGGTCGCGGCGAAGGCGTCGGCCGACATGCTGAAGGCGAGAACGGCGGTGGCCAGGGGATTCATCGAGAGGACCTGCCGGGCGGAGACCAAACGACCCGAGGGAGCCGGCCGGGCGGCTCCTGGGTGCGTTTTGGTCTCGCTAAGCAGGTCTTGGTCCTGCCGGCCGCGCCACGCGACATATCGCGAGCTTGTTGACGCGGCCCCGTCTCAAAGGACGGCAGCTACTCCCCTCAACGGGATGAACCTAGCGACCGGTCGCCGGAGAATCAAGGAGTGTCGGGCAATAAGGCCGCGAGAACCGCGTCCAGCCTTTGCCGACCCTCGGCCGTGGCGGCGAGCCCTTGGGCGTCGAGCTTAAGGAAACCGCCCTCGATCAGCGACTCGAGGCGGCTCGTATCCAGAAGTTCCGTCATGTCCCGGCCGGTCTCGGCCCGGAACCTCTGGAGCGGGATGGGTTCGGCGAGCCGCAGGCCCATCATCATCATTTCCCGCAGGCGCTCCGAGGCAGAGAGCGGAAGCCGTTCTTCCGTTCCGTGGCCCTGGGCCTCGACCGCGGCGAGCCAGGTTTCGGGCGCCTTGCGCTGGCGGGTGGCGAATTTGTCGCCGTCCAGCGACAGGCGCCCATGCGCGCCGGGTCCGACCCCCACATAGTCCCGGTACCGCCAATAGGAGAGGTTATGGCGGCTTTCCTCTCCGGGCCTGGCGTGGTTCGAGATTTCATAGGCGGGCAAGCCGGCATCGGTCAGCTTAGCCTGGGTCATCTCATAGAGATCGCCGGCCAGATCCTCGTCGGGAAGGTGGAAATCGCCGCGCCCGAAGGAGGTGGCGAAGGCGGTGCCCGCCTCGATGGTGAGCTGGTAGACCGAAAGATGGGAGCCGGCCAATTCCAGCGCCCGGTCGAGTTCCGCCTCCCAGGCCGCGAGATCCTGCCCCGGCCGGGCATAGATGAGGTCGAAGGAAAAACGCGGGAAGAGCTTCCGGGCAAGCTCGACGGCCGCAAGGGCTTCGGCGACGCTATGCTTGCGGCCGAGAAAGCGGAGGGCAGATTCGTCCAGCGCCTGCACGCCGAGAGATACCCGGTTGACGCCCGCGGCCCGAAAATCGCGAAAACGCTGGGCCTCCACCGAGGTGGGATTGGCTTCGAGGGTGATTTCGGCCTGCCCGTCGAGCCGCCAGAGCCGGGCCGCCCGGTCGATGAGAGCAGCCACCGTCGCCCCTTCCATCAGGGACGGAGTGCCGCCGCCGAAGAAGATCGAGGTGATGCGCCGGGACCCGGTCTCTCCCGCCCAATACTCAAGTTCGGCCAGGAGCCCCTCGCGCCACCGCTCCTGCTCGATCCGGTCGCGGACATGGCTGTTGAAGTCGCAATAGGGGCATTTGGCGAGGCAGAAGGGCCAATGGATATAGAGGGCCTGGCCCTCGTCGCCGGGTAGGGTGGGGGAGGCTTCCGTCACCCGGTCTTCCGCCCGAAGCAGGCCTCGGTCAATTGCGAGAAGGCCTTGGCCCGATGGCTCATGGCGTGCTTCTCCCCGGGCTCGATCTCGCCGAAGGTTTCGCTGCGGCCTTCCGGCACGAACATGGGATCGTAGCCGAAGCCCTTTTCCCCGCGCGGCGGCCAGACGAGATTTCCATGGACCTCGCCGCGGAAAACCTCGGTGTGGCCGTCGGGCCAGGCCAACGCGAGCACCGCGACGAAATAGGCGCTGCGGTCGGATTTACCCTTCAGGCCGTCCTCGACCCGTTTCATGGCATAGGCGAAATCCTTGGCAGGACCCGCCCAACGCGCGGAATAGATGCCGGGATCGCCATGGAGCGCTGCGACCACGACGCCTGAGTCGTCCGCCAGCGCCGGCAGATTGGCGCTTGTCGCGGCGGCCACTGCCTTCAGGACGGCATTGGCCTCGAAGGTGCTGCCGGTTTCCTCGGGCTCCGGCAGGCCCAGTTCGCCGGCCGAAACGACCGAGAAGCCGTAGGGCGCCACCAGTTCGGCGATCTCGCGCAGCTTCCCCTTGTTATGGGTCGCCAATACGAGCCTGCCGCCCGAGAGTTGCCGCCTCTCAGTCAAGGTTGAGCGCTTTCCTTTGCAGCGCCAGCAACTCGCCGGTTCCCTTGCGGGCGAGCGTCAGCATGCGGTTGAAACGGGCCTCGTCGAAGGGCGTGGCTTCGGCGGTCGCCTGGATCTCGACGATCCCGCCGGTCCCGGTCAGAACGAAATTCGCATCGGCCTCGGCGGTCGAATCCTCGTCGTAGTCGAGGTCGAGCACCGGCTCGCCCTGGTGGATGCCGCAGGAAACCGCGGCGACCGCGTCGATCAGCGGCACGGCGGGAAGCAGGCCTTGGGAGACGAGGCGGCTGAAGGCGATATGAAGCGCCACATAGCTGCCGGTGATCGAGGCCGTCCGGGTACCGCCGTCCGCCTGGATCACGTCGCAATCGACCTTGACCTGGCGCTCGCCCAGGGCGACGAGGTCGGTGACGGCGCGCAGGCTGCGGCCGACGAGCCTCTGGATCTCCTGGGTACGGCCGCTCTGCTTGCCCCGGGCCGCCTCGCGGTCGGAGCGCGTATGGGTCGAGCGCGGCAGCATGCCGTATTCCGCCGTCACCCAGCCCTTGCCGGTATTGCGCAGGAAGGGCGGCACCTTCTCCTCCACCGAGGCGGTGCAGAGCACATGGGTGTCGCCGAACTTGATGAGGCAGGAGCCCTCGGCATATTTGGAGAAACCGGTTTCGAGCGAGACGCGGCGCATTTCGTCGGCTGCGCGCAGGGACGGACGTGTCATCGGGGCTATTCCTTTAATGAGCGGCCGTGAAGCTAGTGCGGTGCCCCGCTTTCGTCTAGCGTCATGGCATCTGGCTTGTTAGCCGCCCGAGGTTGACGCTGCTAACCCTCCTCCCTACATTCCCGCGGCATCCTTAGGGTGGGGTGCGAAGCTTTTCCGCAGTGGAGCCAAGGGTCTCGATAGGAGGCCCCGATCATGATTACCGAACTCAACGACCGCGGACGGGAGATCTTTCGGCGCATCGTCGACGCCTATCTGGCGACCGGCGAGCCCATCGGCTCGCGCACGCTGTCCCGGCGCGGCCTCGATCTGTCGCCGGCGACGATCCGCAACGTGATGGCGGATCTGGAAGAGGCGGGTCTGCTTTTCGCGCCCCATACTTCGGCGGGACGCTTGCCGACCGAGGCGGGGCTTCGGATGTTCGTCAACGGCCTGCTGGAGGTCGGCGGGCTTTCCCAGGACGAGCGCGAGAGCATCGATGGACGCTGCGCCGCGGCGGGCAAGAGCATCTCCCAGGCGCTGGAAGAGGCGACAGCCGCGCTCTCGGGCCTGTCGCGCTGCACCGGGCTGGTGGTTGCGCCCAAGACCGAGCGGCCGCTGAAGCATATCGAATTCGTGCCGCTGGGGCCGGGTCGGGCGCTGGTGGTGCTGGTGACCGAGGACGGGCTGGTCGAGAACCGCATCATCGACGTGCCGCTCGGCACGCCGCCCTCGACGCTTCAGGCCGCGAGCAACTACCTCAACGCCCGGCTTGTCGGCCGGACCATCGCCGAAGCCAAGAGCGAGGTCGAGATCGACATCGAGACGCGTCAGGCCCAATTGGACGAGCTGACGAGCAATCTGGTCGAAGCCGGGCTCGCCAGCTGGGGTGGCGGCAACAAGGGCGGTTCCCTCATCGTGCGCGGCCAGTCGAACCTTCTGGACGACATCACGGCCGTGGCGGATCTTGAAAGGCTGCGCAGTCTCTTCGATATGCTGGAGACCAAGGAAGCGATGCTGCGGCTTCTCGACGCGACGCGCGAGGGCGAGGGGGTGCAGATCTTCATCGGCTCCGACAACCCGCTGTTCGGGGTCGCCGGCTGTTCGATGGTGATCGCCCCCTATACCAACAGCCGCCAGCAGGTGGTGGGTGCCATCGGGGTGATCGGCCCGACGCGCATCAATTACGCCCGCATCATTCCGATGGTCGATTATACCGCCAAGGTGATCGGCCGGTTGCTCGGCTAGAAACTGACTGAAAGCTGGAAGAGGACGATGGACGAGGAGAACAAGGAAGCCGTGACGCCCGAGGATCCGGCGGATCAGGCGATCGACCCGGTGGATAGGCTCGCGGCTCTGGAGGCCGAGGTCGCCGAATGGAAGGACCGCGCCCTTCGGGCCGCCGCCGAGACGGAAAATGTCCGCCGCCGCGGCCAGAAGGAGCGCGAGGACGCCAATAAATACGCGGTGTCCAACTTCGCCCGGGATCTCGTGAGCTCGGTGGATAATCTCCGCCGCGCCGTCGATAGCGTCCCGGAAGCGAAAATCTCCGACGACCTGACGCGCACCCTTCTCGCGGGCGTCGCCGCGACGGAACGCGAGCTTTTGAACGCGCTGGAGAAGAATGGCGTCAAGCGGATCGATCCCAAGGGCGAACGCTTCGACCACAATCTCCATCAGGCGATCTTCGAGGCGGAGAACACCGGGCAGCCGGCAGGCACCGTGGTCGAAGTCCTCCAGGCCGGATACGTCCTTCACGACCGCTTGCTGCGCCCTGCCATGGTGGGTGTCGCCAAAGGCGGCGAAGCTCCGGCGAGGGTCGATACGACCGTCTGACGGCTTGTTGGCCGGGGGACTTGCAGCCCTCGGGCCGGGCACCCTATATCACGGCGTCACCGCCCTTCGATTCGGCGGAAAACCGAAATGAAACGCGGTTGTATCGTCGGGGGTCGGCACATATATAACCACGTACACAAAGCCGTTTGTGTGACGGACCATTCCAAGGGGGTTGTGGGCAGTGCCTCCGGGGGCTGCTGAACCCTGCTGCAATAAAGAGGTGGCCATGGGTAAAGTTATCGGTATCGATCTCGGGACGACGAATTCCTGCGTCGCCGTGATGGAAGGCAAGACCGCCAAGGTGATCGAGAACAGCGAGGGTGCGCGCACCACGCCGTCGATGGTCGCCTTCACGGAATCGGGTGAACGCCTCGTCGGCCAATCGGCCAAGCGCCAGGGCGTAACCAACCCGGAAAATACCCTTTATGGGATCAAGCGCCTGATCGGGCGCCGCTTCAACGACCCCTTGACCAAGAAGGAGACGGATCTCGTCCCCTTCCAGATCGTGTCGGGCGAGAACGGCGACGCCTGGGTCGAGAGCCGCGGCAAGAAATACGCGCCGTCCCAGATGAGCGCCTTCGTGCTGCAGAAGATGAAGGAGACGGCGGAAGCCTATCTCGGCGAGACGGTGACTGAGGCGGTCATCACGGTTCCCGCCTATTTCAACGACAGCCAGCGTCAGGCGACCAAGGACGCAGGCCGGATCGCCGGTCTGGACGTGCTCCGCATCATCAATGAGCCGACAGCGGCCGCGCTCGCCTATGGCATGGAGCGTAAGGGTTCCGGCATTATCGCGGTCTATGACCTCGGCGGCGGCACCTTCGACGTGTCCGTGCTGGAGATCGGCGACGGCGTTTTCGAGGTGAAGTCCACTAACGGCGACACCTTCCTGGGCGGCGAGGACTTCGACAAGAAGATCATCGACTATCTGGCGGACGAGTTCAAAAAAGAGCAGGGCATCGACCTGCGCGGCGACCGGCTGGCGCTTCAGCGTCTGAAGGAAGGCGCGGAAAAGGCGAAGATCGAGCTTTCTTCGTCGGTGCAGACCGAGGTGAACCTGCCCTTCATCACCGCCGATCAGACCGGGCCGAAGCATCTCAACATCAAGCTGACGCGCGCGAAGCTCGAGGCGCTGGTGGATGACCTCATCCAGCGGACCATCGATCCTTGCCGGAACGCGCTGAAGGACGCGGGCCTCAAGGCTTCGGAAATCAACGAGGTGATCCTGGTCGGCGGCATGACCCGCATGCCCAAGGTCATCGAGACGGTGAAGCAGTTCTTCGGCAAGGAGCCCAACCGCTCCGTGAACCCGGACGAGGTCGTGGCCATCGGCGCCGCTATCCAGGCCGGCGTGCTGAAGGGCGAGGTGAAGGACGTTCTGCTGCTTGACGTGACCCCGCTGTCGCTGGGTATCGAAACGTTGGGCGGCGTCTTCACGCGCCTCATCGACCGCAACACCACGATCCCTACCAAGAAGAGCCAGACCTTCTCGACCGCCGAGGACAACCAGACGGCGGTGACGATCCGGGTCTTCCAGGGCGAGCGCGAGATGGCGGCCGACAACAAGGTGCTGGGTCAGTTCGACCTCGTCGGACTTCCCCCCGCGCCGCGCGGAATCCCGCAGGTCGAGGTGACTTTCGACATCGACGCCAACGGTATCGTCAATGTCTCGGCCAAGGACAAGGCCACGGGCAAGGAGCAGCAGATCCGCATCCAGGCCTCGGGCGGTCTTTCGGACACCGACATCGACAAGATGGTGAAGGACGCCGAAGCCCACGCCGACGAGGACAAGAAGAAGCGCGAGCTGGTCGAGGTTCGTAACGCGGCGGATGGATTGATCCATGCGACCGAAAAGACGCTCTCGGACGCGGGCGAGAAGGTCCCGGCGGGCGAGAAGTCTGCGGTCGAGGCGGCGGTCGCCGACCTCAAGACGGCCATCGGTGCGGAGGATGTCGAGGCCATCAAGGCCAAGACCAACACCCTGCAGCAGGTTGCCATGAAGCTCGGCGAGGCCATGTACAAGGCCGAAGGGGCTCCGGGCGCCGAGGCCGGGCCTCAAGACGGCGCGGGCCATGCGGGCGAGCATGGGCCGGGTGCCTCGGGTCCTGCCGGGGACGACAAGGTGGTCGACGCCGACTTCGAAGAGGTCGACGACAAGAAGAAGCATCGCTCGGCCTGATCGGGCGGTGAGTTTGTAGACTGGTAAACCGCCCCGGCGTCCCTTTGGGATTGAACGCCGGGGCGGTTCGCATAGGAAGGCTTGAGGGTCGGGGCGAGACGCGATGGCGAAGCAGGACTTTTATGGACTTCTTGGCGTGCCGAAGGATGCCGGGGCGGAAGATCTGAAGAAGGCCTATCGCAAGCAGGCCATGCAGTATCATCCGGACCGCAATCCGGGCGACAAGGAGGCCGAGCACAAGTTCAAGGAAATCAGCGAGGCCTATGACGTACTGAAGGACGATCAGAAGCGTGCCGCCTACGACCGCTTCGGCCATGCCGCCTTCGAAAACGGCGGCGGCGGGCGGCCCGGTGGCGATTTCGGCTTCGGGGCGGGCTTCGCCGATATCTTCGACGAGATGTTCGGCGACTTCATGGGCGGCCGGCGGGGCGGCCAGCAGGGCGGCGGCGCCCGGGGCAGCGACCTGCGCTACAACCTCGAAATCACTTTGGAAGAAGCCTTCAAGGGCAGCCAGACGACGGTTCGCGTGCCGAGCCTCACTTTGTGCGAGGCCTGCAGCGGCAGCGGGGCCCATGCGGGGTCGAAGCCGGTCAACTGTCCCACCTGCCAGGGCAATGGCCGGGTGCGGGCGCAACAGGGCTTCTTCACCATCGAGCGGACCTGTCCCTCGTGCCACGGCGCGGGGCGGGTCATCGAGAACCCCTGCAAACCCTGCGGGGGCCAAGGCCGCGTCCGCCGCGAGAAGGCGCTCTCGGTCAATATCCCTTCAGGCGTCGAAGACGGCACCCGGATCAGGCTCGCCGGAGAGGGCGAGGCGGGCATGCGCGGGGCGCAGCCGGGGGATCTCTATATATTCCTGTCGGTGAAGCCGCATCGGCTCTTCCAGCGCGACGGGGCCAACATCCATTGCCGGGTGCCGATTTCCATGCCGACGGCGGCGCTCGGCGGTCAGGTGGAGGTCCCCACCATCGACGGCAATCGCGCCAAGGTGAATATCCCGGCCGGAACCCAGCCCGGTCATCAGTTCCGGCTCAAGGGCAAGGGCATGACCGTGCTGCGCTCGCCGGCGCGCGGAGACATGTTCATCGAGGCCACGGTCGAGACCCCCGTCAACCTCACGAAGCGTCAGCAGGAACTCCTGCGCGAATTCGAGCGGGAAGGCGCCAACCAGAAGACCAGCCCCGAGAGCGAAGGCTTCTTCGCCAAGGTGAAGGAATTCTTCGGGGACCACGGGAACTAGCGCCCCAATGATCTCCGCCCTGGGTCGCGCCTTCGAGGATGCCCTGGCGCCGGCCCAGCGGCGCGTGCTCCTGCTCAGCCTCATGATCGCCTGTGTTCTTTTCGCGCTTCTCTGGCTGGGCGCGTCGCTGCTGTTGCATCGCGCGGGGCTTACCGGCATAGGCTTCGTCGATACAGGCATCGAGGTCCTGGGTCAGTTCGCGATCCTCTTCCTCGCCTGGCTCCTGTTCCCGGCGGCGACGACCATCGTGCTGGGGCTTTTCCTGGACGGTGTCCTGCTGAGTATCGAGCGGCGGCGCTATCCCGGCCTGGGGCCGCCGCGGAACATTCCGGTCGCGCAAGTCCTTCTCGGCGGCTTGCGACTGGCGGGGTTGACGGTTCTGATCAATCTCCTGATTTTGCCTTTTTATGTCCTTTTGCCTGCCATAAATCTCGTTCTTTTCTATGGGGTGAACGGGTATCTTCTCGGGAGGGAATACTTCGAACTGGTGGCCTTGAGGCGGCTCGACCGGCAGACCGCGAGAACGGCGTGGCATATCAACCGGCTGCGGCTCTGGGCCGCGGGCGCGACGATCGCGGCCCTCTTCTCCATACCTGTCGTCAACCTCGCGGCGCCGCTCCTGGGCGCGGCTTTCATGCTCCACCTGTTCGAACGCATTCGCCGAGGCGCCGATCCTGCTTCAAGAACCTTCAACGCCATGAGCTAAGGGGATAAGCAACATGTTCCGCCGAAAGAAGCCCGAGAGCGATGACGACAAGGGTCTTGCCGAAGCCGCCGACGATCTTGCCATTCCGGTAAAGCCCGGCGCGCGCCTGCCACTCGGGATGCAGCAATCGCTGAGCCGCCCCGCGGGCACGGGTCCGGGTCCCACATCGGCCCCGATCATGCCGCCCCGCGCGGCGGTCGAACCCGCGCGGCCCGCGCCAGAACTGCCCCGCCGCCCGGCCGATCTGCCCCAGGCGGGAGCGGGGGAATTGGGGATTCCCTCGACATCCATCCCGGCCTTCGCATCGCCGTCTGCGCCGGTTGCGAAACCGGCAGAGCCTGAGATGCGCAAGCTCATCGTCGGCCGCGATATCACGCTTTCCGGCGAAATCACCTCCTGCGACCGGCTGACGGTCGAGGGTCGGATCGAAGCCACCCTGAGCAATTGCAAGGAGATGGAAATCTCCGAGAACGGCCTCTTCAAGGGAACCGCGACGATCGACGATGCGGAGATCAAGGGTCGCTTCGAAGGCACGCTCACGGTTCGGAAACGGCTGCTGATCAAGGCCAGCGGCAAGGTCATGGGCAACATCCGCTACGGCCAGCTCGAAATCGAGCTGGGGGGCCATCTGTCGGGGGACATCCAGTCGGAAGAGGCAAAGCTCATCTGACGGGGATCTGGACAGCTTTCTTTGGGTGGGCTACTAGAAATTGTGGTGGTGGGTCTTCTAAAACCGCAACCAGTGGATCGCCCGATGGTTAAGATGGGTTCAGGAAACAGGGATGCGACCGGTCCCGGCGGCCGGCGCTTCCTGCCGCTTTTCGCTCTCGCGCCGCTTCTGCTCGCCGCCTGCGCGGGTCCGTCGCCGACGCCCGTCGCCTCTGCGTCTCCCGCTTTTGCGGGAACAACCACTACGTCGATCGCAACGCGTCCCAATCCCTCCCAGCCGGTCCCGCGCTTCGAGGAATTGAAGGGTCTTAACCGGGCGCGGCTGGTGGATCTTCTGGGTGATCCCGATTTCCGCCGCAAGGAGACACCGGGCGAGATCTGGCAGTATCGGACCGCCGACTGTGTCCTCGACGTCTTTCTTTATAGCGAGGGCAAGGACATCAAGGTCCGCCACGCGGAGACCCGGGACCGGGGGCTGCTCAAGATCTCCCAGGCGAATTGCCTCGGCGGTCTGGTGGCGGCCCGCTCGCGTCTCCGCGAAAGCCGGACCTAGAGCGAGTTCCACTCACGTGGAATCGCTCTAGGTAATAATAGGGCCTCCGGCCGCTCAAGCGCCGCCTAGACTGTCGCGTTTCCATCAAGATGGAAATCGCTCTAGGCCGGTTTTTTCGGTTTTGGTTTCGGCTTCTTGACCGGGACACCGCCCAGGGTCGTCTTCGCCGGATAGGCGCAGAGATCGCTGACGATGCAATTGGGGCAATCGGGCTTCAGCGCCTTGCAGGTGTAGCGTCCGTGCAGGATCAGCCAATGGTGGGCATGGAGCCGCCAGGGCTTGGGTACCGCCTTCAGCAGCTTTAACTCCACCGTCAGCACGTTCTTTCCGGGCGCCAGGCCGGTGCGGTTCGAGACCCGGAAGATATGGGTATCGACCGCGATGGTCGGCTCGCCGAAGGCCGCGTTGCGCACCACATTGGCGGTCTTCCGTCCGACGCCGGGCAAGTCTTCCAGCGCCGCCTGGTCGTTCGGAACCACCCCGCCGTGCCGTTCCAGGAGGAGGGTGCTGAGCCCGATCACGTTCTTCGCCTTGGTGCGGTAGAGCCCGATGGTGCGGATATAATGCCGGACCTTGTCTTCGCCCAGTTCCAGCATCTTTTCCGGCGTATCGGCGATCTCGAAGAGCGGCTTGGTCGCCTTGTTGACCCCGACATCGGTCGCCTGGGCGGAGAGAACCACCGCGACCAGCAGCGTATAGGGGTTGATGTATTCGAGCTCGCTGCGCGGATTGGGGCGCTGCTCGGCGAGCCGGCGGAAGAATTCGTCGACGTTCTTGGGCTTCATGGCCGCGATTCTAATTCGAGGCAGAGGCTTGGCGCAACGAGGGCGGGTGGCCTATCTTCATCCCATGACCGATCTCACCGCAGATCCGGACGCTCCCGACGCGGTCTTCTTCGACGCGGTTCTCCGCCCGCATCGGAGCCTGCCGCATCGGGGATTCTTCATCGTCATGCTGCTGGTGGCGGGCGTGAGCTTCGTGATCAGCCTGGGTTTCGTGCTGTTGGGCGCCTGGCCGGTGACGGGCTTTTTCGGGCTCGACGTGTTGCTGCTCTATTGGGCCTTTCGGATCAACTACCGGAACGCCCGCGAGCATGAGGTTCTGCGGCTCACCGGCGACGCGCTGACCGTCGACAAGGTCAGCATCCGCGGCGAGCATCGCCAGTGGCGGCTCCAGCCCTTCTGGCTTCGGGTCGTGCTGGAGGAAAAGGACGAGGACGAGAACCGCCTCTACGTCACGTCCCATGGCCGGTCGGTTCCCCTAGGCACCTTCCTGGCCCCGCAGGAACGCCGGACCCTGGCGCAGGCGCTAAAGGACGCGCTGGGTCGATGGCGCGCCGATCTCCAGCCGCGACAGGCCGAGTCCTAAAGGCCCAGCACTTCCTTCATGCCGTAAAGTCCCGGCGGCTTGCCGATGGCCCAGAGCGCCGCGCGGATAGAGCCCCGAGCATAGATTTGCCGGCTCGCCGCCTTATGGGTGAGTTCGATGCGCTCGCCGGCGCCGGCGAAGACGACCGTGTGATCCCCCACCACATCGCCGCCGCGCAGGGTCGCAAAGCCGATGTCGCCGGCCTTGCGTGGGCCGGTATGGCCGTCGCGCACCCGCTGGCTGCGCTTTGCGAGGTCGATAGCCCGCCCGGCCGCCGCCGCGCGGCCCAGCGCCAGGGCCGTGCCGGAGGGCGCGTCGACCTTGTGCTTGTGGTGCATCTCGACGATTTCGATGTCGTAGTCTTCGCCGAGGATCCCGGCTACCTGCTCGACGAGACCCAGCAGCAGGTTGACGCCGAGGCTCATATTCGCGGCCCAGACGATGGGCGCGTGTTTCGCCGCCTCGCGCACGGCGGCCGCCATGGCGTCGTCGAGGCCCGTGGTCCCGATGACCAAAGGCTTCTTGAGGGAGGCCGCGAGTTGCGCATGCTCGACGCTTGCGGCGGCGCTGGTGAAATCGACGACGGCGTCGGCCTGGGCGAAAACCGCCTCGCGGTCGCCGCTGGCAGTGACGCCGAGGGTGCCAAGACCCGCCAATTCGCCGAGGTCGCGGCCGATCAGCGGATTGTTCGGGGTTTCGGTCCCGCCCGACACCACGCAGCCCGGCGTTCCCTGGATCTCGGCTACCAGCATCCGGCCCATCCGGCCGCCGCTCCCCGTGATCGCGATGCGCGCGTCGCCCATTTCCGCCTCCCCAGCCTTGCTTTCCGTCGAGGGGGTACAAGGGGCCTCGGCGAATGACAAGCCCCTAATCCTTCCCCCTATCGCCGATTTCCTCTACAAACCCGCGCCATGGCGCTCCTTAAAGCCGCCGCGACGGTGGGCGGCTACACCTTGTTGAGCCGGATCCTGGGCTTCGCCCGGGACGTGCTGACCGCCGCGCTTCTCGGCGCGGGGCCTGTGGCGGACGCCTTTTTCGTGGCTCAGCGGCTGCCCAACCTTTTCCGAAGCCTCTTTGCGGAGGGGGCTTTCAGCGCGGCCTTCGTCCCGCTTTTCGCGGGGCGTATCGCCCAGCACGGCCCAGAGAATGCCAAGCGCTTTGCCGAGGACGCGCTTTCCGTGCTGCTGGCCGCGCTTATCGTCTTCACGATCCTCGGCGAGATATTCACGCCGGAGATCCTGAGCGTGATTGCTCCCGGTTTCGCCGCCGATCCCGAGAAGTTCGGCCTGACGGTCGATCTCACGCGCATCACCTTTCCCTATCTTCTCTATATCTCGCTGGCGACATTGCTGGGCGGGATGCTGAATTCGGTCGAGCGCTTCGCGGCGACCGCCGCGACGCCGACGCTGCTCAATATCGCCCTGATCATCGCGCTGGTCGTTACCCGCCCGCCGAGCGGCTATGCGCTGGCCTGGGCGACGTCGGCGGCGGGTTTAGCGCAGTTCCTGTGGCTTATGCTTTCCTGCCATCGCGCCGGCATCGCGCCCCGCCTGCCCTGGCCGCGCCTCACGCCCGATGTGCGGCGGCTGATCGGGATCATGGCGCCCGGCGTGGTCGGAGCGGGCGCTACCCAGCTCAACCTCCTGGTCTCGACGGCGGTGGCCTCGCTACTTCCGGCGGGGGCGGTTTCCTATCTCTATTATGCCGACCGCCTGAACCAGCTTCCGCTCGCCGTGGTCGGGATCGCGGTCGGCACGGCGATCCTCCCGTCGCTTTCCCGCCAGGTTCGCCAGGGCGACACCCAGGCCGCGATCGAGACCCAGAACCGGGGATTGGAGCTCGCCCTTCTCCTGACCCTCCCGGCAGCGGTGGCGCTGGGCATCACCGCCCATGCGATCCTCTTCGCGCTCTTCCAGCGGGGCGCTTTCGGCCCGGCAGAGGTGGCGGCGACCGCGCCCGCATTGGCAGCCTATGCGGCGGGGCTTCCCGCCTTCGTGCTGGTGAAGGTCATGACCCCGGGCTTCTTCGCGCGGCAGGATACGGCGACGCCGGTCAAGATTGCCGTGGTGTCGATGGCGTCGAACATCGTTCTTACGCTGGCCCTGATGGTGCCGCTGGCTCATGTAGGCAACGCGCTCGCCAATTCGGTGGCCGGCTGGATCAATGCCCTGGCGCTGATCGTGATCCTCCACCGCCGGGGGCATTTCAGGCTCGACGCCAGGTCGCGGCGAGCGCTTCCCCGGATCGTGCTGGCGTCGCTGGGTATGGGGGTGCTTCTCCTTCTTCTGGAAGGGCGGTTGATTCCGGGCGAGGAAGCAGGCCTCCTGCTTCGTGCGGGGGGGCTTTGCGCCCTGGTGCTCGCCGGGATCATCGCCTTCGGGGCACTGGCGCTTCTGTTCGGCGCGACGGATATCCGGGGATTGAAGCAGCTTCTCACCCGGCGCCGGAGCCCTTAAGCGATCGCGGCTTGCGGCGGTGCCGCGAAACCCGTAAATCCAAGCCGCGCCAAATCAAGGGATCGACGACATCATGGGAAGTCCGGCAAACCGCATTTTTTCGGGCGTCCAGCCCACCGGCAACCTGCATCTCGGCAATTATCTCGGCGCGATCCGCAATTGGGTGGCGCTCCAGACGAGCTACGACTGCATCTTCTGCATCGTCGATCTCCATGCCCTGACGCAGCCCCAGGACCCGAAGCAACTCCTGGCGCAGACCCGCGAGGTCACCGCCGCCTATATCGCCGCGGGCATCGATCCGGAACGCTGCATCATCTTCAACCAGAGCACCGTGCCGGGCCATGCGGAGCTGGGCTGGCTCCTCTCCTGCATGACGCCCCTGGGCTGGCTCAACCGCATGACCCAGTTCAAGGAGAAGGCGGGCAAGCAGCGGGACAATGCCGGCCTCGGCCTCTACGCCTATCCGGTGCTGATGGCGGCCGACATCCTGCTTTATAAGGCAACACACGTGCCGGTCGGCGAGGACCAGAAGCAGCATCTGGAACTGTCCCGCGATATCGCGGGGGCCTTCAACCGGCGCTATGGCGTGGAGTTCTTTCCCCTGCCCGAGCCGCAGATCTTCGGCGCCGCGACCCGGGTCATGAGCCTGCGCGACGGCACCAAGAAGATGTCGAAGTCCGACACTTCCGACTATTCGCGCATCAACATGACCGACGATGCCGAGACGGTCGCCCTCAAGATCCGCAAGGCGCGCACGGATTCGGAGCCCTTGCCTGACACCCTGGAGGCGCTCGACAAGCGGGCCGAGGCGGCGAACCTCGTCGATATCTACGCGGCTTTGACCGACCTGAAGCGCGAGGAGGCCCTGGCGCGGGTTGCCGGCCAGAATTTCTCCAAATTCAAGGAGGACCTGGCAGAGGTTTCTGTCGCGATCCTGGGCAAGATCGGCGGCGAGATGCAGCGGCTGATGGCCGATCCCGGCTATATCGACGGCGTCTTGAAGCGGGGCGCCGAGCGGGCCAATGCCATCGCCCGGCCCCACCTCGCCGAGGTCTTCGATATCATGGGCTTATTGCGTCCATAAAAAGCGCGGATTTCCTGGGAAATACCCTTTGAGGCCCAGATGCCCCTGTGTAAGGTGAACCTCTGACCGGGGATGCCCGGAATTCCTCACGTTTCCGGGCCGAATGGATATCTACCTGCCCATCGCCGCGATCTCGCTGGACGTCGTTGTCCTGCTGGCTCTTGGCGGATCGGTGGGCTTCCTCTCCGGTATCTTCGGCGTCGGCGGCGGATTTCTCCTCACCCCGCTCCTGATCTTTATCGGCGTGCCCCATGCGGTGGCGGTCGCCTCCTCTGCCAATCAGCTCGTGGGAGCGTCGGTTTCCGGCGTCATCGCCCATTGGCGGCGCGGCAACGTCGATTTCCAGATGGGGATCGTGCTGCTGGTGGGCGGCATCCTGGGTTCGGGCTTCGGGGTCTGGCTTTTCGCGCTGCTGCGGCAGGTCGGCCAGATCGATCTCGCGATCAGCCTCTGCTATGTGGTTCTGCTCGGCACCCTGGGGGCGCTGATGCTCGTGGAGAGCGTGCGGACCCTCCTACGCCAGCGCCGGCCGGGCGGGAGCCGGCGGAAACTCCACCAGCATTATTGGCTGCACGGCCTGCCGCTCAAGATGCGGTTCCGCCGGTCGAAGCTCTATATCAGCGCGCTGCTACCCCTGGGCCTCGGTTTCGCGGTGGGCGTCCTCTCGGCGATCATGGGGATCGGCGGCGGCTTCATCATGGTTCCGGCCATGATCTATATGCTCGGGATGCCGACCTCGGTGGTGCCCGGGACCTCGCTCTTCCAGATCATCTTCGTGGCGGCCAATGTCACGGTGCTGCAATCCGTTGGCAACGGCACGGTCGATGCGGTCCTGGCGCTGGTGCTGCTGCTCGGCGGGGTGATCGGCGCGCAGCTCGGCAGCCGCTTCGGCGCGAAGCTCCGGGGCGAGCAGCTCCGCCTGCTGCTGGCGCTGATGGTTCTCGCGGTGGCGGCGAAACTCGCGGTCGATATGACGGTCCGGCCGGACGATCTTTTCACCGTGCTGACCGAGGGGGATTGATGGCGCGCCTCGCCTTCTTCCTCCTGGTGCTGCTGGCGCCCCTGCGGGCGTCCTGGGCGGCCGATCCGCTGGTGGCGGACCTCACCAGCCATCTCATCGGCATCACCACCGGTTTCACGGGCACGAGCATGGTGCTCTTCGGGGCGACCGACGGCCCCGGTGATATCGTGGTCAGCGTCAGAGGGCCGGAACGCGACCTGGTGGTTCGCCGGAAGAGCCGGATTGCCGGCGTCTGGGCGAACACGAGCCAGGCCACTTTTCCCAATACACCGAGCTTCTACAGCCTCGCCGCCACCCGCCCCCTCGATCAGATCGCGTCGCCTTCGGTTCGCGCGCTGCATCAACTTGGGCTCGATAACATGCGGATCGCCGTGAAGGACAAGCTCCCCCCGGAAGAAGCGGCCGAGTTCCGCGCCGCGCTCATCCGCACGCAGCAGCGGGACGGGCTTTTCGGGCGGGACCCGGGCAAGGTCAATTTCCTGGGGGAGCGGCTCTTCCGCACGACCATCGGCTTTCCCTCGAACGTGCCGACCGGCACCTATCTGGTGGAGGTCTATCTGATCCGCGACGGCAATGTGGTGAGCGGACAGACCATCCCGCTCGACGTGTCGCAAGTGGGCGTCGCGGCGGAAGTCTATGAATTCGCAACGCAACAGGCGCTGCTCTACGGGATCATTGCGGTGATCGCGGCGGCAATGGCAGGATGGCTCGCAAGCCTGCCGTTCCGGAGAGTGTGAGAAGGCCGATGAACGATCCGCAGACCGAAACCGCCCCGTCCACGGCCCAGCGTATTTTCCTGGTGGTCGTCGACGACACGGAGGAGATGCGCGTGGCGCTCCACTACGCTGCGCGCCGGGCAAACCATACGGGCGGCAAGGTGGCGCTCCTCTATGTGATCGAGCCGGCCGACATGCAGCATTGGGCGTCGATCGAGACCCTGATGCGCGAGGAGCGCCGCGAAGAGGCGGAGGAGCTTCTCCAGAAGCTTTCGTCCGAGACCGCCGATATCGCGGGCTCGCTCCCTATCGTCTATATCCGCGAGGGCCGCCGGAGCGACGAGCTTCTGTCGCTCATCGACGAGGAGCGGACGATCTCGATCCTGGTGCTGGCGGCGGGCACCGATCCCGACGGGCCGGGTCCGCTCATCACGACCCTGGTGGGCAAGCATGTGGGGAAACTTCGCGTTCCCATCACGGTGGTCCCCGGGACCCTCACCGACGAACAGCTCGACGCGTTGAGCTAAAGTTCCTGCGACGGGTCCTCGTGGGGCGGCAGGCCGAAGACCTCCTGCTGCGCGGCAAGCCCGCGCAAGCTATGGGTGCCGATCGACACGGCCGGAATCCTCGAAGCCTCGGCGAAGGCCGACGAGAAGAGGACCGATCGCTCATATTCCCGGCACAGGCCCTGCAGCCGGCTGACCAGATTGACCGACGGCCCGATCACCGTGAAATCGAGCCGATGGGGCGAGCCGATATTGCCATAGACCACCTGCCCCACATGCAGCGTGATCCCGATGCGCAGCCGGGGCTCGCTGGGGTCATCGGCATGCTTCCGGTTGACTTCCGCGACATTCGCCAGCGCCGACTTTGCCGCCGCCAGGGCGGCGAGGCAGGCGGGATGCGCGCCGCCCGCATGGACCGGGAAGATGGCGAGCAAGCCGTCGCCCATCAGCTTCAGCACCTGGCCGTCGTAATCCTCGACCGGTTCGATCACCGCCTGGAAATAGTCGTCGAGCAGGGTGATCATGCGATCGGGCGGCAGATGTTCGGAATGCTGGGTGAAGCTGCGCATATCGGAGAAGAGCACGGCCGCCTCGATGGTCTGGCCGATGCCGCGCTTGATCTCGCCCCGCAAAACCCGCATCGCGACATCACTGCCCAGATAGACCGAGAGCAGCGTCTGGGCGATGAAATGCGCGACCCTGACCTCCATGGCCAATGCGAGATAGGGCAGCAGGGTATCGATGAAGGAAAAATCTTCGGCGCTGAAGCCGCCGGGCCGGTCGGTCGCCCAGGTCACGGAATTGCCGGTGCCGTCGCTGAAGGGCATGCGCAGCGCGAGATAATCCGTGGCGCCCTCGGCCTTCAGGTCCTGGAGGATCGGGAAGTCCATCGCCACATGGGGGTCTTCCAGATGCCGGCGAAGCCGCTCCATCCCGCCATGAATCCAAAAGATCGGGCTCGACGTATAGCCGGCGTCGCGCTCCACCCCATGCAGTCGGCGGATGATCTCGGCGCCTTTGCCCCGCTGCCAGAGGATGGTCACCGCCAGGATTTCGGGATGAATGGTGCGGATGTGCAGGGTTAGCCGCGAAATGCCCAGGCCGGCCGCGGCAATCCGCTCAGCGAGCTTCTCCACCACCACCGCGGGATCGACGATCGCCGGGGCTTCCCGGGCGAGCCAGTCCGTGATTGGATCTATCCTCTGATCGTGCAAGGCCCCTCCATCATCCATTGAGACAGAGCACCCCTGCAGGCGCAAGGCCCGAAAGCCCTATCTCCCGCACGGCTTGACATGATAGAGCAAGACCCCAATCTAGGGCCTGTCCGCAGGAGATGCGCATGTTCATTCAGACCGAACCGACCCCGAACCCCGCTACGCTGAAGTTCCTTCCGGGACGCACCGTGATGGAAGCGGGGACGCGCAACTTCGTGGATGCCGCGGCCGCCGAGAACTCGCCCCTCGGGCAGAGCCTCTTCGCGCTCGACGGCGTGACCGGCGTTTTCCTGGGCCAAGACTTCGTGACCGTCAGCAAGCGCGACGATATCGACTGGTACCAGATGAAGCCCCTGGTGCTCGGCGCGATCATGGAGCATTTCACGGCCGGACGCGCCGTGGTGCTCGACGAGCAGAAGGCCGAAGGCGCCAACGAGGAGGACAGCGAGATCGTTGTTCAAATCAAGGAACTGCTGGAGACCCGGGTTCGTCCCGCGGTTGCCCAGGACGGCGGCGACATCGTCTTCCACAGCTTCGACGACGGGGTTGTCTATCTTCACATGCAGGGCTCCTGCTCGGGTTGCCCCAGCTCGACCGCCACCTTGAAGGCCGGCATCGAGAACATGCTGAAGCATTATGTGCCCGAGGTGCAGGAAGTCCGCGCCCTCTGAGAGGCCGTGAG
The DNA here is from genome assembly GCA_947473305.1 of Rhodospirillales bacterium. Classification (GTDB taxonomy): domain Bacteria; phylum Pseudomonadota; class Alphaproteobacteria; order ATCC43930; family CGMCC-115725; genus CANJCB01. Next base: position 186,598 of record CANJCB010000002.1, read on the forward strand.
CTGCCGCGCCTTACATCATGGGGCGCGGCAGGATGCTGTCGCTGAGCAAGGGATAGCGGCGGGCGTCGAACAATTGATAATGCCACCATTCCTTACTGTAGAAGTCCCAGCCCGCGGCGCTCATGAGCCCCAGCAGGACCAGCCTGTTTTTTTGCGCCGTCGCGGGGATCTCGGTATTGGCGTGATGCGACAGGGGCGTGAAGGCGTCGAAGCCCGTGCCCATGTCGAGTTCGCTCCCGCTGCCGTCCAGCAGGGTGAGATCGACCGCCGCCCCACGCGAATGTGGCGATCCCCGGCGCGGATCCGCCAGAAAATCGGGATCCGGCCGCGCTTCCCAGAGTTTCCACTGCGCTTCGGCCGGCCGGAAGGCGTCGAAGATCTTCAGGCGCAAGCCGAGCGGCCGGGCAAGCTCGATTGCCCGCTCCAGCTTTTGCAGGGCGTCCTTATGGAGATAGCACCCCGGCCTGGAATAGACCGGCCGTCCGGTGATATTGCGCTCCGTCGCATAGGCGATATCGAGGACCACGCCATGGCTCGCCTCGGTGATTTCCATGAGATCCATGATCGTCTTCCTAGCATGACCGCTCTCGGCCGCAAGCCGGTAAAATGGAGGATCTGCTGAAGGTCCTGGCTTTCGATACCTCGGGGGCCGGCTGCTCGGCAGCGGTGCTGGTCGAGGGAAGGCTCCTCGCACATCGGGCCGAGATCCTGGGACGGGGCCATGCCGAACGGATCATGCCGATGATCCGGGAGGTCATGGAGGAAGCCGGTGTTGAGCCGCGAAGCCTCGATCTCCTGGGCGTGACGACGGGTCCCGGCGCTTTCACGGGCCTGCGCATCGGCCTCGCGGCGGCACGCGGGTTGGCGCTGGCGATCGGCGCGCCGGCCCTCGGCATCACGAGCTTCGATGCTCTCGCCACGGAGGTGCCGGAGGAGGCCCGTTCCGGTCGTCTCCTCGTGGTCGCCATCGACAGCAAGCGCGACGCCCCTTTCCTTGCCGTTTATGGGAAAAAAGGGGAGATGACGGGGACCGCCTCCCCGGTTATGCCGGCGGATTGGGAGATCTGGTTGCCGGAAGGCCCTCTCCTCCTCGTGGGAGATGCGGCGGCGCGGCTCGCGCAAGCGCTGCCCGGTCGCGATATCCTTGTGGCCCCGCCCCGCCTGCCCGATGCCGCCGCCGTCGCGAGACTTGCGGAGGCGGCCTTCCGGCGGGGCGAGCGTCCCGCGGCGCGACCCCTTTATCTCAGGGCGCCGGATACGACGCTGTCCCGGAGCCAGCCGTGATCCCGGTGCGCCTTCAGCCGATCGGACCTGCCGATCTCGATCGGATCGCCGCCCTCCATGCCAAATGCTTTCCCGGCGAAAGCTGGGACCGGCAGGCGCTCGGCGAAGTGATGGCGATGCCCGGCGCCGGCGCCTGGCAGGCGGTGTCGGCCGCGCGCGGCAGGATCGGCGAGACGATGGGCTTCGTCTTCGATACGGCGATCGCCGGCCAAGGCGAAATCCTCACCATCGGCATCGCGCCGCTCGCCCGCCGCCAGGGGATAGCGCGCGTCCTGCTCGAAAATCTCTTCGAGCGGCACAGGAAGATGAAGGTCGCCGCGATCACCCTGGAGGTCGCGCAGGACAATATCGCGGCCCAGCGCCTTTACGAATCCGAGGGTTTCCAGATCGCGGGACGCCGCCCCGCCTATTACCGCAGAAGCGGGGGCGCGTCGGTCGACGCCTGGATCCTTCGCCGCATGCTGGTCGAGGAGCGGAGCTGATCAGGGGCCCGGCCTCAGTAGAACTACATCGAGTACATGGGGATTCAACTAGTTTCCGGCGCGAGGGCCAGGTCAATGCCCTTCTGTCACTTGAGCCGGAGTGTTCGACAAATTATTTGTAGTTTTCATTCCAGTTCGCAATTGCGAACATCCGGAAAGATACTTATATCAGCTGCCACGCATTCAACGGGAATATGGGCACATGACCGACAACTCCAATTTCACCGATCTCTTGGCGCTTACTTCCGAAATCGTCGCCGCTCATGTGTCCAATAATACCGTCACCGTGACCGAGCTGCCCCAGCTGATCAGCCAGGTCTACCGGTCCTTGGCGACGATCGGCTCCGGCCCGGTCGTGGCCGCGGTCGAGCGGCCGCAACCCGCTGTGAGCATCAAGAAGTCCGTGTTCCCCGACTATCTCATCTGTCTTGAGGACGGCAAGAAGCTCAAGATGCTGAAGCGGCATCTGAAGACCGCCTACGACCTGACGCCCAAGCAATATCGCGAGCGCTGGGAACTGCCGTCGGATTATCCCATGGTCGCGCCGAATTATGCGCGCCAACGCAGCCGGCTCGCCAAGGAGATCGGACTCGGCACCCGGTCGCGCAAGGCTGGCGCCTGATCGGGCTTTTGCCGAGACCATCGCCAAAGCGGTAGGAATTCCGCCTGGCTTTGGTCTATGATGCCGCCCATGCCGAGCAACGATACAGTGGCCCTGCCTTCCCGCCTCGAGCAGCTTTGTATTGACAAGGGACTGAAGATGACCGAACAGCGGCGCATCATCGCGCGCGTTCTGTCGGATTCCGCCGATCATCCGGATGTGGAGCGGGTCTATCGCCGCGCCACCGAGATCGATCCCAAGATCAGCATCGCCACGGTCTATCGGACCGTCCGCCTCTTCGAGGAGGCGAGCATCCTGACCCGGCACGATTTCGGCGATGGGCGCGCGCGCTACGAAGAGGTCACGAGCGACCATCACGATCACCTGATAGACGTGAAGTCGGGGCGGGTGATCGAGTTCCACAACGACGAGATCGAAAAACTGCAACGTGTCATCTCTAAGAATCTGGGCTACGAGCTGATCGGCCATCGCCTGGAGCTCTATGCCGTGCCGCTCGACAGCGGCACGCGCCGCCGGAAGTAAGGCTCGCCCGCTTCCCTTGACGATGGGTGAGCGAGGCCGCTCCTGGCCGATTTGGAGGTTGTGATCGAGTCGCAGTCTGTGGTGACGGGGCTGGCCGAAGGGGCATCCTCGGTCGTGGACATAAGGTCGAACGCGCTTCAGGTGCGGCTCGCCCAGACGGAGGCCGATATCGATGCGGCCCAGGCGCTCCGTTATCGCGTCTTTTATGAAGAAATGGGCGCGCAACCCAGTGCGGAGATGGCGGCGCGAAAGCGCGACTTCGACCCTTTCGACGCGCTTTGCGATCATCTCCTGGTCATCGACCATTCCCGGGGAGAGGCCGCCGCTTCGGTGGTCGGCACCTATCGGCTGATCCGCCGCCCCGCCGCGGAAAAATTCGGCCGCTTCTATTCGGCCGCTGAATACGACATCTCCGCGATCGCTGCCTATCCGGGAGAGATCCTGGAACTGGGCCGGTCCTGCGTCGATGTCGCGGCGCGCACCCGCTCGACCATGCAGCTTCTGTGGCGCGGCATCGCCGCCTATGTCTTCCACTACGACATCGGCTTGATGTTCGGTTGCGCCAGCTTGGCGGGCACCGATCCCGACGCCATCGCCCTGCCGCTTTCCTATCTTTACTACCATCACCTGGCGCCGCCGGCCCTGCGGCCCCGCGCGATGCCGGAGCGCTATACGGACATGCGGCGGCTTGCGCCCGAGGCGATCGATGCGCCCCGCGCGCTCGGCGAGTTGCCGCCCCTGCTCAAGGGGTATCTGAGGCTTGGCGGATTCGTGGGCGACGGTGCGGTGATCGACCGGCAGTTCAATACCACCGACGTCTGCATCGTCGTGAAGACCGATCTGGTGACGGAAAAATACTATCGGCACTATGAGCGGCAGGCGAAGGATACAAACGCGGCCTGATGGGCGCCTTTCTTCTGCGGGTCGTCCGCATCCTCCTTTATCTGGGCGTCACTTTTCCGCTGATGCCGGCGCAGGCGCTTGCGCTCCGCTTCCATCCGTCGCTGGGCGACAGACTTCCCCGGGCCTATCATCGGATCTGCTGCCGCATCCTGGGCTTTCGCCTGGAGGTGTTTGGAACCCCGAGCGACAGGAAGCCGACCCTTTTCGTCGGCAATCACATCTCCTATCTCGACATCCTCGTTTTCGGCGCCGTGGTGCCCGCCTCCTTCGTTGCGAAGGCCGAGGTACGCGGCTGGCCGCTTTTCGGATGGCTGGCGCGTCTTCAGAAAACCGTCTTCGTCGATCGCCAGGTGCGGAGCACCCATAAGCAGCGCGACGCCATCGCCGAGCGCCTGGCGGAAGGCGGCAGCCTCATTCTTTTCCCCGAAGGGACCAGCGGCGACGGCAACCGGGTCCTACCCTTCAAGAGTTCGCTCTTCAGCGTCGCCGCCTTCGAGGACGCGCAGGGTCCCTTGACGGTCCAGCCGGTCTCCGTTGCCTATGTGAAGCTCGACGGCATGCCCATGGGGCGCGGTTTCCGGCCGTTTTTCGCCTGGTATGGCGACATGGAGATGGCCCCCCATCTCTGGACCGTGCTAGGACTGGGATCGGCGACCATCCGCGTGGAGTTCCATGCCCCGGTAACCTTGGCGGAGTTCCGAAGCCGGAAGGCGCTCGCCCAGCATTGCGAGACGGTGATTGCCCAGGGCGTCGCCGCCGCGCTCTCCGGCCGGCGGCCGGCGGAAAGCGTCGCCGATCCGGCCCCGCCGATCCCGGCGGCCGGGGAACCGGTAAGCGCGCCCGAGGCGGCCTCTCTTTCGTGACAGGATAAAGCGTTTGTCCAAGAAGCTCTTCATCAAGACCTATGGCTGCCAGATGAATGTCTACGACAGCGCCCGGATGGCGGATGTCCTGGCGCCTCTGGGCTATACGCCGGCCGAGGGGCCGGAAGACGCGGATATGGTCGTGCTCAACACCTGCCATATCCGGGAGAAGGCGGAGGAAAAGGTCTTTTCCGAACTTGGCCGCCTCAAGCCTCTCAAGATCGAGCGGGAAAAGGCGGGCGGGCGCATGATCCTCGCCGTTGCCGGCTGCGTCGCCCAGGCCGAGGGGGCGGAAATCCTGTCGCGGGCGCCTTTCGTCGATCTCGTGCTGGGTCCCCAGACCTATCATCGCCTGCCGGAAATGGTGGCGCGGGTGACGCGGGCCGCGGGCGCTGTGCTCGATACCGAATTCCCGGCCGAGGCCAAATTCGATTTCCTCCCCGAGACGACTTCGTCCAAGGGCGTGTCCGCCTTCCTGTCGATCCAGGAAGGCTGCGACAAGTTCTGCACCTTCTGCGTGGTTCCCTATACGCGCGGCGCGGAATTCTCGCGGCCCGCCCAATCCGTGCTCGCCGAAGCCCGCCGCCTTGTCGCTGCCGGGGTGCGGGAGCTGACGCTGCTCGGCCAGAACGTGAACGCCTATCATGGCGCGTCGCCCGAGGGCGGCGAATGGGGGCTCGGTCGGCTCATCCGGGCGCTGGCCGAAGTGCCGGATCTCGCCCGCATCCGCTATATGACCTCGCATCCCCTGGATGTGGACGAGGCCCTGATCTCGGCGCATCGCGAGGTGCCGCAACTCATGCCCTTCCTGCATCTGCCGGTGCAATCGGGCTCCGACCGGGTGCTGGAAGCCATGAATCGCCGTCACCGGGCTGACGATTTCCGGCGGCTGATCGAGCGGTTCCGCGCGGCGCGGCCCGACATCGCCTTTTCATCGGATTTCATCGTCGGTTTCCCCGGCGAGACCGACGAGGATTTCGAGGCGACCATGGCGCTCTGCCGCGAGGTCGGTTTCGCCCAAGCCTTTTCCTTCAAATACAGCCCCCGCCCGGGGACGCCGGCGGCCGGCTTTCCGAGACAGATCGCCGAAGCGGTCCAATCCGAGCGGCTCGACCGGCTCCAGGAACTCCTGACGTCGCAGCAGCGCGCCTTCAACGAGGCCTGCATCGGGCGGGAGCTTCCGGTTCTCTTCGAGCGCCGGGGCCGGCATGAGGGACAGCTCGTGGGCCGCAGCCCTTATCTCCAAGGCGTTCATGTGACGGCGCCTGCCGATGGCTTGGGCCGGATCCGTCAGGTTCGCATCCAGAGGGTGGACCGCAACAGCCTGGGCGGAGAACTCGTCTCGTGAGCCCGCCGCGCGCGTCGGCGAGCGCTTCTGTCGAGGGGCCTCGCGTGCAGATGGAGTTCGCGGACAACAAGCTCCTGCCGGCCCTTTTCGGCGAGCGCGACCAATTCATCGGCCGGATCGAGCGGGAACTCGGCGTCTCCATGATGTCGCGCGGCAATCGTCTGGTGATCGCCGGTCCCCAGGAGCGCGCCGAGATCGCGCGGTCGACCCTGGCCTCGCTCTACGAACGGCTGGAACGCGGCCTCGAGGTCGATGCCGGCACCGTGGACGCCGCCCTCAGGATGGCGCGTCATGAAGAGACGACGGGGGCCGACCGTTCGCCCGAGATCCGCACCCGCAAACGGCAGATCTCCGCGCGCTCGCCCGGCCAGGCCGCCTATATCAAGGCTTTGAGGGACCACGAGCTTGTCTTCGGCCTGGGTCCGGCCGGCACGGGAAAGACCTATCTCGCGGTCGCCATGGCGGTCGATCTCCTGATGACCGGCAAGATCGAACGCATCGTGCTCTCGCGGCCGGCCGTCGAAGCCGGGGAACGCCTGGGTTTCCTGCCCGGCGATCTGAAGGAGAAGGTCGATCCCTATCTGCGCCCGCTTTACGACGCGCTCCACGACATGCTGCCGGGCGATCAGGTGGCCAAGCGTCTCGCCTCGGGCGAGATCGAGATCGCCCCGCTCGCCTTCATGCGCGGCCGGACGCTGGCCAATGCCTTCGTGATCCTGGACGAGGCGCAGAACACCACCCCCGTGCAGATGAAGATGTTCCTGACCCGTCTCGGCGAGAACGCCCGCATGGCGGTGACCGGCGATCTTTCCCAGGTCGACCTGCCGGTGGGAGCGTCCTCGGGTCTCAGCGATGCCATCGATACCCTTGACGGGGTGGAGGGCGTCGCCATGGTTACTTTCACGGCGGCGGATGTGGTCCGTCACCCCCTGGTCGCGCGCATCGTCAAGGCCTACGATGCGCGTCAGCACAACCGCAGAAAGGTCGTAAGCAAGGCTGCGCCCGCGGCGGAGCCTAAATCCTGATGATGAAGAACGATCCTGACCCTTCCCCTGCAGCCAAGCTGACAGGGGTCGATATCGAAATTTCCGTGCTGTCCTCCGACTGGAGCGAGGCGCTTCCTGGCTTCGAGGAGATTTGCAGGCAGGCCGCCGACGCCGCGCTCGCGGCGGGGGACCTGGAGGCCGACGCCGCGGAACTCAGCCTCGTCCTGGGCGACGACCACCTGTTGCGGCAGCTCAATCGGGATTGGCGGGGCATCGACAAGCCCACCAATGTGCTCTCCTTTCCCTCGGGCGATACCCCGCCTCCCGGCGCGCCGCTGCTCCTGGGCGATGTGATCCTGGCCTTCGAGACTATGAAGGGCGAGGCCGCCGCGCAGGACAAGACGCTCGGCGATCATCTCAGCCATCTCGTAATCCACGGCGTGTTGCATCTCCTGGGCTTCGACCACGAGGAGGCGGCGGAAGCCGAGGCCATGGAAGCGCTCGAAACCCGCATATTGTCAGGCCTCGGCATCGCCGATCCCTATCGCGAGGCGGCCCATGGCTGACGCATCGATAGGGACGCCGCCGCCCGAGGAGGACGGCCCGTTCCAGGGCCTGCGCAATTGGTTCCGCCAGTTGCGCAAGCTCAGGAACGGCGACGCCAATCTGCGCACGTCGCTCGCCGAGCTCATCGAGGAGCATGACGAGGAAGAGCCGATCGACCCGCAGGAGCGGCGGCTTCTCCAGAATATCCTCACCCTCCACGACGCGACCGCCGCCGACCTCATGGTGCCCCGGGTCGATATCGTGGCCATCGATATCTCCACGCCCTTCTCGGAACTCGTGCGTCAGGCTGCCGAGCACGGTCATTCCCGCATCCCGGTCTATCGGGAGAATCTCGATGATGTGATCGGGATGATCCATGTGAAGGACCTGCTGCCCTATGCGGCGGAAGGCAAGACCGTGCCGCTGGAAGAGATCCTGCGCGCGCCGCTCTTCGTGGCGCCCTCGATGCCGGTGCTCGATCTTTTGGCCCAGATGCGCCAGCAGCGCACCCACCAGGCGCTGGTCATCGACGAATTCGGCGGGATCGACGGCCTGGTGACCATCGAGGACGTGATCGAGGAGATCGTCGGCGAAATCGAGGACGAGCACGACGATGCCGGCGCGCCGACCTTGATCGAAAGGTCGGACGGGACCTTTATCGCGGACGGACGGACGCCCATCGAGGATCTCCAGGAACGCACCTCGGTCAGGTTGCTGCCCGACGACGAGGAAGAAGAAGTCGATACCCTGGGCGGCCTCGTCTTCACGCTGGCCGGCCGCGTCCCCGCCCGGGGCGAGGTCATCAAGCATCCGAGCGGTGTCGAATTCGATGTGCTCGACGCCGATCCGCGACGGGTAAAACGGATCAGGATCCGCGGCCTGCCCCGCATCGAGGTTCCCGAAGAAGATGGCTGATCCCGGCGTCGGATCGCCCGCCGGCGTCGATTTCCGCGCGCCGGCGGAGCCGGTAGCCCCTCTGCAATATCTTGCCGCCTGGGTCGCCTCGCTGCGGGGATGGCGCCGCTACGGCCTCGCCTGGCTGCTGGGCGCGCTGGCCGCCGGGGCTTTGCCGCCCGTCGATCTGGTGCCGCTGCTGGTCGTTTCCTTCTGCGGCCTGGTCTGGCTTGCCGATGGCTGTCATGGATGGAAGAGAGCCTTCGGGGTGGGCTGGAGCTTCGGCTGCGGCTTTTTCGTCGCCGGCCTCTATTGGATCGCCGCGGCGCTCTTCGTCGATATCGCGATGTTCTGGTGGATGGTGCCCTTCGCGGTCTTCGGGCTGCCGGCTTTTCTGGGCATTTTCACGGGCGCGGTTCTTGTCTTCCACCGCGCCTTCTGCAAGGCCTTCGGGATTGACGGTGTCGGGCGGACGCTCGTCCTGGCGGCGGGATGGTGCGGCGCCGAATGGCTGCGCGGCCATGTGCTGACGGGCTTTCCCTGGAACCTCGTCGGCTATGCCTGGTCCGGCGGATTTCCGGGCGGCACCGCGATGCTCCAGACGACCGCCTATGTGGGAATTTACGGGCTGAGCCTCCTGACCGTCGTCGCGGCCTGTCTGCCGGCGACGCTGGGGGACCTGGGGCGTCGCCATGTCCTGCCGACCGTTGCCGCCGCGGTTCTGATCGCCCTGCCCCTGATCGGCGGGATGGCCCGGCTGGAAGGCGCGCCCACCTCCTTCGTCCCGGGCACGACCCTCAGGCTGGTCCAGCCCTCCATCGCCCAGAACCTCCGTGCGACGGAGGAAACCCAGCGCGCCGATTTCCAGCGCCAGGTGATCCTCAGCACCGAGCCCGCGTCCGGGCCGCTCGCCGCCACGATCTGGGCGGAAGCCGGGGCGCCGCCCTTTATCGAACGCAACGCTTCGGCGCGCCTTTCCTATGGGCTCGCGGCGCCCGAGGGCGGGCTGGTCATCGGCGGCACGGTCCGCACCGATTTCCAGCCCGCGCCGCCGACCCATTACTGGAACAGCCTGGTGGCCGTGAAGCACTCGGGCGAGATCGTCGGCTTCTACGACAAGTTCCATCTCGTGCCCTTCGGCGAATATGTCCCGCTCCGCAACGTGCTGCCGATCGCCAAGATCACCGCGGGCAATGTCGATTTTTCCACCGGCCCCGGTCCCCGGACCCTGGACCTTCCGGGACTTCCGCCGGTCGGCCCGCTGATCTGCTACGAGGTCATCTTCCCCGGCGAGGTGGTAGATCCTTCCCGCCGGCCCGAATGGCTGCTCAATATCACCAACGATGCCTGGTACGGCTTCACCTCCGGACCCTTCCAGCATTTCGCGATCGCGCGGGTGCGGGCGGTGGAGGAAGGCCTGCCCCTGGTGCGCGTGGCCAACAACGGAATCTCGGGCGCCATCGATCCTCTTGGCAGGGTTGTCGCGAGACTAGGGCTCGACGCGGTAAGTTTCCTTGACGTTCCTTTGCCCCAGGCGGTCGCGGTGACTGTGTTCCATCAGTATGGCGACAAGATACTTTTTGGTGGCTTGATTTTGATCCTTGTTTTCGCGCCATTTGTCGGACGAATAGGGCGGCAATTTTAGGACATCACAGTTTCGTGAGCGGGTTCTGTCTTGTGACGACTGTGTGAAGCTTAGGTTGACCGCATACAATTGTGTGAATTAATAAGGCGACAGACTTACCAACTGGAAGATCATGGACGCCAAACCAACCGCCCCTCGCAAACGGCGCCAGAAGGCGGAACGCCCCAATCCCGTGGATGTCCATGTCGGAACGCGCGTGCGGTTGAGGCGGACGTTGCTTGGCATGAGCCAGGAAAGACTGGGCGACGCCATCGGCCTCACCTTTCAGCAGGTCCAGAAATATGAGCGCGGCGCCAATCGGATTGGGGCGAGCCGCCTTTTCGATCTGAGCCGGGTCCTGGAAGTGCCGATTTCCTTTTTCTTCGATGATTTCGGCAATGCCCGCGAGCTTGCATCCTTCGCGGGCTTGCCCGCGGGCGAAGACAGCCGATACGATCCCGATCCGATGATGAAGCGCGAAACGTTGGAGCTTGTGCGGGCCTATTACCGGATCGGCGATCCCCAGATCCGCCGCCGGCTTTTCGATCTGACCAAGGCGATCGCCCAGGCCTGCGAAAAGCGCTGAACCCGGGGCTCGAGCGGTCGTAACGCCGCGCCCTCCCGGAGGCCCGCGAAAACGCTTGACGCCGCCCGCGGGCTCTTGCCACAAGAGCGTCTATTGCGGTCTGGCAGGGGATATGGAACAGGCCGCTTCCCAGCTTCTGCTTGAGCAAAAGATCGAGCGGATCGTCTGCGATAACCCGTGGAAGGATAGACTGTGGCCAAGCGCGATTACGTATTCACAAGCGAGTCGGTGGCGGAAGGCCATCCGGACAAGGTGAGCGACCGCATTTCCGATGCGGTTGTCGATACGTTTCTCGCCGCTGATCCCCAGGCGCGTGTCGCCTGCGAAACGCTCTGCACCACCAATCGCGTCGTGCTCGCGGGCGAGGTCCGGGGACCCGCTTCCGTCACCAAGGACCTCTTGATCGAGGTGGCGCGCCAGGCGATCCGCGACATCGGCTACGAGCAGGACGGCTTCCACTGGAAGAATGCCCAGGTCGATTGCCTGCTGCATTCCCAATCCTCCGACATCGCCCAGGGCGTCGATGCGGCCGGCAACAAGGACGAGGGTGCGGGCGACCAGGGCATCATGTTCGGTTACGCCTGCCGCGAGACAGAAGACCTGATGCCGGCGCCGCTCCATTATTCCCATGCGATCCTGCGCTCGATGGCCGAGGCGCGCCATTCCGGCGCGACCCCGCATTTCGGGCCCGACGCCAAGAGCCAAGTCACGCTTCAATATATCGACGGCAAGCCGGTGCGGGCGACCTCGGTGGTCGTCTCCACCCAGCACAGCGAAACGATCGATCAGGACGAGGTCCGCGAGATCGTCCGTCCCCATGTGCTGAAAGTCCTGCCCAAGGACTGGATGTGCGAGGAAGCGCAGTTCTACGTCAATCCGACGGGGCGTTTCGTGATCGGCGGGCCGGACGGTGACGCGGGGCTCACCGGCCGCAAGATCATCGTCGATACCTATGGCGGGGCTGCCCCCCACGGCGGCGGCGCCTTCTCCGGCAAGGATCCGACCAAGGTGGACCGTTCGGCCGCCTATGCCGCCCGCTATCTCGCCAAGAACGTGGTCGGCGCCGGGCTCGCCGAGCGCTGCACCATCCAGGTGTCCTATGCGATCGGCGTCGCAAAGCCGCTCTCGGTCTATATCGACACGGCCGGCACCGGCCAGGTGGACGAGGACAAGCTTTCCCAGGTGCTGCAGGAGCTGATGGATCTGTCGCCGCGCGGCATCCGCACCCATCTGGGGCTCAACAAGCCGATCTATGCGCGGACCGCCGCCTATGGCCATTTCGGCCGCAAGCCCGAGGCGGACGGCGGTTTCTCCTGGGAGAAGCTCGACCTCGTTCCAGCGCTGCGCTCCGCTTTCGCCTGACCGACGCGCCACAATATCATCGGACGCTCTATGGCCGGCGCCGCGGACGACCGCTGCGGTCCGGCCAGCAGGCGCTTTGGGACAATCTCCTGCCGCGGCTGGCCTTCGCCCTGCCGGAATCGGGCGGGCTTGACCCCGCCTCGCTCTTCGACACCCCTCGTGACGAGATCTGGCTGGAGATCGGCTATGGCGGCGGCGAGCATCTCGCCGCCCAGGCGGAGGCCCATCCCGCCGTCGGCCTGATCGGCAGCGAGGTCTTCGAGAACGGGATCGCGCGTCTCCTCACGGCCATCGATGAAGCCGGGCTTTCGAATATCCGCCTCCTGACCGAAGACGGCAGGGAGTTGCTGAAGAAGCTTCCCGACCGAAGCCTGGCCCGGGTCTTCATCCTGTTTCCCGATCCCTGGCGCAAACAGCGTCACCACAAGCGCCGCCTGGTTTCGACCGAGACGCTGGACGAGCTTGCCCGGGTCATGAAGGACGGCTCGGAACTGCGCCTCGCCACCGACCACATCGACTATCTGCGCTGGATGCTGGAGCGCGCGCCGGTGCATCCCGCCTTCGAATGGCTTGCGCGCCGTCCCGACGATTGGCGCGTCCGGACGCCCGACTGGCCCCAGACCCGCTACGAGCGCAAGGCCATCGCCGCCGGGCGCCGCCCACATTTTCTGCTCCTGCGCCGCAAACCCCGCATCGGAGTTTGACGTGGCGGCGCTCGCGAAGATCCCGGTGATCGATGTCCGCGACGCGCGTGAGCCCGGCCTGGCAACCTTCCGTGTGGATCCTTCACGGCTCGATGCCCTTCTCATGTCGGGACGGAAGACTTACACCGCGCCGGGCCTGCGGATCGCGGACGCGCTCTCCCGGATCTGGGCCGAAAGGAATGTGAGCCCCTATGCGGGCGAAGTCGCCGCTTTGGCCGCGACGCTTGGCAGGCCGGGGGCCTATCTCCTCAACTATTCCTACGAATGGGGTTGTACGACCGGTGCCTGCGAAGATCCGGAGAACGGCGGCGTCACTCTGTTGAGAACGCTGGATTGGCCTTTCGATGGTCTCGGGCGGAATGTCGTCGTGGCGCTTCAGCGGGGAGAGGCGGGCGATTTCGCGAATGTGACCTGGCCCGGCTTCGCAGGTGTCCTCACGGCGCTCGCCCCCGGCCGATTCGCCGCCGCGATCAATCAGCCGCCGCTGCGCCATACGCCCTTCGGCAAACCGGCCGATTGGTTTCTGACCCGGCTGGTGGTCTCGCGTAACAGCGCGATGCCCGCGACGCATCTTCTCCGCCGTGTTTTCGAGCGCTGCCGGACCTTCGAGGAAGCCCGGCATATGATCGAGAGCACCCCGATCTCGCTCCCGGCGATCTTTTCGCTCGCGGGCAAGGAAGCCGGCCAGGCCCTGGTCATCGAGCGCACCGAAACCGCCGCCTATGTGGCGTCCGAGCCCGCGGCCGCCAATCACTGGGCGGCGGCGGTGCGCCAGGGCCGCCCGCGCCATCCTTCAAGCGAACCGCGCCGTCGCGCCATGTCCGATCTCCTGTCCGTCAACCGCCGGGGAAGTGCCGACTGGGATTTCTCCTGGCTCACGCCGCCGATCCTGCAAGACGATACGCGGCTTGCCTTCGCCGCAAATCCTCGGAACGGGCGCATGAGCCTCGAAGGGTGGGAAAGCGATGGACGTGCGACCGAACGATTGACGCTCGATCTGCCCGCTCTTTTGGCGCGCGCCTCATGAACCTTGCGACTCGCGGGAAATCGACTATATTGCCGAAAAAATAATAGTCCCATAGATCCGGCTAAAAGGTTGGATCGCTAAAGCGGGTGGGCCGGCGGCCCACTTTTTCTTTTTTGGGGCTATAGGTTCAAGTCGCGATTTCAACAGATTAGGGTGATGGGCTGGTGATCGAGACGACCCAGATCGAGGCGTTGATCGCCCCCTCGCTGGAAGCGATGGGCTATAGCGTCGTGCGTGTCGCCTTGACGGGCGGCCGGCGCGCGACTCTGCAGATCATGGCGGAGCGGCTCGATGGGGCGGCGATGACGGTCGACGATTGCGCCGCCATCAGCCATTCCGTTTCCGCCATCCTCGACGTGGCCGATCCGATCGACGAGGCCTATATGCTGGAGGTGAGCTCGCCCGGCATCGACCGCCCGCTGGTCCGCCGCCGGGATTACGAGCGCTTCGCCGGCTTCGAGGCCAAGATCGAATTGAGCCGCCCGCTCGACGGCCGCAAGCGTTTCCGCGGCAAGCTTCTCGGCGTCGAGGAAGATGCCATAAAGCTCGCCGCCGAGGACGGGGAGGTCCTGTTGCCGCTTTCCGATGTGGCGAAGGCGAAGCTGGTTCTCACCGACGAATTGATCGCTGCGTCCCAGACGCAAGCAACCCACTGAACATCCATCGCAAGGCCGAAAGACGACCCATGGAAAGCACCGCTTCATATCCGCGTCCCGAGCTGCTTCAGGCAGCCGATACCGCGGCGCGCGACAAGAATATCGATCGCGACGAGGTCCTCCAAGCGATGGAGCAGGCGATCCAGAAGGCCGGACGCTCCAAGTATGGGCTCGAATACGACATCCGGGCCGAGATCGACCGCAAGACCGGCGAGATCCGGCTGCTGCGTTTCCGTGAGGTGGCCGAGCCGGTCGAGAACGAGGCGACCCAGATCACCCTCGCGACAGCCAAGAAATTCAACGCGGACGCCCAGATCGGCGATTTCATCACCGATCCGCTCCCGCCCATCGATTTCGGCCGCATCGCCGCCCAGACCGCCAAGCAGGTCATCGTCCAGAAGGTCCGCGACGCCGAGCGTCAGCGCCAATACCTGGAATTCCGCGACCGCGTCGGCGAGATCGTCAACGGCCTGGTGAAGCGTGTCGAGTTCGGCAATGTCATCGTCGACCTGGGCCGTGCCGAAGCGATCCTGCGCCGCGACGAGCTTCTGCCGCGCGAGACCTTCCGCCAGGGCGAGCGGGTTCGCGCCTATATCTACGACGTGCGCCAGGAAGTGCGCGGCCCGCAGATCTTCCTTTCCCGCACCCATCCCCAATTCATGGCGAAGCTCTTCGCCCAGGAAGTGCCGGAAATCTACGACGGGATCATCGAGATCCGCGCCGTGGCCCGCGATCCGGGCAGCCGCGCCAAGATCGCCGTGCTCTCCAACGACAGCGGCATCGATCCGGTCGGCGCCTGCGTCGGCATGCGCGGCAGCCGTGTCCAGGCGGTGGTGGCCGAGCTTCAGGGCGAGAAGATCGACATCATTCCCTGGTCCGGCGAGGCTGCAACCTTTGTGGTGAACGCGCTTGCCCCCGCCGAAGTCGCCAAGGTGGTGATGGACGAGGAGCAGCGCCGCATCGAAGTGGTGGTTCCCGACGACCAGCTGAGCCTCGCCATCGGCCGGCGCGGCCAGAACGTGCGCCTCGCCTCGCAGCTTACCGGCTGGGATATCGACATCCTGACCGAAGCCGAGGAATCCGAGCGCCGCACCGAGGAGTTCCGCACCCGTAGCCAGATGTTCATCGAAGCCCTGGACGTGGACGATGTGATTGCCCATCTGTTGGTGACGGAAGGCTTCACCTCGGTCGAGGAAGTCGCCTATGTGGCGGTCGAGGAATTGGCCGGTATCGAGGGCTTCGACGAGGAGATCGGCGGCGAGCTTCAGGAACGCGCCAAGATCTTCCTGACCGAGCGCGACGAGCGCTTCGAGACCAAGCGGGTGGAACTGGGCGTCACCGACGAGGTCGCCGCCCTTGAGGGCGTCACCCCCTCGATGCTCGTGGCCCTGGGCGAAAAGGGCGTGAAGACGCTCGACGACCTGGGCGATCTCGCGGGCGACGAGCTTGTCGAAATCGTGCAGGGCTCGCCCTACAGCGGGAACTCGAAACTCGACCAGGACGAGGCGAACACCATCATTATGGCGGCGCGTGCCCATTGGTTCACCGAAGACGAAGCAGTTAAGGAGTAGACCGCCACGCCGACCTCAGCCGCCAGCGACGAGATCGACGACGAGGATCGCGAGGACGGACCTCAGCGGCGCTGCATCTTCACCGGCGAGGTGAAGAACAAGGCCGAGTTGATCCGCTTCGTGGTCGGACCCGACATGAAGATCGTTCCGGATATTTCCGAGCGGCTCCCCGGGCGGGGTTTGTGGTTGACGGCGGGCAGGGATATAGTGGCCGGCGCGGTGGCGAAGCGGGCCTTCGCAAGGGCGGCGCGAGCGCCGGTCCTGGTGGAGCCCGATCTTGGCGACCGGATCGAATCCTTGCTGGTGCGGCGCTGCGGCGAGCTGATCGGGCTGGCGCGGCGCGCGGGCCAGGCGGTAGCCGGCTTCGTCAAGGTGAAGGAAGCCTTGGCCTCGGGCAACACCGGGCTTCTGCTGGCCGCCTCGGATGGGGCGGATGGCGGACGGGAAAAGGTCCGGTCTCTGGCGCCGGATCTGCCGCTCTTGGACCGGTTGACGGGGGCCGAGCTTGGCGCCGCCTTCGGCCGGGATGTGGCGGTTCACGGGGCAGTCGCGCGCGGCAAGCTCGCGAAGGCGCTGGTGATCGAGGCAGGACGGCTCGCGGGGTTCCGCGAGGCGTAAGTTCGTGGTGGAACGTGAAGACGATGTTTGGTTTGGCTGCGGCGCCGCCGCAGTCTCAATGAAAGCGACGATACCGGACCGATGAGCGAGAACAACGAAACCGAAGCCAAACGCCCGCTGAGCCTGCAACGCCCAGGCGGCCGCCTGGAACTGCGCAAGCCGATCGAGTCCGGCCAAGTCCGGCAAAGCTTCCCGCATGGCCGCACCAAGACCGTGACGGTCGAGGTTAGGAAGCCCAAGCGCGCAATGGGCCCGGGCGGCGTCGCGCCTTCCGCGCCCGCCGCGCCGGAACCTGTCGCCCCTCCAGCGCCGCGCGAGACGCCGGCGGCCGCGCCCCAGACTCTGCGGGCGACGCCTGCCGCGCCTGCCGCCACGCAGGGCGCGCGACGCCCGGTCGTCATGCCCCGCGCCTTGACCGCCGAGGAACGCGCGGTCCGTGTCCGGGCGCTCCAGGGCGCGATCCGGGCTGACGAGGATACGAAGCGCCAGGCCGTCCTCGATGCCGATCGCGAACGCGAGGAAGACGAAATCCGGCGCCAGCAAGAGGAAGTCCGGGGCCACGAGGAAGCCCGCCGTCGCACCGAAGAGGATGCGCGTCGCAAGGCCGACGACGATGCGCGCCAGCGCGTCGAGGACGAGGTCAAGCGCAAGACCGAGGAAGATTCCCGCCGCGAAGTTGCCGAGCGGGCCGGAAAGGCCGCCGCGGCGAAGGTCGCGGCCCTGAGTGCGGCCGGCAAGGTCAAGCCCGAGGTGGAAGTCGAAGAGGAGACGGCGCCGGTCAAGCGCGGTCCCCGCGTGGTCGAGGTCAAGAAGCCGACCCCCGTCGTGCGCCGCGAGGAGCCGCGCCGTCGCGGCAAGATGACTATCACCCGGGCGCTCAACGACGAGGAAGGCGAGCGCATGCGCAGCCTTGCCTCGGTGCGCCGCCAGCGCGAGCGTGAACGCTTGCGCATGCAGGGTCTCGACGAAGACCAGAAGATCGTGCGCGAAGTCGTCGTGCCCGAGACCATCACCGTCCAGGAGCTGGCCAATCGGATGGCCGCCCGGGGCGTCGATGTCATCAAGAGCCTGATGCGCATGGGCCAGATGGTCACGGTCAATCAGGTGATCGACGCCGATACCGCCGAGCTCGTGGTGAGCGAATTCGGCCATAAGATAAAGCGGGTCTCGGAGTCCGACGTCGAAATCGGCCTCAAGGGCGAGGCGGATATCGACGAGGCGAAGCAGCCGCGCGCCCCGGTCGTCACCATCATGGGTCACGTCGACCACGGCAAGACCTCGCTGCTCGACGCGCTCCGCCAGACCGACGTGGTCAGCGGCGAAGCCGGCGGCATCACCCAGCATATCGGCGCCTATCAGGTGAACCTGAGCGGCGGCCAGAAGATCACCTTCATCGATACGCCGGGCCATCAGGCCTTCACCTCCATGCGCGCCCGGGGCGCCAATATCACCGACATCGTTGTCCTGGTGGTTGCGGCCGACGATGGCATCATGGAGCAGACGGTCGAAGCCATCCGCCACGCCAAGGCGGCGGCAGTGCCGATCATCGTCGCGATCAACAAGATGGATAAGCCTGACGCGAACCCCGACCGGGTCCGCCAGGAATTGCTCCAATACGAGTTGGTGGTGGAAAAGCTGGGCGGCGACATCCTCGACGTCGAGGTTTCGGCCACCAAGCGCCTGGGCCTCGACAAGCTTGAAGAGGCGATCCTGCTTCAAGCCGAAATCCTCGACCTGAAGGCGAATGCCGACCGGCTGGCCGAAGGCACCGTGATCGAGGCGAAGCTGGAGCGTGGCCGGGGCGCTGTCGCCACCGTGCTCATCCAGCGCGGAACCCTGAAGCTCGGGGACATCTTCGTCACCGGCAGCGAGTGGGGCCGCGTTCGAGCACTGCTCGACGACAAGGGCAACAACATCAAGGAAGCCGGCCCCTCGACGCCGGTGGAAGTCCTGGGCCTCAACGCGGCCCCGCTGGCCGGCGACGATTTCGCCGTGGCCGAAAACGAGAGCCGCGTCCGCGACATCGCCGATTTCCGGCAACGCCGCCGCCGCGACTTGCAGGCGGCGACCGGCGCCCGCGGCACCCTGGAGCAGATCTTCTCCCAGATCGCGGCGGGCGTGGCCAAGGAGTTCGCTGTCGTCGTCAAATCCGACGTGCAGGGCTCTCTGGAAGCGATCGTCGCTTCGGTGGAGAAGCTCAATACCAACGAGGTCGCGGTCCGCGTGCTTCATGCGGCGGTCGGCGGCATCAGCGAAAGCGACGTCATCCTGGCCAAGGCGTCGAACGCGCTGATCATCGGCTTCAACGTCCGCGCCAATCCGCAGGCCCGCGAGCTTGCGCGGCGGGACAATGTGGAGATCCGCTACTATTCGATCATCTACAACGTGATCGACGACATGCGGGCGGCGCTGACGGGCATGCTGTCGCCGACGCTGCGCGAAAACTTCCTGGGCAATGCGGCGATCCGCGAGGTCTTCAACATCACCAAGGTCGGCAAGGTCGCCGGCTGCATGGTGACCGAGGGCACTGTGAAGCGCGGCGCCAAGGTCCGGCTGTTGCGCGACAACGTCGTCATCCACGAGGGCGCTCTGAAGACCCTGAAGCGCTTCAAGGACGAAGTGCGCGAGGTCAAGGAAGGCTACGAGTGCGGCATGGCTTTCGAGAATTATCACGATATCCAGGCCGGCGACGTCATCGAATGCTTCGAGATGGAGGAGGTCGCGCGCACCCTTTAAAGGTGCCGTGTCTGCCTCATCGAGGTCTTGAATGCCTAGACGCGATCATGAAGCGGGAGGCCGCAGCCAGCGGCAATTGCGCGTCGGCGAAGAGCTTCGCCATGTGCTGGCCCGCGTGCTGGAACGGCACGAGCTGCGCGATCCCGCCCTTCAGGACGCGGTCGTGACCGTGACGGAAGTCCGGGTCAGCCCCGATCTCAAGAATGCCACCGCTTTCATCATGCCGCTGGGCGGCCGCCAACGGGAGGAAATCCTCGTCGGTTTGCGGCGCGGCGCGCCCTTCCTGCGCGGGGTCATCGCCCGGGAGGTGAAGCTGCGCTTCGTGCCGGCGCTGAGCTTCGAACTCGATACCTCCTTCGATCACGCGAACCGCATTTCCGAGCTGCTGCAACGGCCGGAAGTGGCGCGCGACCTCGATGCTTCCTCGAAAGACGAGGATGGGGCGTAAGCGGCACGGGCTGCCCATCCACGGTTGGATCGTGCTCGACAAGCCGCTCGGCATGAGTTCGAGCCAAGCGGTGGGCGCGGTCCGCCGGATTCTGGGCGCGGCCAAGGCCGGTCATGGCGGCACCCTCGATCCCCTGGCCACCGGCATCCTGCCGATCGCCCTCGGCGAGGCGACCAAGACCGTCGCCTGGGCCATGGCGGGCCGCAAGACTTATGAATTCCAGGTTCGCTGGGGCGAGGCCCGCAGCACGGAGGACCGCGAAGGCGAGGTGACCGCCACGAGCGATGTCCGGCCTTCCTCGGCGGAGATAGAGGCGATCCTCCCGCGCTTCACGGGCGAAATCAGCCAGCTTCCCCCGATCTATTCCGCGCTGAAAGTCGATGGGCAACGGGCCTATGCCTTGGCTCGCCAAGGCGAAACCGTCGTGCTCGCCCCGCGCGCGGTGACGATCCATGCCCTACGCCTGATCGGCGTTCCCGATGCCGATCATGCCGATTTCGAGGCCGAGGTGGGCAAGGGCACCTATATCCGTTCGCTCGCCCGCGACATCGCCGAGGCGCTCGGCACCCTGGGTCATGTCTCGGTGCTGCGTCGTACGGTTGTAGGACCCTTCGGGCTCGACCGGGCGATTTCACTGGAAAGTCTTGGCGTGTTTGGTCATAGTGCCGCCGCTTCCGAGCATCTGCTTCCGGTCGAGACTCCGCTGGACGACATCCCGGCGTTGGCCCTGACAGAAGCCGAAGCGCACCGCCTGCGTTGCGGCCAAGCCGTAACGCCCGCGCAACCCGCTGAGCGGGAACGGATCGATCAACTGGGGAACGGCGCGATTCTATGCGCTACCACCGGCGGCAAGCTGGTGGCGCTGGTCGAGATCGATAGTGGTGGGCTTCGTCCGATGCGTGTCTTGAATCTTTGAATAAGGAGATACCCGATGTCGATTACCGCAGACCGCAAGCAAGAGGTCATCCGCGAATATGCCCAGAAGGAAGGCGACACCGGTTCGCCCGAGGTCCAGGTCGCGGTCCTGAGCGAGCGCATCAAGAATCTGACCGAGCATCTCGGCACCCATAAGAAGGACTTCCACTCCCGTCGTGGACTCCTGGTGATGGTCGGCACGCGCCGCAGCCTGCTCGATTATCTGAAGGGCAGCGAACCCGCCCGCTACGCCTCGCTCATCGAGCGCCTGGGGTTGCGTCGCTGACCTCAAGCCCATCCTGCCGGCGGTGGCGGATCGGAACGCCTCACCGCCTACTACATGTCGATCGACGCCCAGCCTTTGTGCTGCGGCGTCGAAACCTATTTGTTCAACCGTAAAATTCCGGGGCGTCTGGCCCGCGACAACCGTGTCGCGCCGCGCCCATACCGTTTCTAAGAAGGGAAAAAGAGATGTTTAACGTATTCCGCAAGGAACTGATGTGGGGCGGCCGCCGCCTCATCCTTGAGACGGGCAAGATCGCCCGTCAGGCCGATGGCGCCGTGATGGCGACTTATGGCGAAACCACCGTCCTTTGCACCGCGGTCGCGAACCGGACCGCCAAGCCCGGACAGGATTTCTTCCCGCTCACGGTCAACTACCAGGAGAAGACCTTCGCCGCGGGTAAGATCCCCGGCGGCTTCTTCAAGCGCGAAGGCCGGCCGTCCGAGAAGGAGACCTTGGTCTCCCGCCTCATCGACCGCCCGATCCGTCCGCTCTTCGTGCCGGGTTTCCTCAACGAGACCCAGGTCGTCTGCACCGTTCTGAGCCATGACCTGGAGAACGATCCCGACATCGTCGCCCTGGTCGGCGCTTCGGCGGCTCTCACGATCTCCGGTATCCCCTTCATGGGCCCGATCGGCGGCGCGCGTGTCGGCTATATCGATGGCGAATATGTGCTGAACCCCAAGGTCGAACTGCTCGCCTCCTCCAAGCTCGACTTGGTGCTGGCCGGGACGACCGACGGTGTGCTGATGGTCGAATCGGAGGCCCAGGAGCTTTCCGAGGAAATCATGCTGGGCGCCGTGACCTTCGGCCACCAGGGTTTCCAGCCGGTGATCCAGGCGATCATCGAGCTCGCCGAAGCCTGCGCCAAAGAGCCTTGGAACTTGAAGGCCAAGAACCCCGAGGCCGACGAGATCGAGAAGAAGCTCCGTGGCGCGATCACGGTCGATCTTCAAGCCGCCTATGCCGAGCAGGCCAAGCAGGCGCGTACCGACAAGCTCGACCTGGTGAAGGCCAAGGTCGGCGAGGTGTTCCCCGACGAGGCCCAGCGCGCGATCGCGGCCAAGATGGTCAAGGGCGTCGAGAAGGACATCGTCCGTGGCGCCATCCTGAAGCACGGCAAGCGCATCGACGGCCGTGACACCAAGACCGTCCGCCAGATCGTGGCCGAAGTCGGCATCCTGCCGCGCGCCCATGGCTCGGCCCTCTTCACCCGTGGCGAGACCCAGGCCCTGGTGGTCGCGACCCTCGGCACCGGCCAGGACGAGCAGATCATCGATGCGTTGGAGGGCGAATACCGCTCCAACTTCATGCTGCATTACAACTTCCCTCCCTATTCCACGGGCGAGGCCGGCCGCATGGGTTCGCCCGGCCGTCGCGAAATCGGCCATGGCAAGCTCGCCTGGCGGGCGGTTCGCCCGCTGCTGCCGGCGAAGGAAGCTTTTCCCTATACGATCCGCGTCGTTTCCGAGATCACGGAATCGAACGGTTCGTCCTCGATGGCATCGGTTTGCGGCTCCTCGCTCGCCCTGATGGATTCGGGCGTTCCCCTGAAGCGGCCGGTGGCGGGCATCGCCATGGGCCTCATCAAGGAAGGCAATGACTTCGCGGTGCTCTCCGACATCCTCGGCGACGAAGATCATCTCGGCGACATGGACTTCAAGGTTGCCGGCACCGAAGTGGGCATCACCGCCCTGCAGATGGACATCAAGATCACCTCGATCACCGAGGAGATCATGAAGATCGCCCTCGGCCAGGCGAAGGACGGTCGTCTGCACATCCTCGGCGAGATGGCGAAGGCGCTGACCGGCGCACGCGACGGGGTCAGCTCCAACGCGCCGCGGATCACCACCATCCAGATCCCGAAGGACAAGATCCGCGAAGTCATCGGCTCCGGCGGCAAGGTCATCCGCGAAATCTGCGAAGTCACCGGCGCCAAGGTCGATATCGACGACGACGGCACCATCAAGGTGGCGGCGGTCGACGAGTCAGCCTCCAAGGCGGCGATCGACTGGATCCGCGGCATCGTCGCGGAGCCGGAAGTCGGCGTGATCTATAACGGCAAGGTCGTGAAGGTCGTCGATTTCGGCGCTTTCGTGAACTTCCTCGGCGCCAAGGACGGCCTCGTCCACATCAGCGAGCTCGCCGCCCAACGTGTCGGCAAGGTCAGCGACGTCGTGAACCAGGGCGATGCGGTCAAGGTCAAGGTCCTTGGCTTCGACGACCGTGGCAAGGTCAAGCTGAGCATGAAGCAGGTCGACCAGCAGACCGGCGAGGATATCAGCCGCAAGCGTGAAGAGAAGTCGGAAGAGGCGGCGCACTAGCAGCGCCGCCGGTTCGCGGGTCGTTTCCAGGCGATGGCTCGGTTGATCGGCCATCGGGGTGCTGCCCGCGTCGCGCCGGAAAACACGCTGGCAGGCTTCCGCGCGGCGGCGGCCTGCGGCGTGCGGATGGTCGAATTCGACGTCCGGCTCACGCGGGATCTCATTCCCATCGTGCTGCATGACGACAGGATCGACCGGACGACGGACGGGCAGGGCGATGCCGCCCGGATGACCTATGCGGAAATCCGCCGGCATGATGCCGGGTCCTGGTTCGATCCCCGTTTCCGCGGCGAAAGAGTGCCGAGCTTTTCCGAGACTCTCGCCCTTCTCGGGGAATTGGGCCTTGGCGCCATCGTCGAGCTGAAGCCCGCGTCGGGTCAGGAAGCGGAGACCGCCGAGCGGGTTGTCGAGACGCTGCGGCAGGAATGGCCGGAGAACTTGCCGAGCCCCACCTTGTCGAGTTTCCGGAGCGACGCCCTGGAAGTCGCGCAGCGTGTCGCACCTGACCTCGCAAGGGCCGTGCTCGTGAAAAAAGTGCCTTCGGACTGGCAGACGCGAGCCGATGCTCTCGAAGCGGTGGCGCTCCATGTGGATCATCGCTATCTAAAATCGTCCGAGGCGGCTTCCATTAGGGATGCCGGTTTCGGGCTTTTCGCCTATACGGTGAACGAGCCGGATCGTGCGGAAGAGCTTTTCAACTGGGGCGTCGAGGCGGTCTTTACCGATTGTCCCGATCGGCTCCTCGCTTCGGTCGCTTCATGATACTATTCAGTCACGGAGACCGGTTTGCATAACGATGGTCGTGATCCTAGATTGAGCCGATCGGCCCTTTCGGGTCCGAGGGAGGATGGACGGTGATAGCCCTGAAACCCCTGGTCATTTCTGGCCGGGAAGTCTTGCCCCTCGTCGAAGGAGGCAAGGGCATTTCCGTGTCGAACGGCGAAAGCTCCGGCGCCTGGGCGGCGGCGGGTGGTGTCGGCACCTTCTCCGGCGTCAACGCCGACAGCTACGACGATAACGGCAAGCCGATCGAACAGATCTATCACGGCCGCACCCGCCGGGAGCGGAACGAGGAGCTGCTCAATTATTCGATCCGGGGCGGCATCCATCAGGCCCAGGTTGCCCATGAGCGGTCAAACGGCCAGGGCCGCATTCATATGAATGTGCTCTGGGAGATGGCCGGGGCCGAGCGTGTGCTCCACGGTGTGCTGGAAGGGGCCAAGGGCCTTGTCCACGGCGTCACCTGCGGCGCCGGCATGCCCTATCGGATCGCCGAAATCTGCGCGCATTACGGCGTCTACTACTATCCCATCGTGTCCTCGGCGCGGGCGTTCCGCGCGCTTTGGAAGCGCGCCTATTTCAAGTTCCGGGATTTTCTCGGCGGCGTCGTCTACGAGGATCCCTGGCTGGCGGGCGGCCATAACGGCCTCTCCAACAGCGAGAACCCCGAGCGTCCGGAAGATCCCTTGCCGCGCGTCCGCGAATTGCGGGCGCAGATGCGGGAATACGGCCTCGATCAGACCCCGATCTTCATGGCGGGCGGCGTCTGGTATCTGCGGGACTGGGAGGAATGGCTCGACAATCCGGAATTGGGGCCGATGGCTTTCCAATTCGGCACCCGGCCGCTGCTCACCGTCGAAAGTCCGATCTCCGACGCCTGGAAGCAGAAGCTCCTGACGCTGAAGGAAGGCGATGTCTATCTCAATCGCTTCAGCCCGACGGGGTTCTATTCCTCAGCGGTCCGCAATGCCTTCCTCAACGATCTCCAGGCGCGGGCCGAGCGGCAGGTCGCCTATACGATCGAGCCGGTGGGCGACCATGTGGCGGCTTTCGAGGTCGGCGCGCGCAGCCGCGTCGTCTATCTGACGCCCCATGACCGGGAACATGCCCAGGGCTGGGTCGCCCGGGGCTTCGTCGAGGCGATGCGTACCCCGGATTCGACGCTCGTCTTCGTAACCCCGGAAAAATCCATCGAGATCCGCACCGACCAGATCAACTGCATGGGCTGCCTCAGCGCCTGCGGCTTTTCGAACTGGGCGCAGACCGAGGAAGGCTCCACCGGCAAGAAGGCCGATCCGCGCAGCTTCTGCATCCAGAAGACGCTCCAGGCGATCAGCCATTCCGACGATGTGGACTGCGAGCTGATGTTCGCCGGCCACAACGCCTATAAGTTCGCGAGCGACCCCTTCTATACGAACGGTTTTGTCCCGACCGTGCGGGAGCTGGTCGACCGGCTCCAGACCGGCGACTGAGACCGGAGTAAGCTTTGCCAGAGGGCGCGGAATTGCTAAGATGGCAGTCATGAGCGGATCGCGCCCCTTCGCCAACGCCCTGGAGCTTCTGCGTTGCGCCAAGCTGCGCCCGACGCGTCAGCGTCTGTCGCTCGCCCGGCTGCTCTTCGAGAAGGGCGACCGCCACGTCACGGCGGAGCAACTCCACGGCGAAGCGCTCAACGCCTCCGTGCCGGTTTCCCTGGCGACGGTTTATAACACGCTGCACCAGTTCATCGGCGCGGGCCTGCTGCGCGAAGTGGTCGTCGATCCCGGCCGGTCCTATTTCGACACCAACGTCGGCAACCACCATCATTTCTTCATCGAGAGCAGCGGGCAGCTTCACGATATTCCGGGCGACGCCATCGGCGCGATCGATCTGCCGGCGCCGCCGCCCGGGACGACGATCCGTCGCGTGGATGTCATCATCCGGGTCGATACCGCGACCGGCAAATAGCCTTCCCGATCCGCTTGCGACCTTCTCGCGCCAAACGCGATCTATAATCATTTTAGAACAGTTCCAAACCATTGACACCGGCCTCGCGCCGGGTCCATAAAACTTCGTCCCACATACCGAGGAGGAGGGCGCAATGTCGTCCCTGAAAAGCAGCAAGACCGAAGAAAACCTGAAGGCTGCGTTCGCCGGCGAGAGCCAGGCCAACCGTCGCTATCTCTATTTCGCTCAGAATGCCGACGTCGAGGGCTACAACGATGTGGCCGCCGTCTTCCGTTCGACCGCCGAAGGCGAGACGGGCCATGCCCATGGCCATCTCGATTTCCTCAAGGAGACCGGTGATCCGGCGACCGGCAAGCCGATCGGCTCGACCTCCGACAACCTGAAGGCGTCGATCGCGGGCGAGACCCACGAATACACCGACATGTATCCGGGCATGGCGCGCACCGCCCGCCAGGAAGGCTTCGACGAGATCGCCGACTGGTTCGAGACCCTGGCGAAGGCCGAGAAGTCCCATGCCGGCCGCTTCCAGAAGGCCCTCGACACCCTGGGCTGATCGGAGGCCAGCGTTCCCTCCGATCGGGAGCGCGACCGCGATAAACCGGCACCGGCGTTGAGACAGCGCCGGTGCCGTCTATCTTTCTAGCTTCGGGAAAAGAAGAGGATCGCGATGCGTGAAGGCAGCCTGGATGCCCCCGTCCGCCACAAGCTGGACTGGCAGGATCCCGACTTTTACGACATGGAGAAGATCGAAGCCGAGATGCATCGGGTCTTCGACATCTGTCATGGCTGTCGGCGCTGCTTCAATCTTTGCGACAGTTTCCCGCGGCTCTTCGATCTGGCCGACAATTCGCCCACCGGCGAACTCGATGCGGTGGACGCCAAGGAATATGCGACGGTGGTGGAGGCCTGCACACTCTGCGACCTCTGCTTCATGACCAAGTGTCCCTATGTGCCGCCCCATGAATACAATCTCGACTTCCCCCATCTGATGCTGCGCTACCGGGCGGCGGAGCTGAAGGCCGGCAAGGTCGGCTTCGCGCATAAGGAACTCGTCAAGACCGACCGCAACGGCAAGCTTGGCGGCCTCGTGGCCCCGCTCGCCAATTGGGCGACGGATACCAAGAACGGCCTCACCCGCCCCCTGATGGAGGCGACGGCGGGGATCGACCGGAACGCCGCGCTGCCGAAGTTTCACGGCGCCAGCTTCACGATGCGCGCCAAGCGCGATGTGCCGGTGGTCAACAAGGACGCGCCGGCCTATGGCCGGAAGGCGGTGCTCTACGCCACCTGCTTCGTCAATTACAACGATCCCAATATCGGCACGGCCGCCCGCGCCGTCCTCGCCCGCAACGGGGTCGAGACCGAGGTGGTCTATCCCGCCTGCTGCGGCATGCCCTATTTCGAGCAGGGCGATCTCGCCAAGGTGGCGGAGAACGCCCGCAAGGTCTCCACGGAACTCGGAAGCTGGATCGACAAGGGCTATGACATCATCGCCCTCATTCCCTCCTGCGCCCTGATGCTCAAGTTCGAATGGCCGCTCATCCTGGCCGACGATCCGGCGGTGAAGCGGCTCTCCGAGGCGACCTTCGACGTCAGCGAATATGTGGTGGATATCGCGCGCCGCGAGGGCCTGGCGCCGGGGATGGAAGCGCTGCCGGGCGGCGTCACCCTCCATATCGCCTGCCATGCGCGCGCGCAGAACATGGGATTGAAGGCGGCCGACATGCTGAAGCTCCTGCCCAGCGCGGATATCGCGGTGATCGAGCGATGCTCGGGGCACGGCGGCTCCTGGGGCGTGATGAAGGAGAACTTCGATATCGCGCTGAAGGTCGGCAAGCCGGTGGCCCGGACGACGGCGAAGAACGACAAGCCTTTCGTCGCTTCCGAATGTCCCCTTGCCGCGACCCATATCCTGCAGGGGATGGAACGCCTGGACGATATATCGACGGCCCCGGCGCGGTCCTGGCATCCGATCGAACTGATGGCCCGCGCCTACGGGCTTGGCACTCCATAAGGCGGGAGAAGACAATGGCGAAACGTGTGCTCACCCGCGACGACCTCATGCCGCTCGACAAGTTCGGGGCGGAGCGGCGGGAGCTGCGCAAGCGCATGAGCGAGATGAAGCGCCTGCGCCGGATCGAGGTCGGACCCTTCGTCACCTTCTATTTCGAAAATTACGACACGATGCTGCATCAGGTTCACGAGATGCTCTTCATCGAAAAAGGCGGCGAGGAGCAGGTCGCCGACGAGATCGCCGCCTATAATCCGCTGATCCCCCAGGGCAGCGAGCTTGTCGCCACGGTGATGATCGAAGTCGACGACCCGATCCGGCGCGGCGCGGTGCTGTCCCGGCTGGGCGGCATCGAAGGGGTCATGAAGCTGACCTTTGGCGGCGAGACCGTCGTGGGCCTGCCCGATCCCGACCGCGAGAACTCGACCCCCGACGGCAAGGCCTCGGCGGTCCAGTTCCTCCATTTTCCGTTCACGGCCGAGCAGAAGAAGAAATTCGCGGCGGCGGGCGCCCAGGTGCTGGTCGCCATCGATCATCCGAACTACGGCCATATCGCCGTCATGCCCGATCCCGTTCGCGAGGCGCTGGCCAAGGACTTCGACTAGAGCGATTTCCACTCACGTGGAATCGCTCCAGGTGATAGGGCCTCCGGCCGCTCAAGCGCTGCTTCGGCTGTCGCGGCTCCATCAAGATGGAAATCGCTCTAGGTCTTTGCCCTACTGCACATTTTCCGTGGCATAGACGCCCCAGACCTCGCTGCGCCGGACCCAGCCTTTGACGTCCTGGGCCTCGATCCGGCACCAGCTTTCCTTGCATTCCAGAAGCTTGGCGATGGCGCCGGGTTCGGCCCGGGCGACCGTCCGGGCGTTGGCGTCGGGCTCGCTGTGGAGGGTGCGGATCTCGCCCTTGACGACGATATTCCGCTGGCCTTTCACCATCCGCTCGTGGACCCAGCCTTCGGTCCCTTGCCAGTCGCGGATCTTCCGCCATTGCTCGAATTCGGCGACGATCTCGACCGGCATGTCGCGCCGGGTGAAGACCCAGTCGATCGGATAGCGCTCGCCGGGACCGGTACGCAGATTGACCTCGGCCGAGCGAAGCGAAACGTAACGGGGCACCGGCAGGTTAGATTCCGCTGCGAGGAGGACGTTCGGCAATATCAGGATCGCCAAGACCAAGGCAAGGACTCGGCGAAGACTAGGGATGGTGGCGCAAGAGCCAATATTCCGGGTATCCACGACTAGATCCTGTAATCCTCGGATATGTTCCGGTCAAGTCATGCCGCGCCGGAGATGAAAAAAGCGTGTCTGGACAAGGGGCTCTCCGGCTTGCTATGGGCTGTAGCCTAGGGAGGCTGGCCGTCATGGCGACGAAAAGACCGCTGATCATCGTGACGCGCAAGCTGCCCGATGCGATCGAGACGCGCATGATGGAGCTCTTCGACGCAAGGCTGCGGTCGGACGACGCGCCCATGACCCCGGCACAGCTGACCGAGGCCGTGCGTCAGGCGGATGTGCTGGTCCCCACGGTGACGGATCGGATCGACGCGGCCCTGCTGGCGGAGGCCGGTCCCAACCTCAAGCTTATCGCCTCCTTCGGTACCGGGGTCGATCATATCGATCTTGCGGGCGCGCGGGCGCGGGGCATCACCGTCACCAACACGCCCGGCGTGCTGACCGAGGACACGGCCGATATGACCATGGCCCTGATCCTCGGCGTTTCCCGGCGTCTGGTCGAAGGCGAGCGGCTGCTGCGCGAAGGCAAATGGGAGGGCTGGGCCCCGACCTTCATGCTCGGCCACCGGATCTGGGGCAAGCGGCTCGGCATCGTCGGCATGGGCCGCATCGGCCAGGCGCTCGCCCGCCGTGCCCGGGGCTTCGGCCTTTCGATCCACTACCACAACCGGCGCCGCGTGCCGGAGGCCACGGAACGGGAGCTCGAGGCGACCTATTGGGAAAGCCTCGACCAGATGCTGGCCCGGATGGACATCATCTCGGTCAATTGCCCCCATACGCCGGCGACCTATCACCTGCTGTCCGCGCGGCGTCTGAAGCTGCTGCGGCCCGAATGCATCGTCGTCAACACGGCGCGGGGCGAGGTGATCGACGAGGCGGCGTTGACCCGGATGCTGGTCAATCGCGAGATCGCCGGAGCGGGCCTCGATGTCTTCGAGCACGAGCCGGCCGTCAATCCGAAGCTCCTGCGCCTCGACAACGTACTGCTGCTGCCCCACATGGGCTCGGCCACTCTGGAGGGCCGCATCGACATGGGGCAGAAGGTTTTGATCAACATCAAGACCTTCATCGACGGCCACCGGCCGCCCGACCGGGTGCTGGAGGCGATGCTTTAATGCAGCGAGAGTCCTAGCAGGACCGGCATCTCCATCGGGTTCGACTGGGCCAACCCCAGGATCTGCTGGACCGATACCGGGCGCGGCGGATCCAGGGACAGGATCAGCGAGCGCGGCTGCTGGATGAAAGCCGCGACGGCGTCGATCATGGCCGCGGTCCGGCTGCCGGGCGGCAAGGACTGCTTGATGGCGCGAAGCTGGGTTATGACGCCGTCGCGCATCTGCTCGGGGGTCAGCCCGGCCTTCACCGCATTACGGCGGAGAACCCTTTCGGCCAGGGAGTCGTCTTCGTAACGGATCTCGGCTTTTTCGAGGGTCATCCCGAAGAGCCGGCGCAGCTGCTCTTCCTGTGAAGCCCCTTCAAGACCGGTGGGGACCTTGTTGAGCTTCACCGAGATCATGACCTTGCCGACCTGGGGACCGACCAGAAGGGTCTCATGGACCGCCATGTCCGCAGTCCCCGCGTCATAGGCTCCATCCGCAGAGAAATCCGCCATGAGCTGGTTATACCCCAGCGCCGCGATCTCCTGACCGACGGGACCCTGGTGCAGGATCGCGCTGCCCAGCGAGAGCTTGTCGAGCTTGATGGAGGAAGCGACGGGCAACCCGTTGTCATCCAAGGTCATCAGGGTGTTCAGGCCGGCCATGGACCCCATTTCCTTGCCGCGCTGGGTGACCGACAGGGGGCCGAGACCGAAATGGCGCAGGCTCATGCGAGGCGCCGGTGTCCCGAGCCGCGTCCAGTCTCCATAGGCCAGATCCTGAAGCTCCGCCGTGGCGAGCGTCACCTTCGCCTCGTTTTCGGCCATCTCGATGGCGACCCCTTCCAGGGAGGCGCCAGCGATCCGGCCGGGCTCGATACCGGAGAAACGCAGCTTGCTCAGGGCGATCCGGCCGGGACGATCCTTCAGCACCTTTGCGTCGAGGGCATCCAATTCGACCTTCGCCGCGGCGAGCGAGACCAGGGCTTCCTGCCAGGAGCCGGCGCGCTTGGCCTTGACGCCGCCCAGGGTCAGCCGGTCGAATTTCATGTCGACCCTTTGATCCCCCAAGGAGACGCCGGTTGCCGTGATGTCGTCCCATAGCGCCTGAAGCGGCTCGTTCCGCACCTGTGCGTCATAGGCCAGGGCGATGATGTTGCGATGCTCGAGCCCGCTCACGGAGAAGCGGTCGATGGCCATCCGGGCGGGACCGCTTCCCGGCTGGCCAGGTCCCTCGGTCGTCATATGCCGGATATCCAGGGACTCGACGCGGCCTTTTCTGATCCCCCTGGCGGCGAGCAAATCGGCGGTGATATCGCTGGCGCCCTTGGGCGACCGGTCCGAGATCCTGACATCCGTAATATCGAGGGATCGAGCCGTGAGCCCGGTGACGGTCTTCATGGCGACGGGTATGCCAGACGAGGTTTCGACCGCCTCGAACCCCGGTTCCACCATGGCCATAAGAGCGGCGCTCACAACGGTCCCGTCCGAGGTTTCCAGCGTAAAGCCGCTGTATTCCAACCGATCAGGGGTCGGCTGCCGCTGGAGGGCGTCCCAGCGGCCCTTCAGCATGGCCTTGATCCGCAAGGGATCGATGCCGGCAATTTCAAGATGCGCGGCATGGAGCTTGCGCCAGCCGAGCGCGGCGGGATCGGTCGCCTGGAGATCGATGGCCTCGACCGTAAGACGATCGTTCCACAGCGAATAGGCGACCGCGCCATGGGTTCCCGACACGAGCCCATTCGCCGCGATCAGCGCATCGACCTCGGCGGGCGCGCGGCGCTGGGCATATTGGTCGAGCGCAAAATACCCGCCCGCGCCCAGGGCGATGACGACGATTATCCCGATCAGCCAACGTCTCATGGGTTTCCCCTGTTCGTGATTATCCGCAGGTCGGGCAATCCGGGTCGCGCTTTATCCTGATCCGATGAAAATCGGTGCGAAGCGCATCGTACATGAGGAGAGTCCCGCTGAGGCTCTCGCCCAGGCCCAGCAGTTCTTTCAGGACCTCCGTCGCCTGGAGGGTCCCCACAACCCCGGCGACCGCGCCCAGGATCCCCGCCGTCTCGCAGCGGGGGATGAGATCGGGCGGCGGCGGATCGCGAAAAAGACAGCGGTAGCAGGGATGCGGCGGCCCCAGATGCGCCTTGAAGGTCGAGAGCTGCCCGTCGAAAGGCGCCAGGGCGCCGACGATGAGGGTCTTTCCCAGGCGATGGCAGGTGTCGTTCAGAAGATAGCGGGTCGCGAAATTGTCGCTGCCGTCCGCGATGAGGTCATAGTCCCCGACCAGAGCATCGACGTTCTTGTCGTCGAGGCGCACCGCATGGGCTTCCACGCGGATTTCAGGATTGATCCGCGCCAGGGTCTCCCGGGCGCTCGCCGCCTTGGTTCGGCCGATGCTGTTGGTCGGATGGACGATCTGCCGCTGAAGATTCGAGAGATCGACTGTGTCGTCGTCGACGATGCCCAGGGTCCCGACGCCGGCCGCCGCCAGATAAAGGAGCAGCGGCGAGCCGAGCCCCCCCGCGCCGATGACCAATACGCGCGATGAAATGAGCTTTGCCTGCCCCTCTTCCCCCACCTCGTCGAGGATCAGATGCCGGGCATAGCGCTGGAACTGGGCTTCGGTCAGTTCCACGGCGTCGCTCATAGGCCGTCGAAGAGCGCCGTCGAGAGGTAGCGTTCGGCGGAACTCGCCAGCACGGTGACGATCATCTTGCCGGCCATCTCTGGCCGGGCGCCGACCTCCAGCGCCGCCGCGATCGCCGCACCGGAGGAGATCCCGACCGGGATGCCCTCCACCTTTGCGATCTCCCGCGCGGTGCGGAAGGCGGTGTCGTTGGCGATGCGGATGACCTCGTCGATCAGCCTGACGTCCAGGATCGCGGGAATGAATCCTGCCCCGATCCCCTGGATCTTATGAGGGCCGGGGGGGCCGCCCGAAAGTACGGCGCTGTCCTCTGGCTCGACGGCGACCATACGAAGCCCTGGCTTTTTCGCCTTCAACGCCCGGCCGACCCCGGTGAGGGTGCCTCCGGTGCCGACCGCGCTGACCACCATATCCACCTGGCCGTCGGTGTCCTTCCAGATTTCCTCGGCGGTGGTGTGCTCGTGGATCGCGGGATTGGCCTCGTTCATGAATTGCTGCGGGATGAAGGCGTCGGGCAGCGTCTTCAGAAGCTCCTCCGCCCGGGCGATGGCTCCCCGCATCCCCCGCGCGGCAGGGGTCAGCTCAAGTTCCGCGCCCAGCAACAGCAGCATCTTGCGGCGTTCCAAGGACATGCTGTCCGGCATGGTCAGGATCAGCCGATACCCCTTGGCCGCGCAGGCAAAGGCGAGCGCGATCCCGGTATTCCCGGAGGTTGGCTCGATCAATACGGTGCCGGGCTTTAGCCGGCCCGCCGCCTCCGCCGCTTCGATCATCGCAAGCCCGATTCGGTCCTTGACCGAGGACAGCGGATTGAAGAATTCGCATTTGGCGAGGATGTCCGCCTTGACCCCATGGGCCGCGGTGAGGCGCGACAGCCGGATCAGCGGCGTCGCCCCGATGGTGCCGAGGATGTCGTCGTAGATCCGTCCCCGGAATTCGCCCGGATGCTGGCTCTTCGGAAGGGGAGCCGGTTTCTTCGCTACGGTTCGCGCCATCTTGGTTCCCTCGGGTTGAAGCCCGGCCCGAGCGTGTCAGATCGAGAAGTCGAGTTTCGCCCCGTATTCGCCTTCGACGCCGGCATTATGCGCCCTCAGGCATAAATCTTCGATAGTGATGCCGTCGAGCCGGGTCATCAGCTCTTCGTTGAGCTGGAGCCACAAGGGACGCACAACCTTGTGCCCGAGTTCGGCGCCCGCCGGATCGGCGACCGGGTCGTCCCCCGTCTCAAGCGCCCGCACCACCCGGACGATTTCGCCGAGCGAGATGCGGCGGCGTTCGCGCGCGAGCCGATAGCCGCCCCGGGGGCCGCGCACGCCGGTGAGCACGCCCTCGCGGACGAGTTGCTGCAGAACCTGTTCCAGATAGCGTCGCGGGATGCCCTGGCGCCGCGTGATCTCGCTCGATTGGACGGGCGCATTGCCCGCGTTATAGGCGATATCCAGCACAGCTTCGATTGCGAAGAGAAGTTTCTTGGTTAGCCGCACCATCGTAGAGATATCGGACCCCCTTTATTTCGTTCCCGTGGAGCCGAAACCCCCCGCGCCGCGCTCGCTCTCCGCCAGCGTTGCGACCGGCTGCCAGACGACCCGGCTGACCGGCGCGATCACAAGCTGCGCGATCCTGAGGCCGCGCTCAATGCGGAAAGCCTCGCTGCCGAAATTGACGAGGATCACCTGGATCTCGCCGCGATAATCCGCATCGATGGTACCGGGGCTGTTGAGCACCGTCACCCCATGACGCAGCGCCAGACCCGAGCGCGGCCGGACCTGACCCTCGTAGCCCTCCGGCAGCGCCAGGGCGAGGCCCGTGGGCACGAGCGCCCGCGCCCCGGCTGCGATTGTCACCGGTTCAGCCACCGCGGCGGAGAGATCGACCCCGGCGCTCGAAGCCGTCGCATAGGCGGGCAGGGGAAGGCCCTGCCCATGCGGCAAGACCAGAATCGGTACATCCATCGGGCTACTCGGCGGCCTTGACCGCGTCGAAATAGGAAGCGATCCGCTGGGCGAGCCGGGCCGCCACATCGCTTTTGGAGAGCGCCGGCCAATCCTCGACGCCTGTACCGTCCACCAGATGGATCGTATTGCTGTCGCCGCCGAAGGTTCCGGTCGCGGGCGATACGTCATTCGCGAGGATCCAGTCGCAGCCCTTGCGGGCCCGCTTCGCCTTGGCGTGCTCTACGATCTTCTCGGTTTCCGCCGCGAAACCCACCACGAGCCGGGGCCGGCGGTTTCCGGCGCCGCTCAGGGTGGCCAGGATGTCGGGATTCTCCACGAGCTTCAGGGCGGGCGGTGCGCCGCTGCCTTCCTTTTTAAGTTTCTGTTGGGGCGGCGTCTCGACCCGCCAATCGGCGACCGCGGCGGCGCAGACCGCGATATCGGCCGGCAGGCTGGCCTCACAGGCGGCGAGCATGTCCCGCGCCGTCTCGATCCGGATGACGCGGACGCCTGCCGGATCGGGTTCGACCGTGGGACCCGAGACGAGGATGGTTTCCGCGCCCATCCGCGCCAGGGCGGCGGCTATCGCATGCCCCTGTTTGCCGGAGGATCGGTTGGCGATGAAGCGGACCGGATCGATCGGCTCATGGGTCGGGCCGCTGGTGACGATGGCCCGCCGCCCCTTCAACTGGGTCGACCGGTGGAAGAAGCTTTCGATGACGGCGACGATTTCCAGGGGTTCGGCCATTCGTCCCGAACCGACTTCGCCGCAAGCAAGATCGCCAGAGCCGGGACCTACCCGAAGGATGCCGCGCTTGTCGAGGAGGGCGACATTGGCCTGGGTCGCCGCATGGGCCCACATCTGAAGGTTCATGGTCGGTGCGATCAGCACCGGCTTGTCGGTTGCCAGCAGCGTGGTGGTGGCGAGGTCGTTCGCCATGCCGGCCGCCATGCGGGCGATGATGTCGGCGCTGGCGGGCGCCACGACGATCAGGTCCGCTTCCCGGGACAGGCGGATGTGGCCCATCTCGCTCTCGTCTTTCAGGGAGAAGAGGTCGGTATAGACGGCCTCCTCGCTGAGGGCGGCAACGCTCAGGGGAGTGACGAAATGCTGTGCCGCCTCGGTCATCACGCCGCGCACGGAAGCGCCCCTTTCGCGCAGCCGCCGGATGAGATCGAGACTCTTATAAGCGGCAATGCCGCCCGACAGGATCAGCAGGATGCGCCGGCCTTCGAGCATCATCGATCTCCAGGGTTGGGCTGGGGCGGGGACCAAACCACACTATAAGCTTGGATGTGGGGGGCGCAAGGCGGGTCTACCAGAGCGCAAAGGCCAGGGCCGCCAGCGCCAGCGCCGCGATCCAGAGCGGCAGGGTCGCGCCGTTCCTCCCGCGCATGGCCGCCACCGTCTCGGGATGGAGGCGCAGACCTCCGTCGGCGGCCATGGCCGCAGCCTTCTCGATATCGTTCAGCAGGGTCGGCAATCGCTGAATAGCCGCGAAAGCATCGCCCAGGGTTTCGAGGATCCGGGCCTCGGGGCCGCGATTGATCCGCATCCAATCCTCGATCAGCGGGGTGGCGAGGCCCCACATGTTGATCGTGGGATCGAGGATGCGCCCGACGCCTTCGGCCAGGACCATGGTCTTCTGCAGCAGCAGGAGCTGGGGCTGGGTCTCCATCTCGAACTGCTCGGTGATCTGGAAAAGCTGCGCCAGCAGGCGGCCGATGGAAATCTCGTGCATCGCCCGACCGAGGATCGGTTCCCCGATCGAGCGGCAGGCCTGTGTGAAGGCGTCGATGGACTGGCGGGCCGGGACATAGCCGGCGCTGAAATGAATCTCCGCCACCCGCCGGTAATCGCCGGTCAGGAAGCCCAGCAGCATATCCGCAAGGTAATAGCGGGTGCGCTTGTCCACCCGCCCCATGATGCCGAAATCGACCACCACGATGGCGCCTTCCGCATCGACGAAGAGATTGCCGGGATGGAGGTCCGCATGGAAGAAGCCGTCGCGGAAGACCTGGTTGAAGAAGGAGCGCGCGGCCCGGGCCAGGATCTCCTCGATGTCGAGGCCGGCGGCGATCAGGGCTTCGCGGTCCCGGATCGGGATGCCATGGACCCTCTGGAGCGTCAGGACATGGCCGCCGGTGCGGGTCCAATCGACCTGGGGCACCTTGAATTCGGGATCGCCCTCGAAATTCTCGGCAAGCTCCGAGGCCGCCGCCGCCTCGAAGCGCAGGTCCATTTCGAGGCGCACGGAATCGGCGAGGGTTTCGACGATCGCATGGGGTTTGAGACGCCGGAGGGACGGCTGGGTCCGCTCGATGATTCCCGCGAGCCAGAAGAAGAGGTCGATATCTCGGGCAAAAGAGGCGGCGATGCCGGGCCGCAGCACCTTGACCGCCACATCCTCTCCTTCGGTCGTGACGGCGAAATGGACCTGGGCGATGGAGGCCGCCGCGACCGGCTTGTCGTCGAAGCTGGAGAACAGCTCTTCGAGAGGGTGATCGAGTTCCTCGGCGATGATCCGGCGGGCGTCCTCCGCCGGAAAGGGCGGCAGCCGGTCCTGCAGGCCGGAAAGATCGACAGCGACTTCCTCGCCGATCAGGTCGGCCCGGGTGGAAAGCGCCTGTCCCAGCTTGATGAAGCTGGGACCCAAGGCCTGGAGCGCCGCGGCGAGCCTTTCGCCCGGCCGAAGTCGCAAGAGGGCGGCATCCCGCCGCCTGAAGGGACGCAGCAGCCGAACCACCACCATGGCGCCCGAGAGCCGTTCGAGCGGGAAAAGCGCGTCGTATCGCGCCAGGGTGATGACAATTTGGAGGAGCCGGAGGACGTTGCGCCCGGCGCGCAGCGGAGCCAGCATAGCCGGACTAGAGACGCCAGCCGGAATGGATCGCCGCGATGCCGCCGGAGAGATTGCGGTGCTTTACGAGGTCGAAGCCCGCGGCTTCCATGCGGCGGCAGAGTTCTTCCTGGGGCGGGAAGCGGCGAATGCTCTCGACCAGATATTGATAGGCGTCGCGGTCCCCGGCCACGATCTGGCCGAGCCTGGGCAGGACATTGAAGGAGTAGAGATCGTAGATCCGCCGTATCTGCGGTTGGACCACCTGGCTGAATTCCAGACAGAAGAACCGCCCGCCCGGCTTCAGCACACGCCGCGCTTCCGCGAGAGCCGCATCGATGCGCGTCACGTTCCGAAGCCCGAAGGCAATGGTATAGGTATCGACGGTGGAGCGCTCGACGGGCAGCTTCTCCGCATCGCCGCAAACCCAGGTGATGCCCTCCAGCACGCCGTCGTCGATGGCGCGGTCGCGGCCCTCGTTCATCATGGCCTGGTTGATGTCGCAGACGATGGCGCGGGCTTGCGGCGCGCGCTCCAGGAAGCGGCGGGAGATGTCCCCGGTGCCGCCCGCCACGTCGAGCAGGAGTTGGCCGGGCCTCGGATCGACCCAATCGATGAGTTCGGCCTTCCAGAGGCGGTGGATGCCGCCGCTCATCAGGTCGTTCATGAGATCGTAGCGCGAGGCGACCCGGTCGAAGACGCCGCGCACCAGCTTCGCCTTTTGCTCCGTCGGAACGCGGCGAAAGCCGAAATCCGCTTCGCCGCTTGTATCGTGTGCCGCCATGTGTTGGAACATAGCCGGTCACTTCGTCGAAAGCCAGACAGCCCCGGATGCCCGAACTTCCCGAAGTCGAAACCGTCGCGCGGGGCCTTAGCCTTCGCATGGAAGGCAAGCGCCTCAAGACGCTCGACCTTCATCGTCCGGACCTCCGCCGCCCCATGCCGACGGGGCTGAAGGCCCTGGTCGAGGGGCGTGTGATCCTCGGCATCGCGCGGCGGGCGAAATATGTGCTGATGCATCTGTCCGATGGGGGGACGCTGATCGTCCATCTCGGCATGTCCGGGCGGATGCTGCTCTCCGACCCCGGCGTGCCCCCGACCGCCCTCGAAAAGCACGACCATGTGGTCTTCACCCTGGAAGACGGAACCGTCGTTCGGTTCAACGATGCGCGGCGCTTCGGATTGCTCGACTACGCGGCGCCGGGGCAGCTTGCGGATCACCGGGTTTTCGAGGGCCTGGGACCGGAGCCGCTCGGCAACGAATTCAGCGGGCCGGTGCTCGCCGAGGCGCTGGCCGGCAAGTCCACCCCCTTGAAGGCCGCCCTGCTCGACCAGCGGGTCGTGGCCGGGATCGGCAATATCTATGCCTGCGAGAGCCTCTACTACGCCGGCCTCTCGCCCCGCCGGATCGCGGCGACGGTGACGGCCGCCCGGGCGGAGAAACTGGCTCAGGCGATCCGCGATGTGCTCACGAAGGCCATCGCCGCGGGAGGGTCGTCGCTCCGGGACTATGTGCAGACCTCGGGCGAATTGGGATATTTCCAGCATCAATGGGCGGTTTACGGGAAAGAAGGGGAACCTTGTCCCGGTTGCGACTGCGATAAGGCCATTCAACGGATCGTTCAGTCCGGCCGCTCGACTTTCTATTGTGCGAAGCGCCAGCGCTGACCTAATTTTACCGGATGAGCCGCGCCCTTCTCCTCCTCCTTCTGCTGCTTGCCGCTCCTGGCGCCTGGGCGACGGAGCGATTTGTCGCCGGGACCGAGGACGTTCCCCTGATGCCGGGCCTCCGGACGGTCGCGGATTCGGGCCTCGTCTTCGACAAGCCCGAGGGACGGATCGTCGAGGCCCAGGCCCGGGGGCGCGTCACCCGCGCGGCGGTCCGCAGCTTCTATGGCTCGACCCTGCCGCAACTCGGCTGGAAGACCGCCGGTCGTGGCACATGGCGGCGCGAGGCCGAAGCCCTTATGCTCGATTTTGCCGGACGCGACGGCGATCTGACCGTCGCCTTCACCCTTTCACCCCGCTGAGGGCTGCGCCTATGAGCTACGAAAACATCCTCGTCGAGACGCGCGGGGCCGTCGGCCTCATCACCTTCAACCGTCCGAAGGCGCTCAACGCGCTTTCCGCCGGGCTGGTGCGGGACCTGGGTGCGGCGCTCGATATCTTCGAGGCCGACGAGAAGATCGGGGCCGTGGTCGTCACCGGCAGCGAGAAGGCCTTCGCGGCGGGCGCGGACATCAAGGAGATGGCCGACAAGACCTATATGGACGTCTATCTGGCGGACTTCATCACGGCGGGCTGGGAGCGGATCACCACCTGCCGGAAGCCGATCATCGCCGCGGTTGCGGGCTATGCGCTGGGCGGCGGCTGCGAGGTCGCCATGATGTGCGACACCATGATCGCGGCCGAAAACGCGAAATTCGGCCAGCCGGAGATCACCATCGGCACGATCCCCGGCGCGGGCGGGACCCAGCGCCTCACGCGCGCCGTTGGCAAGGCCAAGGCCATGGACATGGTGCTCACCGGCCG
The DNA here is from genome assembly GCA_947473305.1 of Rhodospirillales bacterium. Lineage (GTDB taxonomy): Bacteria > Pseudomonadota > Alphaproteobacteria > ATCC43930 > CGMCC-115725 > CANJCB01. Next base: position 226,927 of record CANJCB010000002.1, read on the forward strand.
GATGATGGATGCCGCCGAAGCGGAGCGCAGCGGCCTTGTCAGCCGGATCGTTCCGGTCGAGAAGCTTCTGGAGGAAGCGCTTGGCGTTGCGGAGAAGATGGCCTCGCTGTCGCGGCCCGTGGTGATGCTGGCCAAGGATGCGGTGAACCGCGCCTTCGAGACCACCTTGTCCGAGGGCGTGCGCTACGAGCGGCGGCTTTTCCATTCCACTTTCGCCATAGAGGACCGCAAGGAGGGCATGGCCGCCTTCGTCGAGAAGCGCCCGCCCCAGTTCAAGGGTCGCTAGAGTCTCAACCCCGCGCTTGACGGCGGGGCCGCATCTCTCTATAAGCCCGGCTTTCCTGACACCAAGGCTCCAAGTAGGACCGTTCATGGCCAATCATTCCTCCGCAGAAAAGCGCATCCGGCAGACCGTAAAGCGCACTGCAGTCAATACCGCGCGGGTGAGCCGCATCCGGACCTTCGTCAAGAAGGTCGAGATGGCGATCGCCGGCGGCGACAAGGAAGCGGCCAAGGCGGCCTTCGTTGCGGCCCAGCCCGAGATGCAGCGGGGCGTGACCCGCGGGGTTCTCCATAAGAACACCGTGTCCCGCAAGCTCTCGCGCCTCTCGACTCGCATCAAGGCTCTCTGAAGCCTCGATTTCGCAAAAAAGGCCGCTCCTGCGGGGGCGGCCTTTTTGTCGTTCATGGGTCAGCCGAAGGTCGGTTTTGGGGACTCTCTTGTGACATCCCCAAAAAAAGTAGCGTTCACCTTTCGGTCATATTGCCAGCTGTCCTTGTCCTTGGGTAAAGTCCCTCATCGGCAACGGAAACGCCCTTAAGCTCCAGTTAAGGTAGCTAAAAAGCGCGCATCTAGCGTTTGCTGACAAGTAGTTAGTCCAGTGTAAGAAAGTAAAAGCTTAGCCCATTGTTTTAACTGGCCGAAAGGTCGGGTTAGATGAGGCCGTGCCGGTATTCGACCACAAAGTAGTTTTGTTGGATTTTAGGCAGTTTATTTGTGTCTGAAAAGTTGCAACCGGATGTCTGGGGACCGCCGGAAAAAGACGCGCGGCAGGCCGACGATTGGCTGCTCGCGAGGATATTGGGGGTATGAGTAGATGACCCAGAGCGCGGGTTTCGGTGGGGATGTCCAAGGCCAGTGGGTGCGTGTGCGCGGCCGGCTGCGGGACGAGGTGGGGGAGGCTGCCTATCGCAGCTGGTTCACCTCCATGACCCTGCGCGATGTCGCCGGCGGGCGGGTGCGCCTCTCGGTGCCGAGCCGCTTCTTGCGCGATCGCGTCGCGGCCCATTACGCCGACCGGATCCGCGCCCTGTGGAACGGCGAGAACGCCTCGATCGCGGCCGTCGAGATTCTGGTCGATACGCCGAACGGCGTTCGTGCCCCCGAACCCATTTCAACCCCCCGGGTCGAGCCGGCGGCCGCTCCCGCCATCCTGCAGGCGACGCCCGACATCCTCGACGACAAGGGCGATGTGAGCGCGCCGCTCGATCCCCGCTTCACTTTCGAGAATTTCGTCGTCGGCAAGCCCAATGAGCTTGCCCACGCGGCGGCCCGCCGGGTCGCCGACGCCTGCGTCGGTCCCGGCCGCTCGGTGCCTTTCAATCCGCTTTTCCTCTATGGCGGGGTCGGCCTCGGCAAGACCCATCTCATGCATGCCATCGCCTGGCACGTCAGGACCCAGGATCCCTCGCGGAAGGTGATCTATCTTTCCGCCGAAAAGTTCATGTACCAGTTCATCCGGGCGCTGCGCTTCAAGGACACCATGGCCTTCAAGGAGCAGTTCCGCTCGGTCGACTTGCTGATGATCGACGACGTCCAGTTCATCAGTGGCAAGGAAACGACCCAGGAGGAGTTCTTCCATACCTTCAACGCCCTGGTGGACCAGAACCGCCAGATCGTGATCTCCGCCGACAAGTCGCCCTCCGATCTCGAAGGCATGGAGGAGCGGATGCGCTCCCGCCTCGGCTGGGGCCTCGTGGCGGACATCCATCCGACCACTTACGAGCTGCGGCTCGGGATCCTCCAGGCCAAGGCCGAGCAGCGGAAGGCGGAAGTGCCGCCGAAGCTGCTGGAATTCCTGGCCCATAAGATCACCTCCAATGTGCGCGAGCTTGAGGGCGCCCTGAACCGCATCGCCGCCCATGCCCAGCTCGTCGGGCGGGCGATCACGTTGGAAACCGCCCATGAGGTCCTCCAGGACCTGCTGCGCGCCAGCGAGCGGCGGGTCACCATCGACGAGATCCAGAAGCGGGTGGCCGAGCATTACAACATCCGGCTCTCCGACATGCATTCGGCGCGCCGCGCCCGGGCCGTCGCCCGGCCGCGCCAGGTGGCGATGTATCTCTCGAAGCAATTGACCACCCGCTCCTTGCCCGAGATCGGCCGGAAATTCTTCCGCGACCACACCACGGTCATGCATGCGGTGCGCACGATCGAGGATTTGCGCGGGACCGACCGCAGCCTGGCCGAGGATATCGACCTTCTCCGGCGCATGCTGGAGTCCTGAACAGGCTATAGTGGCAGGGCCTTCCCGGAGGGACCAACCCTAGTCGAAAAACCTTCGACTGGATTGGGTTTATGGTATAGTGCGATCCCGTCGCAGAGACCTGTTTCAGCCGACGCGTCGGGGGGCGCAAGGGGGAGCGCGATGCGCATCCTCAGGCGTCGTGTCGTCCACTCCAGCTTGAGCGCTCACGCCCATGAAATTGACCATAGAGCGCGCCGCGCTCCTCCGTGCCCTCGGGCATGTGCAGAGTGTCGTCGAGCGCCGGAATACCATTCCGATCCTGTCGAACGTCATGCTTCGGGCCGAGGGCGGCAAACTGTCGCTCAGCGCCACGGACATGGATCTGGAGATCGTTGCGGGCGTGGCGGCGCAGGTGGGGAGCGATGGCTCGACCACGGCCCCGGCCCATACGCTCTACGACATCGTCCGCAAGCTGCGCGACGGCGCCCAGATCGAGCTCGACGTCAGCGGCGAAAAGGGCTCGATGACGCTCCGGTCCGGGCGTTCCACCTTCACGCTGGCCTGCCTGCCGCCGGAAGATTACCCGCTGATGGCGGGCGGGGAGCTTCCCCACAATTTCACGCTTTCCGCCGGCGATCTGAAGCGGCTCATCGATCGGACCCGCTTCGCGATCTCCACCGAGGAGACCCGCTACTATCTCAACGGCATCTACCTGCACGCGGCCCAGAGCAACGATGTGGCGATGCTGCGCGCGGTCGCGACCGACGGCCATCGGCTCGCCCGGATGGAGATCCCGCTGCCCGAGGGGGCCGAAGGCATGCCCGGCGTCATCGTGCCGCGCAAGACCGTGATGGAACTCCGGAAGCTCATCGACGAGACGGATGGGGAGGTCTCGATCGCGCTGTCCGACACCAAGATCCGCTTCCATTTCGACGAGGCCGTCCTGACCTCGAAGCTGATCGATGGCACCTTCCCGGATTACGACCGGGTGATCCCGGCCAATAACGACAAGGTCCTCGAAGTGGAGTGCAAGCTCTTCGCCGAGGCGGTCGACCGTGTCTCGACCATCTCCACCGAGAAAAGCCGGGCGGTGAAGCTCACTGTGGAGCGGGGCAGCCTCACGCTTTCCGCGACCAGCCCTGAAAATGGGACGGCGACGGAAGAGCTTGAAGTCTCCTATAGCTCGACCCCCTTGGAGATCGGCTTCAATTCCCGCTATCTCCTCGATATCGCCGAGCAGATCGAGGGCGAGGGCGCGAAGTTCTCCATGGCCGACGCCGCCTCGCCGACCATCGTCCGGGACAGCGCCGACAGCAGCGCCCTCTATGTCTTGATGCCGATGCGGGTGTGACGGGCTCGACCGGTCTCGCCGCCCGCTTTTCAACCCTTTCGCCGCTGGCGTCCGGGGGCGGCAATCCCCATATAGCAAGCATGCCGCAGGAGAGATCCGACACTCCGGCGGAGGGCCGGCTTCCGGCCGCTCCGCTCGCCGTGACGCGGCTCGTCTTGACGAATTTCCGCAGCTATGCCTCGGCCCGGCTGACGGTCGATTGCCGTCCGGTGGTCCTGACCGGGCCTAATGGCGCGGGCAAGACCAATCTCCTGGAGGCGGTCTCGCTGCTGGCGCCAGGCCGCGGGTTGCGCCGGGCCAAACTGACCGAGATGGATCGCCGGCCCTCGGCCGATGCGGATCCTGTCGGGGCCTGGGCCTTGTCGGCGACGGCGGAAACGCCGGCCGGGCCGGTGCAGATCGGCACGGGACGGGATGCCGGGAGCGAGAGCGGGGAGCGCCGCCTCGTCCGGCTGGATGGCGCCCCGGCGAAAAGCCAGGCGGCGCTGGCCGAGCATGTGAATGTGGTCTGGCTCACGCCCCAGATGGACCGGCTCTTCCTGGAGGGAAGCTCGGCCCGTCGCCGGTTTTTGGACCGCCTGGTCTATGGCTTCGATCCGGGTCATGCCGCGCGTCTGGCGGGCTACGAACAGGCGATGCGGGAGCGGGCGAAGTTGTTGCGGGACGGGGCGGGAGACGCCTCCTGGCTCACGGCGCTCGAAATCCAGATGGCGGAACGCGGCACGGCCATTGCCGCCGGGCGGCGGCATGTGGTGGAGCTTTTGGACCGCGCCTGCGCCGAGGGGATAGGGCCTTTTCCCCAGGCGCGGATGGCGCTGACCGGTCTGCTGGAGGATGCGCTCGCGGACCAGCCGGCCCTGGCGGTGGAGGACGAGTTCCGCGCGAAGCTCGCCGGCGCCCGGAGGGTCGATGCGGAAAGCGGCGTCACGACGCTGGGCGCGCATCGGTCGGATTTCTCCGTCCGGCACGTGAAGAGCGGGATGCCGGCGGCTCATTGCTCGACCGGCGAGCAGAAGGCGCTGCTGATTTCGATCCTGCTGGCCCATGCGCGGCTGCAGGCGGGAATGCGCGGGGCGACCCCCCTGCTGCTGCTGGACGAGGTGGCCGCCCATCTCGATGCGGCGCGGCGCAAGGCTTTATTCGCCGAGCTTCTGGCCCTAGGGGCCCAGGCCTGGCTCACCGGCACCGACGAGATCCTCTTCGAGGGTCTTGAGGGCCAAGGACAGTTTTTCGGCGTGGTGGATGCGACCATCTCGCCGCGATGACACGTCGTCTATGGAGTAATACGCAGCCATGAGCAGCGATCCGAACGTTCCGTCCGCAGTCGATCCGACCGGCGCCGATGACTATAACGCCCAGTCGATCAAGGTATTGCGCGGGCTCGATGCCGTGCGCAAGCGGCCGGGCATGTATATCGGCGATACCGACGACGGTTCGGGTCTCCATCACATGGTCTACGAGGTGGTGGACAACGCCATTGACGAGGCGCTGGCGGGATATTGCGACACCGTCACCGTGACGCTCAACAGCGACGGCTCGGTGACCGTCACGGATAACGGCCGCGGGATTCCCGTCGATATCCATGACGAGGAGCAGGTCTCCGCCGCCGAGGTCATCATGACCCAGCTCCATGCGGGCGGTAAGTTCGACCAGAATTCCTACAAGGTGTCGGGCGGCCTTCATGGCGTCGGCGTCTCGGTGGTGAACGCGCTTTCCTCGCGCCTCGACCTCAATATCTTCCGGGGCGGGCAAGAGCATGCCATGCGCTTCATCCATGGCGATCCCGAGGCCCCGCTCAGGGTCGTTGGCCCCGCGCCGCTGAAGCCCGATGGAGCCCCCAAGACCGGCACCGAGCTTACCTTTCTGGCAAGCACGGGTACTTTCACCAAGACCGAATACGATTTCACGACCCTCGAACACCGGTTACGGGAACTCGCCTTTTTGAATTCCGGCGTGACGCTGGAACTCACCGACGCCCGGCATGTGGACGTGAAGAAGGTCGTCATGCATTACGAGGGCGGGTTGGAAGCCTTCGTCCAATATCTCGACCGCTCCAAGCAGGTTCTGCACGGCGCGCCGATCTCGCTCATGAGCGAGCGCGACGGGATCATCGTCGAGGTGGCGATGGAATGGACCGACAGCTATCACGAGACGATGCTGTGCTTCACCAACAACATCCCGCAGCGGGATGGCGGCACCCATCTGGCCGGTTTCCGCGGGGCGTTGACCCGCACCATCAATAACTACGCCACCGAAAGTGGCATCATGAAGAAGGAGAAGGTCCAGCTCACCGGCGAAGACATGCGGGAAGGGCTTTCCTGCATCCTCTCGGTCAAGGTGCCGGACCCCAAGTTCTCCTCCCAGACCAAGGACAAGCTGGTTTCATCGGAAGTCCGGCCGGCGGTGGAGAACGTGGTCGGCGACCGGCTTCAGCAATGGTTCGAGGAGCATCCGGTCGAGGCCAAGCGCGTCGTCGGCAAGGTCGTCGAGGCCGCCGCCGCCCGCGAGGCGGCCCGGCGCGCCCGCGACCTCACCCGCCGGAAGGGCGCGCTCGATATCGCGAACCTGCCGGGCAAGCTCGCCGATTGCCAGGAACGCGATCCCTCCAAATGCGAGCTTTTCCTGGTAGAGGGCGACAGCGCCGGCGGCTCGGCGAAGCAGGGGCGCGACCGTCGCTTCCAGGCGATCCTGCCGTTGAAGGGCAAGATCCTCAACGTGGAACGCGCGCGCTTCGACAAGATGCTGGGCTCGGCGGAAATCGGCACCCTGATCGCGGCGCTCGGCACCGGGATCGGACCCGAGGATTTCGACGTGGAGAAATCCCGCTACCACCGCATCATCATCATGACCGACGCCGATGTGGACGGCAGCCATATCCGCACGCTGCTGCTGACCTTCTTCTTCCGCCAGATGCGGCCCCTGATCGACCGGGGCTTCCTCTATATCGCCCAGCCGCCGCTCTATCAGGTGAAGCGCGGCTCCAGCAAGGCGGTCTATCTGAAGGACGACCCCGCGCTCGAGGAATATGCGATCACCGCCGGCCTTCGCGACACCGTCCTCGTCCAGCATGACGGTGTGCAGCGCGGCGGCAACGATCTGCGGGATCTGGTGGAGAAGGCCCGGGTCTGTCGCCGTCTTCTGCAGCCGCTGGCGCGCAAGGCGGGAAGCCTCCCCGTGGTCGAACAGGCGGCGATTGCCGGGGGGCTCGATCCTGCGATCCTCCGCGATCAGCCGAGGGCGGAAGCCATCGTGGCCGAGATCGGCCGACGGCTCGACCGCTTGGCCGACCCTCAGGAGCGTGGCTGGGTGGGCGCCGTCATCGAGGGCGAGGGCTTCACCTTCACCCGAACCCTTCATGGCGTCACCGAACGCCGGCTGATCGACAGCGCCCTCTTGCGGAGCGCCGAGGCCCATCGTCTCGCCGAAAGGGTGGGCGAGTTGATGGAGATCTATGCCGAGCCCGCCCGTCTTACATCGAAGGACAAGGAGTTCCCGATCCCCGGGCCAACGGCTCTGGTAGAAGCCATCATGGCTCTCGGGCCCCGCCAAGGCGATGTTCAGCGCTACAAAGGCCTGGGCGAGATGAACCCGGAGCAGCTCTGGGAAACGACGCTCAATCCCGATGTCCGCACCCTTCTCCAGGTCCGGGTCGCCCACGCCGACATCGCGGAAGAGACTTTCTCTACCCTGATGGGCGACGTGGTCGAGCCCCGCCGGGAATTTATCCAGGCAAATGCCCTGGAAGTGGCCAACCTCGACGTCTGACGAGGCTTAGCCGCCTTCCTTCTTATCCTTTGGCGGCTCTTTCTGGGCCGGTGCGGGCGCCGGATGAGGAACCGCTGCCGGAGCTGCCGGTGGATGGGGCGGCGCAGCTTGAGGCGCCGGGGCCGCAGCCGGAGCCGGCCTCGGCGGCTGGACTGCCGGTACTGGCGGAGGCGGACGGATAGCCGCGGGTTGCGGCGCCACCTGGGGTGCTACGTGCTGGGGCGGCTCGCGGCGCTGCTCTTGCGCCGGCGGCCGTGGAGCCGCGACCGTCGGGGTGGGCGTCTGGGGCGGAGCACTCACCGGAGCGCGGGGCGCTGCGGTGCGCAAAGCGCGGTCCTGCGGCGGTGCCACCGGAGCGGGCTGTGCGGCGGGCGCCGCCGCCGGAGCCGGTGCGGCGGCGCGTTGCTGCTGCTCCCGCTGGGGGGGCTGGGCACGATCCTGGGCGTTACGCTCCCCTCGTTCGCGGTCCTGCGGTGTCGCGGCAGGGCCGGCCTGGGGCGCTACAACGGGAGTGCCTGGCGCGGGCGCGGTCGCACGCTGTTGCGGGTCGCGCTGCGTGCGTTGACCACGCTCCTGAGCATTTCGGTCATTGCGATCACGATCCTGCGGCGTTGCCACGGGAGCGGGCTGGCCCGCGGGCGCGACCGTCGGCGCGGGTGTGGCCGCACGCTGCTGCTGTTCTCTTTGGCCCTGGTCCCGCTGGGTCCGATCCTGGGCATTGCGCTCGCTACGATCACGATCCTGCGGCGTTACGACAGGAGCGGGCTGGCCGGCGGGAGCCACCGCCGGGGTAGGCGTGCCGTTCCTCTGATTACGGCCGTTACGATCCTGGCTGTTACGATCTTGTCCATTGCGATCACGGTCCTGCGGCGAGACGGCGGGCGCGGCTTGGCGTTGATCCTGTCCGCCCCGCTCCTGGCCGCCGCGCTCCTGGAACTGACGTTGGGCTTCCGGCGGCCGTGCCACGGCGTTGTTGGCGCCGGCCCGTTCACGCCCGCTGAAAGCGGGCCTTACCGGCGCGCCCGTGGTGGTGGCGGCGGTCGGCGTCACGCGTTCGCCCTGGGGATGGGCCTGGTGAAGGTGCTCCACCCGGGGAGAGACCGGCGCGCTCGCGGCGACGCGGCCTGCGCGGCGCGGCGCTTCGGCCGGCCGGAAGATCGGCGCGGCGGCATGGGATTGCGCCACGGCGAATTGCGCGTTCCGGGGCGCCCGGGGAGCGACGACGGAGCGGGTTTGCCCGAGGTTGATCTGAACGCGGAACTGCGCGGAAGACCGGAAAGCCGGCACATAGGCCTCACGCGGGGCGAGCGGCGCCCAGGAGACGCCGGGGCCTCGCACCCCTGCGCCGAAGCGGGCCGGCGTTCCCAGGAAGACGACGAGGGCGGGGGCGAAGACCGGCCGGGCGACGACTGGACCCGGATACCAGCCCCAACCGCGCGACGCATGGATCCAGCGCCCGTAATGGAAGGGCGCGAAGCCCCAGGGTGTATCGTCGATCCAGGTCCAGCCCCAAGGCGAGATCCAGGCCCAATGCCCGTAGCTATAGGGCGCCCAGTCGGCGGGCACGTCGCGGGGATACCAGACCTGGCCATAGCTCGGCTCGGCGGACCATTGGCCGTATTGGGACAATTCCGCGACGCCGGTCATCTGTGGCGACACGGGCGGGGCGCTCGAGGCAACGGGACGAATCTTGGCTTCTCTTCCGTCGGCGAAGCGGTCGAGATCGCTAGGGCTCGCGCGATCCATGGCGACGCTGACCTGATCACCGCCCGAGAGGACGGCGGCCTGGCCGGCGCGGATGGTGGGGCTCGACGCATCCTCGACGAGCTGCGCTTCACCCTGCAGCACGGTAATGCGGGTGGGCTCGTTGTCATTGCCGGCGTCGATCCGGTAGCGGCCGACCTGCATCAGCTGCACCAGGCCGCGGGGCGTTCCGATCTGGACCTGCTCCCCGCGATTGAGAGCGCCGAGCCTGATCACCATGGACCCTTGCGGCAGGTTGAAGCCCATCACCGCATCGTCGAGAGAGGTGACGTCAAGCTCGGTCCCGCCGTCCAGCGTGATCCGATCGGGGCCGATCTCGACCTCCGCGGGCCCCGCTGGATCGATCCAGAGATTGGTGCCGTTGCTGACCGGATAATTGATCGGCGCTGTCGACCAATCGGTATCGCCGGGGGCCTGGAGCGAAACCTGCCCGCTCGTAAAGCTCAAACGCCCCACGCGGGCCGGCGGATCGATCGCCTGGTCCTGGGCGAAAGCCGGGCCGGCAACGCCGACGGCGAGAAATGCGGCGGCGAGAAATCGGAAAAAAGAGGTGCGCATGGGGGACCTGCAGTCCGGAATAGGGGTCAATTCCCGGGACAACGGTCCAACGCGTCACTCTGTTCCGTTACAAGTCCGAAAGGGTGAGACGCCTACCAGCGGTTCAGGCGGTCTTCGAGCTCGCGGATGTTCGAGGTGAACATCTTGAGGAGCGCCGCCAGCAGCGGATCGGCCTTCTGCATGCGGTCCTTGAAGACATCGCGGGCCACGGTCAGGCAGATCGTATGCTGAGCCGCCACCGCGCTCGCCATGCGGGGCTTGTCGTCGATAAGCGCCATTTCGCCGAAGAATTCGCCGGGCTTGATCTGGCCGATCAGCCTTTCGCCCTTGCTGTCCTTCTTGCGGATTTCCACAAGGCCTTGTTCGACGAGATAGGCACGGTCGCCGGCGTCGCCTTCGCGAAAGATAACCTGAGCCGGCGCAAAGGTCGCCCGGGCGGGGAGCGGTTTTCCGTCGGCGTCGCTCAAACCAGGCCTCCCGTCACTTTTCGGTCAGTGCGAAAGCCACTCCGACCTCGTTGGCCATGAGGCGGTTCCGGTGGAGGTTGGTCGGCCCGTCTTCGGGTTCCGCCTCGAAGAGCTTGTCGAACATCTGGAGCGCGCCGTCTTCCTTGCGCTCGCAGCGGCCATAGGCGTCCATGTAGCCCCTGATGAATTCCGATTCCGCCCTTTCATCGGACAAGGGTTCGTAAATCGGCAGGAATTCCGACTTGCCCTTGGGCGCGATGACGGCGATCGGGCGGAATTTCACATGCTTGCACTGCTCATAGGTCGTCTGCGAGACGCAGAGCCGCGTGCCGAACTGCTTGTTGACGCCTTCCAGCCGCGAGGCCGTGTTCACCGCGTCGCCGAGCGCCGTGTATTCCTGCCGTTTGGTCGATCCGAAGTTGCCGATGACCGCCTGGCCCGTATTGATGCCGACGCGGGTGATGCCGAGCTTGTAGCCCTCCTTCTCGTAATTCTCCTGGCGGAAGGCTTCCGAGAACTTGTCGATATCGAGCGCGCAGCGCACCGCCCGCTCGCAATGATCTTCCTGGTCGAGAGGCGCGTTGAAGATGGCGAAAATGGCGTCGCCGATGAATTTGTCGACGGTACCGTCATGGCTCTGGACCACGGCCACCATGCCGTCGAGATAGATATTGAGGAGCGTCGCCAATTCCGTCGAATTCATTTTCTCGGCGAACTTGGTGAAGTCCGCCAGATCGGTGAAGAGGAAGGTCATCTCCTTCTGCTCGCCTTCCAGACGGAGCTTCGTGGGGTCCGCCACGAGTTGGTCCACCACCTTGGGCGACAGATAGCGGGAGAAGGCGCCCTGGATGAATTCGCGCTGCTTCTTGGCTTCGCGGCCGGTCAGTGATTCGGCGCCCCAGAGCGCCATCGCGAGACCGATGGTGGGCGAGACCAGAGCCACCATGAAATGGGTATAGTTGAAGAGATACCAGCCGCCGGCCCAGAGCAGGCCCAGGACGACAGCACCGCTGGCGACGCGCCAAGCGACGCCGATCTCGAGGCCGCCCAATATGCCGCCCAGGGCTGCGAAGACCAGGATGAAGATGAATTCCTGGACGAGCGAGAGATGCTGGGCGCGGCGGCCTTCCAGAAGCTGCGAGATCTGATGGGCGATGATTTCGATGCCGGGGCGGGTTGCCTGATTGGCGACATCGTCCAACACATCCCCGGTGGAGGCGCGGGTCTTCTCCCTCTCGACGACGGCGAAGGGGGTGCGATGCCGGTCGTTCAGGCTTTCCCAGGAACCGACGAGAACGATCTTACCCTGGACGGCTTCCCTCAGAACAGCGGGCTGCGTCGCGGCGAGAATCGGAATGAAATGAGCTTCCCGCATCTCGAAAGGCAGGGATTTGGAATCCGGCCGCCCGTGCCAAACCATGTCGAGCACCTGATCGGGCGTCTCGCCGCCCAGTTTATGCAGGAGGCCGCGCGCGAAACCGTATCTGTATTCGCCGGTCGGCAGCTTTTCACCAGGATAGATCTGGCGGATGGTGCCATCGTCTCCCTTGACGATATCGGCATATACTTGAGTGCTTAAGGGAACGTATTCCGCCAGACGTTCTTTCTGATCTGAATTAACGACTTCGTCTTTATCGGTGAAGCTGATCACCAGCGGTATTTTTACGTCGCGGATCGCCTTCTTGAGCTGGTCGTCTTTGTCTTCTTCGGTGTCTTGGTCGAACAGGATATCGAGGCCGACCGCCCGCGCCCCGTTCTCCTCCATTTTCTCAAGGAGAGTGGTCAGGAAGGCCCGGTCCACGGGCGACCGATAGGGAAACTTGGCGAGGGTGTCCTCGGTCAGACCGAGAATAAGGATATCCTTGCTTTGGGGTTCCTGCGGCGTGCCGGCGGCAACCCGGATGTCGTCGATAAAAAGCTCGCCCTGGTGAAGGAAACTCACCTGATGGACCACGAGCAGCGCCAATCCCGCCGAGGCGACGATCACCGCAAGCTGAAGCAAGCGATCCTTGAGCTTGATCTTCGGCTTGGTCATCGAGCTGTCTCCTTGGGCGGTCTATAAACGGCTATCGCTGCGCCACGGGCTTGGTGGACTGATCGCGGATCGCGTTTTCGAGGGCGGGGGTCTGGCGGATGCAGCCCTTGTCGAACATGAAACCGAGGCGCATCAGGTCGTTGTTCATGGCGACTGGAATAGCCACCAGGGTTACCTGCTTCGACTCGCCGTCGAGGTTGAAGATATAGGTGGCGCGATCGTGAAGCGGGACGCTCGGCGGCATCGCCATGATATCGCTGCCCTGGCTCCAATCGCGACTGGCCTGCCAGCTGCGATCCGACGGTGCGATCGTCAGTTTACCCTCCGCCTCCGCCTTGGGCCGCCAAAGCTTGACGGCTTCCCCTGGCAAGAGGCACGTGACGCCCTCGCTGGAGACATCCACCAACCAGGGCTCAGGCAGCTCCTTCTTTCCGGCATTGCGGGTCACACCGAGTGCGGTCTTGGTCTTGTTCGAGGCCAGCATCGCGGTGAGCGCGCCGCCTACATCGGCGGTGCTGCCGCCCTTTAATTCATCGGAGGGGGCTTCGTCTTTCGGACCCTGCAGCTTGAGCGTCGCCCCGTTGGGCGCCATGAGGGTCAGCCGCTGGCCGTCGAGAAGGGTCAGCTTCTGATCGCCGTCGATTTTGTCGCCGGCCTTCAGCTTGATGCCGCGGGCGTCCATGACGATGAAATCGGTGGCCGCCTGGGCGATGCCGGCGAGGCCGAGAAGGGTTGCGATCGAGGCCGCGATGATGTGGCGAGGCATGAAATTCCTCCCTCTTTACGAGCCGTTACGCGCGCCGCGGATCGCGGCCTCGCGGGTCGGGGCAGGAAGCCCTTCGCTGGCCGCGCCATCGCCGATGACGGTGAAGGCGGCCCAGAAGAACGGATGCGATGTGGCCTGCTGGTCGATGAGCACGAGCTGGGACTGACGGAGGTTCTCGGAGATGCCGCCCTTCAAATCCGGGCCCAGGCGTTCGAACATGCCGGTCATCAGCTTCACCGTGGCCGCCGAAGGCACCGGCCAATGGCTGGCGATGAGGGTGCGCGCGCCCGCATGGAAGAAGGCCTCCGCGAGGCCCGAGAGGGACTCGCCGCCGAACTGGCTGCCGCCGGTCGCCGTGTTACAGGCCGAGAGCACCACCAGGTCCGCATTGAGCTGAAGCTCGGCGATCTCGCTTGCTTCCAGGAGACCGTCCGCTTCCTTGGTGGAGGCGGTCTGGGCCGGTGGCGACAAGGCAAGGCCGGGCTCCGACTGGCATTTCAACTCGCCCGGCAGCAGGCCGTGGGTAGCGAAATAGACGATCCGATAGTCGTCCATCTTGAGCTTCCGGAGGTCGGGCTCGTTGGCCGCGGCGCCCAGCAGCAGCGATGACCGATCCGCTCCCAGGATGGCGCCGATGGTCTGCACCTCGTTGGCGGTGTCGGGCAGGGGGGCGAGGCCCTTCAGAAGATCGACCGAAGTCGGACCCTCACGGCATTGGTTGTTGAGGTTCTGCAGGCCCGAAGGACGGGGCCGGCCGTTCGCGTCGCGGGTTTCCTTCTGGCCTTCGAAGGTCGGATTGGCGAAGGCGAGATAGGGCTTGGGCGCCCGCTTGGCGTCCTTCTGGTCGCGCAGCACGGCGAAGGCACGGACCGAAGGCACCGTGCTCGTCGCCATGATGCGGTTGAGCCAGGCGGCGCGGCGATAATCGTTGCCGGGCCTGGGCTTCTGCGTCACCAGGAGGCTCATCGGCAGGCTCGCCAAGGGACCCGAGGGCACCACGATCAGGTGGTTGACGTCGCGGAGGTCGGCCATGACCGGCCCCAGCAGCTTCTGGTAAAGCTCATAGGACGCGTCGAGGTCGAATTCCGTCAGCCCGCCGCCGGTCACATTGAACGCCCGCCGCAATTCGGCCACGGCGGTCGCGGCTTCGGTGCGATCGAGATCGATGGGCTCCGCCTTGAAGGCACTGGCTTTGGTCAGGATGACGAAACCCTGGTCGGCGCCGAACTGGAACTGGACCAGCGCCTCCTTGGGACCCAGGCGTCTCTGCATCTCCTTGACGTCAAGGGCACCCGGATTGGCGAAGTTCGAATAGGCCGGGAAGGCTTCCTGGATCCGTTTCGTCAGCACGTCGGTGCGCTCGGTCTCCAGGTTGATCGACTGGAGCAGTGCCGTCTCCTTGGAGGCGCCGCGTTCGTCGTCGGGCAGCGAGGTCTCATGCGCCAGGGTGATGCGGGCCGCGTCCCGGCGGCGCTGGCTTTCCTGAAGCTCGCGCACCATGTCGGAGATCGCGGGATCGGTCGCCGCCATGCGCGCCGCCGCCCGGGTGATCGTCTGGTCGGTCATGCCGCCGCCCATGTATTGCAGGATCTTGAAGATGTCGCTGTCGAGCTTGGCGCGCTGGCTGGGATCCTTCTTGGCAAGCTCTTTGGCCGCGACGATGAAGGGTCCGACCTCGTCGAAGACAAGCCCGGAGCGCGCGACCTCATCATGCCCCAGGATGCCGATGGCGAGCTGATAGGAGCGGACGGATTCCGGCCACAGGCTCTCACGCGAATAGACGCTGCCGAGCTGGATATAGGTGAGCGCGGTGGGTGCCGTGTCGCCGAAGAGGCGCTGGCGGAAGATGAGCGCGCCGCGGAAAGCCACTTCGGCATCGTCGAGCTGACCCTGGCGGGCATAGACCTCGCCGATGGTGCTCAGGATGTCGGGCCGCCACCAGGGTGGAAGGTTCGGCACGTCGCCGATGATGCTGAGCGCTTCCTTGGCCGCCGTTTCCGCACCGGTCAGATCGTCTGTCCGGAGCGCCATGGCCGCCTCGACGTTGAGCGAATGGGCAAGCTCGCCCTTCGCCGTCGTGAGGTCGCCGCTGCTGTCGCCGCCGCCCAAGTCGCTGAGATTGGTCTTGGAGCCCTGGGACAGGGTCCGCCAGATGCCGGTCGCCTCTTTGACGTAATTGAGCGCCTCGGCGTATTTGCCCTGGTTGGCGGCATCATAGGCCATCGAGGTGAAGAACCGCGCCTGCTCGTCGGGCGCGTTTCGGTTGCGCTGGATGATGGGGTCCGCGCGGCGGAAAAGACCCGCGGCCTCCTCGAAGCGGCCCTGGTTACTGACCTGCAAGGCAAGCTCGGTCAGGGTGACTCCGACACCCAGGGCCTGATCGCCCAAGGCGCGTTCCTGGATGTTGAGCGCATTGCGGAAGGCGTCTTCCGACCGGGTGTAATCGTTGCGGCTGTTCTGGACCCTTGCGTTCTCCTTGAGCTCGCTGAAACGGTCCACGTCGTCGGAATTGATGGAAACGGCGCGGGCGCCCGTCACCTGGGTCGCGCGCTGCTTCGCGTTATCGGCGCCGCCAAAGGCCGGCTTTCCCTCCGGGGCTTCGTATTCCACAAGCTGCGCGATCGCGCGTTCCAGCACCGGCAGGGTCGCCGGCAGGCCGCTTGCCGTGATGAGATATCTGCCGATGCCCGCGACCTCGGCCACTTGCGGCCAAACGCCGTCTGAAAGCGAGCAGTGGCTCATTTTGACGTCGATTTCGTCCGGGGTCTGCACCCAGGACCCCGCCTCGCAGTCGAGCCGTGTGGCAGCGTCCCGTCCGGCCGGCGTTCCGGCCGCGGCCTTTTCGAGCACATCGCGCCGGCCCTGTCCCTGCGCGGCGACGTTGAGCGGCAGCAGGGTGATTTCCACATAACCGCTCGGCCGCTTGCTCTTCCCGCAATAGATGGCGATGGGAGGGACGGTATTGGGATCCGCGGTGATGTCGCTGCGCGGTTCCGAGCGGCAGGCCGCGCCCGTCAGATCCACCCCCAGCGAGGAGCCGTTTTTCGCCCCCGAGGCGTCGGCAGCCTGCTCCTTGCCGGCCGGGGCCGACCCGCAGGCGGCAAGCGCCAAAACGGCGGCGAGAGTGAGGATCCCGCGTGTGAAAGTTCTATGCATCAGCGTCTCCCGGTACTGGCGAACCATCTTGCGGGGTTCCCTGACGTTGAGAAGGCATGCGAGATGCCGGGGACGCCCGTGGGCGTCGGCGGCGGCGGCGAGTAGCGGTCGAGCTGGCCCGGGATGAGCGGGGTCTTGACCGATTTCGGCAGGGGTTGCGCATGGTCGACGGCCTTGACGGGCCGCGGATCGGCGACCGCATGCAGAGCTTTATCCGATGAATCGGCGGCTGGGGCGGGTCCGCTCGAACTGCTGCTCGAGCCGCCGGACGCGCCGCCGGTCGCGCCGGTGGATCCGGTCGAGGCGGTGGTGGTCGTGCCGGAGGAGCCACTGATCTCGGCGAAGGAACTTCCGCCCGTATCCGTCTGCTCGACCGTCTGCGGGGCAGCCGGCGGCGGCGGCGGCGGCGGCGCAGCCGGCGGCGGCGGGGCGTCGGCCGGCGGCGGCGGCGGCGGTGGCGGTGGCGGCGGTGGCGGTGGCGGTGGCGGTGGCGGTGGCGGTGGCGGTGGCGGGGGCGGTGGCGGGGGTGGCGGTGGCGGTGGCGGGGGTGAGCGTGTGACGGGCGGCGGGACGATGATCACGGGAGGCGAAGCCGAGGGACCAAAGCCGAGATCGTTAAACTTGAAGCTGCCGCTGGTTGGCGTGCCTTCCGCGAAGGTGATCGGCGCGTTGAGGCCGGAGATGGTCTTGCCATCGATGCTGCCGGTCAAGGTCGCGCTCGTGGCTTTCAGGATGAGGTCGCCAGTGCCGCTCTGGAGGGCCATCGCGCCCGTCACCGCTCCCGAGGAGATAAGGGAGAGCTGGCCCGCCGTCTTCGACAAGGTGCCGGTGATGGTGATCGAGGAGCCACGCAGGGCCAAAGGCGCGTCGAACTGGATGTCGCCGACGGTCATCGCACCGGTGCCCGAACCGTCGATGAAGCCGACGGTCGTCAAGTTAGGCGGATCTATGTTCAGGAGCGTCTGGGCGGTCAGGAAGAGCCCGCCTTCGATCGGAGTGGCACCCAGGAAGATCGGTGTGCCGGTCGAGAAGGACTGGATCCTCAGATCGCCGGTGGTTGCCGTCCAGGTATTGCTGACGGTGATCGTTCCATCGCTGATCAAGACCGCCAGATTTGCGCCCTGGTTGACGGCTCCCAGCGAGATTCCGTTTCGGCCGGTGATCGTCGTGGCACGGGTCAGCACGAGGCTGCCGTTCACGGTGAAGGAGAGCCCGCTATAGGTGGCTCCATTGAGCGTGACCGTGCCGCCGAGATTTTGCGTCCCGGTCGTGGTCACCGACCCGATGGACACATTGCGGCCGGTGATAAATGTGCTGCTCAGCGCGGAAACGGCCCCGATGTCGCCGATGGTCACTTGACCGGTCTCTGAATCTCCGGCGACCGCGAAGGAGGCTGTGCCGCTCACGCTCCCCGCCTTGTTCACCGCGCTCAAGCTGACGTTGTTGGCCGTTATGCTGACCGGTCCTGCCACGAGGATGGATCCGGTGCTGGTGAAGTTCGCCGCAAAATAGGAGCCAGCGAGCGTCAAACTGCCCGAATAACTCTGGGCTCCTACGCTGGACACATTCGACAGGCTGATGCTGCCGCCGGAGGCGGTCAAGCTCGCGAGCGCGGTCGTGCCGCCGACGTTGCCGAGAGTTATCGCGCCAGTGCCTGCGTTGAGGGTCAAGCCGAAGGACGAGGACGAGGCGCTGTTCACGGTGCCGAGCGTGATCGGGCTATTGACCGTATTGATCTGGGTCGTCCCGAACAGGGTAATCCCATTGGTGACCGTCAAGGCCCCGCCCAAGGTTATGCCGCTGGCGATCGAGAGAGCGCCCATCTGGGCGGAGCTGGAGAAGGCGATCGGAACTGTGGAGGCCCCCACCAGATTAAGCGTGTCGATGCCGCTCACGGGTCCGAGGAACTTTACCCCGTTGCCGCCCGAGCCGCTGACGGTCAGGTTGTTGCTGCCCCCCGTGACCGTGCCAAGGTTGAGCGAGCCCGTCGAAACGTTGATCGTGGTCGCGCCAGTCAGCGAGACCGTGCCCGAGGCGACCCGGGTGCTTCCCACGACCGCCGTGGCCGCGTTCAAGCCGCCGCCGGCGGTATAGATGCCGTTCAGCGAGACCGTGCCCGTCGAGCCGACCGCATAGTTCTGCGCGCCGGTCGTCGTGACACTGGCAAGCGTGATGGTGCCGCCCGTGGCGGTAAGGCTCGCGAGCGCGGTCGTGCCGCCGACGTTGCCGAGCGTGATCGCGCCGGTGCCTGCATTGAGGATCAGCGTTTGGCCGACATTGCCGGAGAAGGTATCGACCGCGTGAAGGACGATGCTGCCGTTGGCCCCATGGGTATCGATGGTGGTGGCCGCATCGAGCGTGGTGCTGCCGGCCACGGTCAGCGTGCCGTTCACGATGAGCGTCCGGCCGAGCGTGAGGGCTGCCTCTCCCGTGGCGCCCGTATTGCTGAAGGTCGTGGAATTCCCGAGGGTCGTGCTGCCGCCCGAGAAGAAGTTCACGGAATAGGGCCGGGCTGCGGTCGAGATCGCCGAGATGTCGACCGTGCTGAAGAAGTTGACGTCGCCGCCTGAGACGCCCCCGAGGTCTAGGATCCCGACGCCGGTCAGCGCTCCCAGGAAGTTGGTGGCGTTGGAGCCCAGCACGGCGAGGGTCGGTGTTCCCGTCCCGAAGGTGACGGTGCCAAGGTTGGCGACATCGGCGCCGCTGTCGATGACGGTGGCGGTGGCGCCGATGATCCGCACGGTGCCGGTGGGGGTGCCGAGGAAGTCCAGGCCCGCCGAGAAGCCGCCCGGGGCGGTGTAAGTGCCCTGGAGGTTGATGATGCCGCCGCTCGCCGGCAGATAGAACTGGCTGCCGGTGCTTTCGAAACCGGTCACCAAGGCTGTGACGACACCGGAAAGGCTGGTTGTGGCCGCGCCCCGGATGTCGAGGTCCGCGAGGGCGGCGACCGAGCCGGCCTGGCCGAGCGTCACCGCACCGCCATTGGAGACGATAAAGAGATCCTGGAGGAAGGACGCCGAATGGCTGTTCACGGTGCCCAGGGTGACGTCATGGGCGGAGATATCCACGCCCCCACCCAGGAAGACCGGCCCTGCCGAGAGATTGCCGGTGAGGTTGAAGGCCCCGCTCAGCACCGCCGTGGTCGGACCGCTGACGGTGAGATTGTTGAGGGAGACGTCGCCGCCCACGCCGCCGATAAGGTCGACCTCTCCTCCCAGCACACCGCTGGAGGTGACGGTCAGGGACTGGGCGCCGGAATTAAAGCCGTCGATGCCGCCCAGCACCGCGAAGCCGCCGTTCCGGATCTGGATCGTCGTATCGCTGGCGAGAGTGATCGGGGCGAGGATCGAGAGGTTCAGCACATTCACGGTGCCCGCGAGGATCGCGCCGCCACTGACCGTCAAGCTCCCGTCGACCTCCAGGGTCTCGGTCCCCGCCGCCATGGTGAGGATCGGGGTCGCAAGGTTGCCCGAGATCGTGGTGCTGGAGGTCGTCTGCTTGTCGAGGAAAGCGGTATCGGTGATGACCGAGCCGTTGATCGTGATCGCGCCGTTGCCGGAGACCGTCACCGTAGCGAGGTGATGGCCAGAGGTCGCGCCGAGGGAGCCGTTGATCGTCGCGGAACCGTTATTGGCGGCGATGAAGAGGTTGCTGTTGTTGCTGAATATGTCCTCGAAGCTGCCCTTGACGAGGATCGTGCCGCCATGGCCCGCGCCGCCCGAGGCGTTGAGGACGACGCTGTTGCCGCCGTTGGGGCCGATGCCGGGGTTGAGGCCGATCGCGCCGTTGAGCGCCGCCCCGCCCGGGCCCTGGATGGTGATGTTGCCGGCGGTGCCGACAATGGTGCCGCCGACCTCCGCCCCGCCGTTCGTCGGCAGGGTGGTGACGCCTTCCTTGCCGCCGCGCGAGACGAGGGTCCCGAAGGTGCTCTGACCCGCGGCGCTCGC